>NZ_JAFCTQ010000021.1:0-114216 GCF_049896105.1 Janthinobacterium sp. PSPC3-1 | reverse complement strand
CCTTTCTCAATGCGTTTACAAGCAATATTTTCGACCTACGGCCACACCAAGCACTGATGCTTCATGCAATCGCCCTGGGTAGCCCGTCTTGCGCTTGACTTCGCAATGGGCCAGCGATTTGACCTGCATGGTGGTGGCCGCTTCCTGCATCTGCTTGTCCTTGGCCGCCTCCGGATCCCTGGCCATTTCCTCCTTGGCCCAGGCGCGTATCAGCGCCATGGCCTCGGCCGGCGCCGGTCCGGGGAACTGCGCGTTCTTGCGTTCGACGCCAACCCAGTTGCCGCCCTCCTGGCGCAGCGGCAGCACCATGAAACCATCGCGCATGCCCGCGCTCATGCCGACCAGGCAGACGGTTTCCTCTTTCACTTCCGGCGACGGCAGGCAGCCCGACAGGCTGGTGACCTTGACGGCGATCGGCATGCTGGACTGGGTTTTCGCCACGCCCGCATCGACGGCGACCTGGATCTGCTCCTGGGTCGGCGTGGTGGCGGCATGGACAGCGCCGGCGGAAAACACAGTGGCAAAGGCAAGGGCAAAAATCGTCAAACGCATGGCGGCATACTCATATGAAAAAAGAAACGTAGTCTAGCAGCTACGCCTTGCGACCCCGTTCCGATTGGCAATAATCGCAGGCAACCAACTGGCATGCCGCCTTCTGCCACCACTGGTCAACTCCCGCAGCGACACCCGCTTTGTTGCTATCATGTCGGGCTGCCGGCGGTACAGCCGGCCAGATCGATCTTGAACATAACGGGAGTTTGAATGAGTTTACGTCTGCTGCTCTTGGGAGCATTCAGTGCCGCCATGGCCACCACCGCCGCCATCCCGGCGCTGGCCGCGCCGCGCGGTTTTACCGTCGAAGACATGGTTGCCATGGAACGTGTCGGCAGCCCGGCGCTGTCGCCGGACGCCACGCGCGTGGTGTACACAGTGCGCAGCACCAACCTCGACAAAAACCGCGGCAACACGCAGCTGTGGATGATCGACCTGCGCGCGCCGAACAGCGCGCCGCGCCAGCTCACGCACGGCGAGGCCAGCGCCAGCGATCCGCAATGGTCGCCCAAGGGCGACGCCATCTACTTCCTCTCAAGCCGCTCGGGCTCGTCGCAAGTATGGCAGCTGCCCCTGAACGGCGGCGAAGCGTCGAAAGTCACCGACCTGGCGCTGGACATCGACACCTACCGCCTGTCGCCGCAGGGCGACCGCCTGGCCTTCAGCATGGGCGTGTATCTTGATTGCGCCGACATCGCCTGCACCAAAAAACGCCTCGATGACAAGGCAAAGAACAAGGCCTCCGGCCTGGTCTACGACCAGCTGTTCGTGCGCCACTGGGACACCTGGGCCGATGGCCGCCGCAACGCGCTGTACTCGGCGCCGATCGACGCCACCGGCAAGGTCAGCGCCACGCCGGTCAGCCTGAGCGGCACGCTCGACGGCGACGCGCCATCGAAACCGTTCGGCGACAACGGCGAATACCACTTCAGCCCGGACGGCAAGACGGTGGCCTTCTCGGTACGCGTGGCAGGCCGCACCGAATCGTGGTCGACCAACTTCGACGTCTACACGATACCCGCCATCGGCGGCGAAGCGCCGCGCAACCTGACTGCCGACAATCCGGCCTGGGACGCGAAAGCCACGTACTCGCCGGACGGCCGCACGCTGGCCTATGTCGCCATGACCAAGCCCGGCTTCGAAGCGGACCGCTTCCACCTGGTGCTGATGGATGTCGCCACCGGCAAGAAGCGCACCGTGGCCGACGACTGGGACCGCTCGGTCGCCGATTTCCGCTGGACGCCGGACGGCAAGGCCTTCCTGGTCTCGGCCGATGACGTGGGCCAGCACCGCCTGTTCCATATCGACGCCGCCAGCGGCAAGGTGTCGGCCCTGACCGGCAAGGGCGCCGTCGGCGAGTTCGACGTGCGCGGCAATACCATCGTGCTGACGCAGGCCAACCTGGCCTCGGGCGCGCAGCTGTACCAGCGCAAGCTCGACGCCAAGTCCGAATCGGCACCGATGGTGCAGCTGACGAAGCAGAATGCTGCCGCGCTGGCCGACGTGCGTTTCGGCGAATACGAGCAGTTTTCGTTTGCCGGCGCGAATGGCGAAACTGTCTACGGTCACGTGATGAAGCCGTGGAACGCCAAGGCCGGCGAAAAGTATCCGATCGCCTTCCTCGTGCACGGCGGTCCGCAAGGCAGCTTCGGCAACAGCTGGAGCTACCGCTGGAATCCGCAGGTGTATGCGGGCGCCGGCTACGCCACCGTCTTTATCGACTTCCACGGTTCGACCGGCTACGGCCAACAGTTCACCGACTCGATCAGCGGCGACTGGGGCGGCAAGCCACTGGTCGACCTGCAAAAAGGGCTGGAAGCGGCCACGCAGAAGTTCGCATGGCTGGACCGCGAACGCAGCTGCGCGCTGGGCGCGTCGTATGGCGGCTACATGATGAACTGGATCGCCGGCAACTGGCCGGACGGTTTCAAATGCCTGGTCAACCACGACGGCGTGTTCGATAACCGCGCCATGTACTACTCGACCGAAGAACTGTGGTTCAACGAGTGGGAAAACGGCGGCACTTATTATGACGCGGCGGCCAGGCACGAGCAGTTCAACCCGGTCAACTACGTGAAGAACTGGAAAACGCCGATGCTGGTGGTCCAGGGCGACCTGGACTTCCGCATCCCGACCACGCAAGGCCTGGGCACCTTTACCGCGCTGCAGCGCCAGAACGTGCCAAGCAAGCTGCTGGTGTTCCCGGACGAGAATCACTGGGTACTGAAACCGGCGAACTCGCTGCTGTGGCATCACACCGTGTTGGACTGGTTGAATACCTATACCAGGAAGTAAGCGGTGATTGTCGGATTACGGCCTTTGGCCTAATCCGACCTACCATACGTCGTAGGTCGGATGAGCGCACAGCGCGTAATCCGACACCACCACCGCCAACGCTCAATACGTATTGAGCGCCTTGGCAAACTTCACGATCCACAACCGGGCTGGCCGTTCGCGGTCTTCGCCGCGCGCCACGCGGATGGTGTTGGCGGCGTTGCAGCCCACTGCGGTGCTGGTGACGATCACGCCATTCGCATCCACCACGCATTTGGTCACATCGGCGCCCGCCACTTCCACGCCGGCCGCGTCAAACACCTTGGTCTTCATGCCGAAGTCGTTGTCGTTGGCCAGCGCAATGGTCGAACCGTCGACCAGGGTCAGGCCTTCGGCTTTTTCCGCCGCCCAGCCGATCGCGTTCAGGTCCAGCAGCAGGGTTTTCTTCATCGGCTTGACCTGCGCCCAGTCGGCGCCGTTGACGGCGGCACCGGCCATGCTGCTCTTTTCCAGATCCGAGCTGGCGGCATTGTAGGCGGCGGCCGAAATATCGGTGGCCGCGTTCAGGTCGACCAGCATCAGTTTGTTGAACACCTTGCCCGAAGGCGCGGCGCCCTGCTCGATCACGAGGAACTTGCCGCCGCCCAGCGCCACCACGTCACCCAGCTTGGCGTTGCCGGTGCGTCCGTCCTGGTAGTCGGCCGCGTCGAGCGGATAGGCGAAACTCCTGCCGCTGGTCCCAAGCGCCGGGTCGAATTCGATCCAGCGCGTGAAGCGCGCATAACGCTCGATCAGTTCGGCTTTTTTAGTCACCGCATAGGTGGCGCTGCCGTCCGTCAGCGGGCTTTGCAAAAAGGCGTACAGCTTGTCGTTGGACGTGTCGAGGGTCATGCCTTCCATGCCGCGGTTGGCGCGGCGCTTTGCGAACAATGCCGGCAGGCCCTTGCCCGGTTCATACTTGGCCTGGATCACGCCGGTGGCCGCATCGAGCTTGATGATGAAGGGACCGTATTCGTCGGAGACCCACAGCGCGTTGCGCTTCTTGTCGACCACGATGGCTTCCGAATCGAGGCCGCCCGCATTGAACACGGCCTTGCCGCTGGCGTCATACTTCATCACGTCCATCACGGGAATTTCGGCCGAATTGCCGACCGCGCCCACCGGCACCGGCAGGCCCGAGGTGTTGATGCTGGCGCTGACCTTGATCGGCGTGGAAGACGCCAGCACGGCGCCGTTCTTGCCCACCGTGATCACGCCGAACGCGGGCGCAAAGCTGGGCGACGGGAAGATCTTGCTGCCGATGGTGGCGCCCTTGACGTTCGGGTCCGGCACCAGCGGGCCGTCGCCGTTCGGGCCGCGGTCGGTCAGGCCATAGAACTCCAGGTCGCCATTGGCCGCCGTGCCCTTGAAGGCCAGGCCGGAGCCGTACGATGGCAAAAAGCCGTTCGGGAACTCGCTTTTCACTTTCGCGTTGGCGCCCTCGTACGGCACATAGAAACTGTTGGCCGCCTGGATCTGGTAGCGCGTGACGGTGACCTTGACTTCACCCAGTGGCGTGGTCTGCATCAAGGCTTCGTTGAGGGGGGTGCCCACTTTCGACGCCAGCGTGTCTTCGAAATGCTCGCGCACCAGGGCCCGCCGTTCGGTGTCGACCGTGCGCGCGGCGAATGTGGCGCCCAGGGTGGCCAGCTGCGCGGACAGCGCCGTATTGAAGGCGGCGGGGGCGGCGGCAAAGTCCAGCGTCTTGCCGGCCAGCGCCTTCCTGACCTCGCTGGTGATCCTGATGCCGTTCGACGGATCGCTGTCGTCGTCCAGCAGCTGCAGCGCCAGCAGGCGGTTGACGACCTTGTCGTCGGCCACGCTGGTGCTGGCGGCCAGCGTCAGCGGCGTGACGACGGGGTTGCACAGGGTGGAGCCCAGCACCACGCCGCCGGCGCTGAAGGTGACGGTGTCGCCCGCATTGCAAACGAATTCGCCCTTGGCATTGGTGCTGGCCTTGGCGGCGCTGCCGGCCACATACTCCAGGCCCTCGACGGCGCCGTCGAGGAACACCCCGGTCATGGCAACCGGCTTGGCAGCTTCGTCATGACTGTCGCTGCCGCCGCAGGCGGCCAGGCACAGGCCGGCGGCAAGCGCCAGCAGGCTCAGTTTCGGGAGGGTGTTCAGGGGATGGTTCATCGGCTTCCTCAAGGTGGTTTGGATCAGAACCGGGAAGCCTACCGTGTCGAAATGACAAGCGTATGACAGCATTGTCACGAGAGATGCGCCGATGCGACAGATTGATCGGGTGGCCCGCCGATACCGCCAAAACGGCCATCGGCCTGGCGCCGGAACTCCTTCGGCGTGACGCCCTTGACCTGCAAAAAGCGGCGGTTGAAATTGGCCACGTTCTGGAAACCCACGTCATAGCAGACGTTGGAGACATATTGGTCGGTGTCCATCAGCAGCTGGCAGGCCTTGTTGATGCGCAGCCGGCTGATAAAGTCGGTAAAGCTGTTGCCGGTCGCCTTGCGGAAGAATCGCGAGAATTTACTGAGCGACATGCCCACCTGTTCGGCCAGCATTTCCGCCGAAATCGGCTCGCGGTAGTTTTCCGTGATGTAGTTGAGCACCGCGTTGACCTTGGCCAGGGTGGCGTCGTCGTCGTAGGAACGCAGCGAGGCGGTCGACAGCAGCCGGTAATTGGCGGTGCGCGCCAGCGCCACCATCAATTGCACGAAGTGGCCGAAGCGCTCGGCGCCGTGGGTGGCGCGGATGCAGGCCAGGTGCCGCTCGGCCTCGCTTCCCATGTCGAAGAATTCCACGCCATAGCTCGAGCGCTCCAGCAGCGGCAGCAGTTCGCGCAGCTCGGGAATCACGCGCGCGGCGCCGGCCAGCGGCGCATGCGAAAACTGCACGATCATGTCGCGCAGCGGCACCCCGCCTTCGGGCACCACGGTCGATATCCAGTTGTGCGGCAGGCGCGGCCCCGTCAGCACCAGGTGGCCGGGCGAGAATTCGCCGATATAGTCGCCGACGAACAGGCGCCCGCTGGTGGCGACGATCAGGTGCAGCTCGTATTCTTCATGGCAGTGCCAGCGCACGCGCGAGCTGGGATAGCCGTGTTCCAGGTAATTGATGATGCCGTCGTAGCTTTCGCGCTCCAGCTCGGGCGGCTTGCGCTCGATCTCGCGCTGCGCGTCCTTCAGCCATGTCTGTTCCATGCTCGTCTCGTTTTTTTATGGTCAGCTGCCAGTGCATGCAATGTACCGCAAAACGGTGGCAAAGTCGCTACCCCTGTTCACCGAAGCGGCCCAGTGCCTGCTGGCGGAATTCCTTCGGCGTCATGCCTTTCAGTTCCAGGAAGCGGCGGTTGAAATTGGCCACGTTGTTGAAGCCGGCCTCGTAGCAGATATTGCTGACGTAATGCTCGGTCTCCATCAGCAGCTGGCAGGCCTTGTTGATGCGCAGGCGGTTGACGAAATCGGTAAAGCTGTTGCCGGTGGCGCTGCGGAAGAAGCGCGAAAAGGTCCGCTCCGGCATATCGACCTGTTCGGCCAGCTGCTTGAGCGAAAACTGGCTGCTGTAATTGTGGACGATGAAGTTGATGGCCGAACTGATGCGCGCCAGCGCGGCATCGTCGTCGCTCGACTGCATCGGAACGGTCGACAGCAGCTGGTAGTCGCTGGTCTGCGCCAGTTCGCCCAGCAGGGTCAGGAATTCGATCAGGCGCGGCAGGCCGCTGCTGTCGCGGATGCGCTGGAAACGCCGCAGCGACAGCTCGCTGACATTGAAGAACTCGACACCGTGCAAGGCCCGCTGCAGCAGCGGAAACAGGTCCTTCAGCTCGGGCATCACGGACGCCATGGCGGCCAGCGGCGGATGGGCGAACTGGATCACCATGTCGCGTAGCCGCACCCCTTCGGGCGGCGTGTCGAGCGAGACCCAGTTGTGCGGCACGCGCGGGCCCGTCAGCACCAGGTGGCCAGGCGTGAACTGGCCGATATAATCGCCGACGAAGACCTTGCCCGAGCTTTCCACGATCAGGTGCAGCTCGTACTCGTCGTGGTAATGCCAGCGCACCAGCGAGTTCGGAAAGCCGTGCTCCAGGTAGCGGATGAAGCCATAGCTGCCCTTGGGTTCGAAGCCCGGCGTGGCATCGCGCTGCTGCTCGTGCTCCATCTGCGGCAGCGGATACTCGGCCTTTTTAGGCGTGGCGCGCACCGTGCGGCTGCCTCAGGCGACGGCCTGGTCGAGCGCCAGGCGCGCGCCGAGGTCGTACAGGCTGGCCAGCGACAGCCCGACCGCCTGGGTAAACGCCGGCGTGTCGGACAGGTCGCCGAACAGCTCGCGCATCGACAGCAGCGCGGTGGCGTCCGCGCCGCCATGCAGGGCCAGCTCGCGCAGGCGCACGCCATGCGGATCGTTGAGCGGCATGGCGAGACCATTGTCGTCATGGCCTTCCAGGTAGCGGAACCAGCAAGCCACCGTGAACGCCAGCAGCTTGATGCCGCCGCCCTGCGCCAGCGCTTCGCGCACGGAAGGCAGCACGAATTTCGGGATGCGCGCCGAGCCTTCGGTGCCGATGCGCGCCAGCTGGTCGCGCACGGCCGGATTCGAAAAGCGCTCGATCAGGGTGTCCTTGTAGCTGGCCAGGTCGATGCCCTCGACTTCTTCCAGCAGCGGCGTGACTTCACGATCCATCATGCGCCGCACCAGTTGACGGATGCCGGCGTCCGCCATCGCTTCATGCGCGTAGGTGTAGCCGAGCAGCATGCCGATATAGCACAGCGCCTGGTGGCTGGCGTTCAGCAGGCGCAGCTTCATTTTTTCATACGGCAGCACATCGTGCGTCATCTGCGCGCCGACCAGTTCCCAGGTCGGACGGCCGTGCGGAAATTCGTCCTCGATCACCCACTGGCGGAATGGTTCGCACACCACCGGCCAGGCGTCGATAATGCCGAACGATTCCCGCACCAGCGCGCGGTGCTCGTCGGTGGTGGCCGGCGTGATACGGTCGACCATGCTGTTCGGGAAAGCGCAGCCGGCCTCGATCCAGCTGGCCAGGCCGGCGTCGACCAGGCGCGCAAACGCCAGCAGCATGGTGCGCGTGACGTCGCCATTGTTTTGCAGGTTATCGCAGGACATGATGGTAAACGGCGCCAGGCCGCGCGCGCGGCGCAGGCCGAGTGCGGCCAGCAGGTAGCCGAACGAGCAGCGCGGCGCTTGCGGGTTGGCCAGCTCGTAGACGATATCGGGGTGGCCGGCGTCGAATTCGCCCGTGCCCTGGTTGACGTAGTAGCCGCCTTCGGTAATCGTCAGCGAGACGATGCGGGTGGCCGGGTCGGCCAGCTTTTCCAGCACCGCCTGCGGGTTTTCCGGCGCGTACAGATACTCGCCGATGCAGCCGATCACGCGCGCCGTGTCGCCCTGCGCGCTGCGTTCGACCACCGTGTACAGACAGTCCTGCGACTGCATGGCGTCGCGCATGGCGGCGTCGTGCGGCAGCAAGCCCACGCCGCAATAGCCCCACTGCTCATGGCCCGGCAGGGCCAGCAGGTCATCGAGGTAGACGGCCTGGTGGGCACGGTAAAAGCCGCCCACGCCGATATGCACGATGCTGGGGGTGAGCGTGCCGCGCGCGTAGGCCGGCACCTGGATGTCTGCCGGCAGCTGGGCCAGCGTCTCTTGTTTCAATGCGATGGCATTCATGGTCAAGCTCCCTTCGCGCCGGCATAGGTCTTGCCGTCGCGGTCAAAATAATGGACAAATCCCGGTTCGAACGTCAGCTGCGTCTGCTGGCCCGGATGCAGGCTGCTGCGCTCGGCGCCGCGCGACACCACCTGCACGTTGTTGGCCAGGCGTACATAAGTCAGGGTTTCCACGCCCAGCGACTCGACCAGCTCGACGGTGACGGGCACGCTGCCCGGCTGGGCCGCGCCCAGGTGCACGTGCTCGGGGCGGATGCCGACAAAGCCGTCGGCCTTGGCCGCGCTGCCCGCCTGCGCCAGCAATTGCGGCGCGGCGTCGGCCGGCACCACGTTCATGCTCGGCGTGCCGATAAACTGGGCCACGAAGCGGTTCGCCGGCCGGTCGTACAGCTCCAGGGGCGAGCCATGCTGTTCGATCTGGCCGTCGCGCAGCACCACCACGCGGTCGGCCAGGGTCATCGCCTCGACCTGGTCGTGCGTGACATAGATGGTGGTGGCGCCCAGTTCGCGGTGCAGCTTGGCGATCTCGATGCGGGTCTGCACGCGCAGCGCCGCGTCGAGGTTCGACAGCGGTTCGTCGAACAGGAACACTTTCGGATCGCGCACGATGGCGCGGCCGATCGCCACGCGCTGGCGCTGGCCGCCGGACAGCTCTTTCGGCGTGCGTTCCAGGTAGCGCCCCAGGTCGAGGATGGCGGCCGCCTTGTCGACTTTTTCGCGGATGATCTTCGGATCGACGCCGGCCAGTTTCAGCGCGAACGACATGTTCTGGAACACCGTCATGTGCGGGTACAGCGCATAAGACTGGAACACCATCGCCAGGTCGCGCTTCGATGATGGCAGGCCCGTGATGTCGCGCCCGTCGAGCGACAGCTTGCCGCCGTCGATCGGTTCCAGGCCGGCGATCAGGCGCAGCAGGGTCGACTTGCCACAGCCCGACGGGCCGACAAACACGACGAACTCGCCCTGCTTGATTTCCAGGTCGATGCCCTTGATGGCGCGGTGCTCGCCGAAGAATTTTTCGATATTGCTCAGTTGAAGATAAGCCATGATATGTGTCTCTATTCTGTAGTTATTTGACTGCGCCGAAGGTCATGCCTTGTACTAACTGCTTCTGGCAGAACCAGCCCAGCGCCATGATGGGCGCGATCGCCATCAGGGACGCGGCCGACAATTTGGCCCAGAACAGGCCTTCGGGGCTGGAGTACGAGGCGATCAGCCAGGCCAGGGTGCCGGCGTTCGAGGCGCCCAGGTTCAGCGACCAGAACGATTCATTCCACGACCACACCATGCACACCAGCGCGGTCGAGGCGATGCCGCCCACCGACAGCGGCAGCACCACATGGCGGAACTCGTCCCAGACGGTGGCGCCGTCCATGCGCGACGCTTCCAGGATTTCGCGCGGCAGTTCCTTCATGCTGGTGTACAGCAGCCAGATCATGATGGGCAGGTTCATCAGCATGAACATGATGGTGAGACCGACGCGGGTATCGAGCAGGCCGAAGTACTGGTAGCAGATATAGATCGGCATCAGCGCGCCCACGCCGGGCATGTAGCGCGAGCTGAGCATGAACTTCAGCAGGCCGATGGTGCCGCCGGTCGGGAAAAACGCCATCGAGTAGGCGGCGGGAATCGCGATCAGCAGGCCGATGGCGGTCGAGACGACGCTGGTAAACAGCGAGTTCCAGGCGTAGCCAAAGTAATTGTCGCGCGCCAGCACTTCGCGGAAGCTGTCCAGCGTGGGCCCGAAGAACAGCAGCGGCGGCGTGGAAATGGCCTGCCCTTCCGTCTTGAAGGCCATCAGTCCCAGCCAGAAGATGGGAAAGAACAGCAGCAGCGCGAACAGCCAGGCGGCCACCGTGCGGCCATACAAAGCAAATTTATTGTGCATGGTGGTCTCCTTATTTCGACAGATTCTTGCCGATGACGCGCATCAGGAAGAAGGCGGCAATGTTAGCGATCAGCACGGCGAACAGCGCGCCGGCGGAAGCCGCTCCGATGTCGTAGGACAGCAGCGCTTGCTGGTAGATCATGAAGGTGATGGTGGTCGTGTCGAAGCCCGGCCCGCCGCCCGTCGTGGTAAAGATTTCGGCAAACACCGACAACAGGAAGATCATTTCGATCATCAGCACCACCGACACCGCGCGTCCCAGGTGCGGGATGTACAGGTAGCGCAGCTGCTGCAGGTAGTTGGCGCCGTCCATGCGCGCCGCTTCCAGCTGTTCGCGGTCCATCGATTGCAGCGCCGTCATGAAGATCAGGCAGGCAAACGGCAGCCATTGCCACGACACCATCATGATGATCGACACCAGCGGATGGGCCGACAGCCAGTCGACCGGCGCGGCGCCGAAGAAGATGCTGATCTGCGCGAACAGGCCGTAGATCGGGTTGAGCAGCATGTTCTTCCACATCAGGGCATTGACCGCCGGCATTACCAGGAACGGCGAAATCAGCAGCACGCGCACGATGGCGCGGCCCGGGAACGCTTCATTGATCAGCAGGCCCAGCGCGGCGCCCAGCAGCACCGTGATCAGCATCACGGAAAACAGCAGGGTAAACGTATTCTGCAATGCCGGCAGGAAGGCGGCATCGGTAAAGAAGAAGTGGAAATTGTCCAGGCCATGGAAAGGATGGCCGCTCGGATCGAGCATGGAATAACGCACGAAGGCGTAATACAGCGTGATCAGCAGGGGAATGACGGAAATGACGGAGACGGCAACGACTGCCGGCGTCAGCAAGGTCCGGGGGATAATGCGTTTCATAGGAGTTCTCTTGGGGCGTGGGAGGTGATAGCACCGGCTTGCGCCAGAGCTATCACCTCGCCTGTTTTACAAAGCAAACTACAAGACCAGGACGGTCTTATTTGTAGTAGCCGCCCTTGCGCATCTCACGCTCGGCTGTCTGCTGCGACAGTTCCAGCGCCTGGTCCACCGTGACCTTGCCCAGCAGGGCGGCAGCCATCTGCTGGCCGGCCGCCACGCCGATCACCTGGAATTCGGGGATCGAGGCGAATTGCACGCCCACGTAAGGCGATGGCAGCAAGGTGCTTTGCACGTTGCGGGTGGTGGTCAGGGCCTTGCCTTCGGCGGCGGCAAATTTCGCCACTTTCTGGAACTCCGGATTGGCATAGGTGGATTTGCGCGTGCCGGTCGGCACGTTGGCCCAGCTGGTTTCCTTGGCGACCAGCTTGATGTAGTCAGGCGAGGTGGCCCAGTTGATGAAGCGCTGCGCTTCATTCACATGCTTGGTGCTTGCCGGAATTGCCAGCGACCAGATCCACAGCCAGTTGGCGCCGCGTTCGGTAGTGCCGACCGGCGACTGGGCAAACGCCACCTTGTCGGCGACCTTGCTCTGTTTCGGGTCGGTAATGAACGACGCGGCGATGGTGGCGTCGATCCAGATGCCGCACTTGCCCTGGTTGAACAGCGCCAGGTTTTCATTGAAGCTGTTGGCGGCGGCGCCCGGCGGACCGTATTTTTTCATCAGGTCGACATACATGGTGACCGCGTCTTTCCATGGCTTGCTGGTAAATTGCGGCTTCCATTTCATGTCGAACAGCTGGCCGCCGAACGAATTGGCCATGGTGGTGATCAGGGCCATGTTGTCGCCCCAGCCCGGTTTGCCGCGCAGGCAGATGCCATACACGCCGTTGGCCGGATCGTGGATCTTGGCGGCCACGTCGCGCAACTGGTTCCAGCTTGGACGGTCTTCGATCGTCATGCCGGCTTTTTTCACCAGGTCGCTGCGGTACATGATCATCGAGCTTTCGCCGTAGAACGGCGACGCGTACAGCTTGCCGTCGCCGGACAGGCCTTCGCGGATCGATGGCAGCAGGTCGTCGATGTCGTATTTGGCGTCAGGCTTGATCGGGATCAGCCAGTTTTTCTTGCCCCAGATCGGCGTTTCATACAGGCCGATGGTCATCACGTCGAACTGGCCGCCCTTGGTGGCGATATCGGTCGTCATGCGCTGGCGCAGGATGCCCTCTTCCAGGGTCACCCATTTCAGTTTGATATCGGGATTGGCCTGCTCGAAGAACTTGCTGAGCTTTTGCATTTCGATCATGTGACCGTTGTTGACGGTAGCGATGACGAGGTCGGTGGCGGCAGCGGCGGACGTGCTGATGGCGAAGGCGCCGGCGCACAGCGCGGCAATGGCGATACGTTTCATGTTTGTCTCCAGTGTTTTTTGTCGTTGGTCATGCCAGGAAATCGACTGCATTGGCACCACGACCACAATGTATCACCGTACTTTGATACTTTCTGATACTCCGAAACCGCAATTCAATACTCTTTTGCAGCTTGTCAATGCGCGAGAGTATCGACATTTTCAAAAAACAACACTTTGAAAGAAAGTATCAACACTTGTAGCTTTTGTATCAGGGTCGCAAAAAAAGCGCTGCTAGACTTTGTTTGCGGCATGAGACCGCGCAACGTACCGGGGACACCCCTGTCGCGTTCAACATAGTGACCTTGGAGACAGCATGAATCGCACTGCAATGAAATCCCTGCCGGCCGCCCTGACCCTCGCCCTGCTGGCCATCGCCAGCGGCTCGGCCATGGCCGACCCGATGTACCCATCCGATTCCGAAGGCTTCCACGGCTACCTGCGCGCTGGCGCCGGCAGCAACACTTCCAGTGACGGCGGCTCACAAGGCTGCTTCGGCCTGGGTGGCAACACCATGAAATATCGTCTGGGCAATGAGTGCGACGCCTATACCGAATTCGGCTACACCAAAGCCATCGCCAAATCCGGCGACGTGACCTACATGGCCACCGTCTGGGTCAACGCCTACGCACCGAACTCCGATTTCGGCGACAACAAGGTCGGCATCGTCAAAGCCTACGTCGAAGCACAGGGACTTGACTTCCTGAACGGCGGCACGGCCTGGGTCGGCAAACGTTTCTACTACCGTCCTGACATCCACATGCTGGATCTGCAGTACATCAACATGAACGGTACCGGCGCCGGCCTGGACCGCATTCCAGTGGGCCCGGGTAAATTCTCGTACGCCTTCTTCAAGGACAACGACATCAACGCCCGCACCGTGACCGGCGCGATCGCCGGCACCCGTTCGGCCGTGCGCCAGAACTTCATCTACGGTGAAATTCCTGTCAACACCAACGGTACCCTGGACATCGCCGCGACCATCATCACGGCCGAAGGCAAGGACACCGATATCTACGGCCCGAAACACAACGGCTGGCAGCTGTCGGCATTCCACCGTCAAGGTAAAGTCTTCGGCGGCGGCAATACCTTCGGCGTGCAGTACGGCACCGGTCCTGGTATCGGCGGCGACGGCAACGGCCAGTTCGGCGCCTCGGGCAACACCGGCTACGGTTCGGACCGCAAGCGTACCCGCGTGTTCAATGACATGGCCATCCAGCCGATGGAAAACTTCGGCATGGAACTGGTCGCCCTGTGGCAAAAAGACGAGTCGAACGCCACCGGTTCCTCGACCTGGACTTCGGTCGGCGTGCGTCCTGTGTACGCATTCACCAACAACTTCAAGCTGATTGGCGAACTGGGCACGGACCGCGTGACGCAATCGGGTGGCCCGGCCAAGCGCCTGACCAAGCTGACCATCGCTCCGGCGATTTCGGCAGGTCCTGGCCTGTGGTCGCGTCCTGAACTGCGCGCTTTTGTCACCTACGGCAAATGGAACGATGCGGCCACCGCGTCGGTCAACGCGTCGAACAACGGCGGCCCGATCTACAACAACAACAACACCAGCGGCACCTCGTACGGCTTCCAGGTTGAAGCCTGGTTCTAAGCGCTGGCTGATATAAAAAGGCGGAACTTCGGTTCCGCCTTTTTTTTGCCTGGTGTCAGCCCTTTGCGGCGACGCGCGGATAATACATCTCGTAAAACCAGCCGTAGGCGCTCTCGATCTGCTGCTGGATGCGCGGCGGTATCGCATGCGGCTGCGGCGCACGGATGCTGGCAAATTGCCGGTGCGTATATTTCATGCGGTAGTGACTGTCGCTTTCGCGCAAGCCCACGCGCAGATTGTCCGGATCGATCTGGAACGGCGCCAGACCCAGCCAGGCATACAGATGCGACATGCATTCGCCTGGCCGCGCCATCAAATCCTCGAAACGCACCACATACAGTTTTTGCTGCACCGCCAAAGGCAAGTCCAGCACCGCCTGCAGGGCGTTCAAGGGGGAGCCGATGGTGCGGTCCTTGGCGAACAGCATGTCGGCCCGGCCCAGCCGGTCGTAGTCGCCCAGGTGATCGATAAAGTCGAGCAGGATGGTGCGCTGGTGCTGGGCTTCGACCGAACCATACACCTGCCCCAGTTCACGCACGCAGACGATCAGCTTCGCTTCCGGCGCCAGCTGCAACAGCATTTCCACCGCGTGCAGCCAGGCGCGGTTCTTGTCGACCACGGCCAGCTTGCCGCAATCCTGGTACCAGCCCCGCAGAAAGCCTTGCATCGCCGTCTTCAGGTGGGCATAACTGGCGTCGAAAGCGGTATCGAGCTGGGACAGGAAAAACGGATCGTCGCTGATCGTGCGCCGCATGTTCTGCAGGGCACTGCATACGGGGGAACTGTTGCCTTCGCTGTGGACGTCCGGATGCTGCGCCAGCAACTGGCACATCAGGGTGGAACCCGCACGCGGCAAGCCGCTCACGCCGATAAAATTGGGGGTCATTGCATTCCTGTCAGATTGAAGATGTCCATGGGCTGATTATAGATGGCCGGCAGATGGCGGGACGGCAAAAAAAATGCCGCTTCGCATGGTTCGCGAAGCGGCACTTCAACCGGCAAGCCCGGCTAGCCCATGCTTACTGGCTTTCGATGCTGGTGCTGCCAGTCTCCACCGGCAAGCGCAGGCCCGTATCGATCACATTCAGGCGCAAGCCCGGCAACACATTGCTGTTCACCGAGGCCGTCGTCTGCACCACCGGCGCGCTGCCCTGCTGCTGCGGCTGGCTGCCCTCCACCGCCACTTGCACCGCGTCCTCCTTGCTGGCGACGGTTTCCCCTTTCGCCACCACCTCGGCCTGCACCATATTGCCTTGCGATGGCGCCACATTGACCGCCGCGATCACGCTGGCCACCGCGCTTTGCAGCGCTTCGGTCGGATTGACCGTCAGCACGCCCGGCGTGTAGGTCAGCGCATAGTTGGTCGATGCCTGGCCGGCCGCCGACACCACATAGCTGCCCGATGGCGAGCCGGTGGTGGCTGGCGTGGTGAAGGCCAGATTGCCGCTGACCTCGTTCGCCAGTGTATCGCCACCCAGCAAGCCCGTGTAGCTGGCCGTGAAGGCAGGATTGGCGCGGCCCTGGTCTTTCTCGGCGTTGTCCACCTTGACCCCCAGCGCCGCCTGCGTGATGCTGGCCGTGGTGGTCGCCGTCGTGTTGACAATATAGTTGCCCGCATCCGCGCCGCCGAGCGCAATGCCGTTCACCGTCACCGTCTTGTTGGCGCCGGCGTTCTTGTCGGCAAAGCTGGCGCCGCTGTTGCTGATGGTCAGCACGTCGCCGGCGATACGGTTGTCGCCCAGGGTCACGCTGGCGTTGGTGGTGGTGTCATACACGCGCGATGCGGCTCCCGTGGCGCGCACCAGCAGGCTGGCCGGCGTGATGCTGGCCGTCAAGCCGGTCGGATTGCTGACCGTATAGTTGCTGGCCAGGCCGGTGCTGGTATCGACCAGGGTCGTGCCGGTCACCGTCACCGCCTTGGCGGTGGCCGCGTTCTTGTCGGCAAACGTCGCCGTCTGGCCCGCCAGGCCCAGGCTTTCGCCCGCCACCAGGCCCGCCAGCACGCCGCCGGACAATTGCGCCGCCGTCGTGCCGTCATACACCTTGTTGGTGGCCAATTGACCGGCCACCGTCAGGGTTTTCGGCGTGATGCTGGCCGTCAGGCCGGTCGGATTGCTGACCGTATAGTTGCTGGCCAGGCCGGTGCTAGTGTCGACCAGGGTCGTGCCCGTCACCGTGACGGCCTTGGCGGTGCCGGCGTTCTTGTCGGCAAACGTTGCGTTCTGGCCACCGATCACCAGGGTTTCACCAGCGACCAGGCCGCTCAAGGTGCCGCCAGACAGGCTGGCTTGCGCCGTGCCGTCATAGACTTTATTGCCAGCCAGCTGGCCCGTCACCGTCAGGGCCTTGGCCGTAATGCTGGCCGTCAAGCCGGTCGGGTTGCTGACCGTATAGTTGCTGGCCAGGCCGTTGGCGGTATCGAGCAGGGTTGTGCCAGTGACCGTCACGGTCTTGCCATTGGCCGCGTTCTTGTCGCTGAAGACGGCGTTCTGGCCGCCAAAGCCCAGCGTTTCACCGGCCACCAGCCCGCTCAAGGCGCCGCCGGACAGGCTGGCTTGCGCATTGCCGTCATAGACTTTATTGCCCGCCAGTTGGCCCGTGACCGTCAAAGCCTTGGCCGTGATGCTGGCCGTCAAGCCGGTCGGGTTGCTGACCGTATAGTTGCTGGCCAGGCCGGTGGCGGTATCGACCAGGGTGGTGCCGGTGACCGTCACCGCTTTGCCATTGGCCGCGTTCTTGTCGCTGAACACGGCGGTCTGGCCGCCGAAGGCCAGCGTCTCGCCCGCCACCAGGCCGCTCAAGGCGCCGCCGGACAGGCTGGCTTGCGTATTGCCGTCATAGACTTTATTGCCAGCCAGTTGGCCGGTCACCGTCAGGGCCTTGGCCGTGATGCTGGCCGTCAGGCCGGTCGGGTTGCTGACCGTATAGTTGCTGGCCAGGCCGGTGGCGGTATCGACCAGGGTCGTGCCCGTCACCGTCACGGCCTTGGCGGTGCCGGCATTCTTGTCGGCAAACGTCGCGTTCTGGCCACCGATCACCAGGGTCTCGCCAGCGACCAGGCCACTCAGGGTGCCACCGGACAATTGCGCCGCGGTATTGCCGTCATAGACTTTATTGCCCGCCAGTTGGCCGGTCACCGTCAAGGCCTTGGCCGTAATGCTGGCCGTCAAGCCGGTCGGGTTGCTGACCGAGTAGTTCGATGCCAGGCCCGTGGCGGTATCGACCAGGGTCGTGCCGGTGACCGTCACGGTCTTGCCATTGGCCGCGTTCTTGTCGCTGAACACGGCGTTTTGACCACCAAAGCCCAGCGTTTCACCGGCAATCAGGCCGTTCAAGGCGCCGCCGGACAGGCTGGCGACCGTATTGCCGTCGTAGACTTTATTGCCCGCCAGTTGACCCGTCACCGTCAGCGCCTTGGCCGTAATGCTGGCCGTCAGGCCAGTCGGGTTGCTGACCGAGTAGTTCGATGCCAGGCCCGTGGCGGTATCGACCAGGGTCGTGCCGGTCACCGTCACCGTCTTGCCATTGGCCGCGTTCTTGTCGCTGAAGACGGCGCTCTGGCCGCCAAAGCCCAGGGTTTCACCGGCCACCAGCCCGCTCAAGGCGCCGCCGGACAGGCTGGCTTGCGCATTGCCGTCATAGACCTTGTTGCCGGCCAACTGGCCCGTCACCGTCAAGGCCTTGGCCGTAATGCTGGCCGTCAAGCCGGTCGGGTTGCTGACCGAGTAGTTCGATGCCAGGCCCGTGGAGGTATCGACCAGGGTCGTGCCGGTGACCGTCACGGTTTTGCCATTGGCCGCGTTCTTGTCGCTGAACTCGGCAGTTTGACCTGCAATGCCTAATGTCTCACCGTCCACCAGGCCGCTCAGCGCGCCGCCGGACAGGCTGGCAACGGTATTGCCGTCATAGACCTTGTTGCCCGCCAGTTGGCCCGTCACCGTCAGCGCCTTGGCCGTAATGTCAGCCTTGGCGGTGGCCGTGGTGCTGTCGAGCGTGTAGTTACCCGCGTCCACGCCACCGAGCACGATGCCGCTGATATTGACGGTCTTGCCGGCCGCCGCGTTTTTGTCGCTGAAGGCGCCACTGGCCGAGGCATTCAAGCTGTCGCCCGTGACCAGGCCGCCGAATGTCGCGCTGCCGGTATCGAGCGCCGCAGCGGTGCCGCCATCGTAGACCTTGTTGCCTGCGGTAATACCACCGACCGTCAGCTGTTTCTGCGCGATATCGGCTTTGACGCCGGTCGCATTGCCGACCGTGTAGTTGCTGGCCAGGCCCGCCGTGGCGCCCGAGCCCGCATTGCCCAGGGTGGCGCCGCTGACCGTCACATCCTTGCCTATGCCGGCATTCTTGTCACTGAACACGCCACTCTGGCCAGACAGGCTCAGGGTTTCCGTGCCGACCAGGCCATTCAAGGTACCACCCGACAACGAGGCCGCCCGCGTGCCATCGTAGGTCTTGTTGCCTGCCGTCACGCCGCTCACCGTCAGCGCCTTGGGCGTGATGGCCGCCGTCAGGCCGGTCGGATTGTTCAGCACATAGTTGCCGGCCAGACCGCTGCCATCGTTGAGAGCAACCGTCACGGCCTTGCCGGCCGCCGCGTTCTTATCGGCAAATGCCGCCGACAAGGCCAGGGTTTCGCCGTCCACCAGGCCATTCAGGGCGCCGCCCGCCAGCGCTGCCACCGTGTTGCCGTCATAGATCTTGTCGAGCGCTGTGGCACCGCTGACCGTCACTGCTTTCTGTGCGATATCGGCTTTGACGCCGGTCGCATTGTCGACCTTGTAATTGCTGGCCAGGCCAGCCGTGGCGCCAGAACCCGCATTGCCCAAGGTGGCGCCGTTGACCGTCACATCCTTGCCGATGCCCACATTCTTGTCACTGAACACGCCACTCTGGCCGGACAGGCTCAAGGTTTCCGTGCCCACCAGGCCATTCAACACGCCACCGGTCAACGTCGCCTTGTCGTTACCGTCATAGGTCTTGTTGCCTGCCGTGACACCCGTTATCGTCAACACTTTTTGGCTGATGCTGGCGCTCAGGCCGGCACTGCTGGCGACGATATAGTTACTGGCCAGTCCGCCATTGGCACCATCGCTCAGGGTACCGCCGGTGATACTCACGTCCTTGCCGCTGCCTGCATTCTGGTCGGCAAACTTGCCGGCCAGGCTAGCCAGGCCGACCGTTTCATCCTTGACAAAGCCAGACAGGGTACCGCCCGTAAAACTGGCGCCCACCGTACCATCATAGATTTTGTCGAGTGCCGTTACGTTACCGACCGCCAGTTCTTTCTGCGCAATGTTGGCCTTCATATCCATCGGCACGCTGACGGAATAATTGCTGGCCAATCCAGTACCGTTGGTCAATTCCAGGGTTTGCACGCGCACGTCTTTGCCCAAGCCGGCGTTCTTGTCGGTAAATACGCCGGTCTTGCCGGTGATGGTGATGGTTTCGTCATTCACCAGACCCTGCAAGGTACCACCCGACAAGACCGCATCGAACGTTCCGTCGTACACCTTGCCGCTGGCGCTCATGCCGCTGATCGTCAGCGCTTTTTGCGTGATATTGGCTGCCACGTTGCCCGGATTACTGACCGTGTAATTACTGACCGTGTAATTACTGGCCAGGCCGTTGGCGCCATCGGCCAACTGCGCGCCGCTGACTGTCACCACGATATTATTGCCGGCATTTTGAGTGGCAAAACTGCCGCTCAGGCCCGACAGCGTCAGGCTTTCGCCCGTCACGACGCCACTCAGGCTGCCGCCACTCAGGGCAGCGGCCTTGGTGCCATCGTAGTCGCGGCTGGCCGCCGTCACACCCGTCACCGTCAGGGCTTTCGGCGTGATATTGGCAAGCAGGCCGGTCGGGTTGCTGATCGTGTAGTTGGCGGCCAGGCCGCCGTTGACGCCGTTGACCAGGGACGCGCCGGTGGCCGTCGCCGTCTTGCCGGTGCCGGCGTTCTTGTCGTCAAACGTCGCCGACAAGCCGGTCACGCCGATGTTTTCCGAACCGACCAGGCCGACGACCGAGCCGCCCGCCAGGGTGGCCTTGGTGGTGCCGTCATAGACTTTGTTGATCACCGACATGCCGCTGATCGTCAGTGCCTTCGGCGTGATGGTGCCGGTGCCGGTCGCCGTGCTGCTGGCCAGCAGGTAGTTGCCCGCATCGGTGCCGCCCAGGGTCAGGAAGGAGATGGTGACCGCCTTGCCGGTGCCCGCGTTCTTGTCGCTGAACGAGGCCTTGGTGGCGCCGATCGCCAGGCTGTCACCGCTGAGCATGCCGTTGAAGGTGGCCGTGGCCGAGCCGAAGGTGACAGCGGTGCCGCCATCGTAGGCCTTGCTGTCGGCCACCACATTGGTCACCGAGCTGATGGTGGCCTGGTTGATATTGGCCGTCACGCCGGTCGGGTTGCTGACCGTGTAGTTGCTGGCCAGACCAGTGCCGTCGGCCAGCGTCGCACCACTGATGGTGACCGCCTTGGCGGTGCCGGCGTTCTTGTTGACAAACGTACCGCTCAGGCCGGACAGGCTCAGCGTTTCGCCGCCGACCAGGCCGCTCAGGGTGCCGCCGGTGACGGTGGCCTTGGTGGTGGCGTCATACACCTTGTTGGCGGCCACCAGGCCGCTGACCGTCAGGGCTTTTTGCGCGATGCTGGCCGTCAGGCCCGTGACAGGGCCGACCGAGTAGTTGCTGGCCAGGCCGCCGTTGGTGCCGTTGGACAAGGTGCCGCCGGTGACGCTGACGGCCTTGCCGCTGCCGGCATTCTTGTCGGCGAACGCGCCGGTGAGGCTGGCCAGGTTGACTGTTTCACCGCCGACAAAGCCGCTGCTGTCGAGCGTGCCGCCCGTCAAACCGGCGGCGACACTGCCGTCATAGGTTTTGTCGGCCGCCAGCGCGCCGGTGACCGTCAGGGCCTTCTGCGTAATGGTGCCGGTGACGCCGGTCGGATTGCTGACCGTGTAATTGCTGGCCAGGCCCGTGCCGTCGGCAATGCCGACGCCCGTGACCGTCACCGCCTTGCCCGTGCCCGCGTTCTTGTCGGCGTACGCGCCGGTGCCGCCCGACACCACCAGCGTTTCACCGCTGACCAGGCCGCTCAGGCTGCCACCCGACAGCGTGGCCGCCAGGGTGCCGTCATAAGCGCGCGTGGTGGCCGTCACGCCCGTCACCGTCAACGCTTTCGGCGTGATATTGGCAAGCAGGCCGGTCGGATTGCTGATCGTGTAGTTGGCCGCCAGGCCGCCGTTGACGCCGTCGACCAGGGTGGCGCCGGTGGCCGTCGCCGTCTTGCCGGTACCGGCGTTCTTGTCGTCAAACGTCGCCGACAAGCCCGTCACGCCGATGTTTTCCGAACCGACTAGGCCGACGACCGAGCCGCCCGCCAGGGTGGCCTTGGTGGTGCCGTCATAGACTTTGTTGGTTACCGACATGCCGCTGATCGTCAGCGCCTTCGGCGTGATGGTGCCGGTACCGGTCGCGGTGCTGCTGGCCAGCAGGTAGTTGCCCGCATCGGTACCGCCCAGGGTCAGGAAGGAGATGGTAACCGCCTTGCCAGTGCCCGCGTTCTTGTCGCTGAACGAGGCCTTGGTGGCGCCGATCGCCAGGCTGTCGCCGCTGAGCATGCCGTTGAAGGTGGCCGTGGCCGAGCCGAAGGTGACACTGGTGCCGCCATCGTAGACCTTGCTGTCGGCCACCACATTGGTGACCGAGCTGATGGTGGCCTGGTTGATATTGGCCGTCACGCCGGTCGGGTTGCTGACCGTGTAGTTGCTGGCCAGGCCAGTGCCGTCGGCCAGCGTCGCGCCGCTGATGGTGACCGCCTTGGCGGTGCCGGCGTTCTTGTTGACAAATGTACCGCTCAGGCCGGACAGGCCCAGGGTTTCCCCGCCGACCAGGCCACTCAGGGTGCCACCGGTGACGGTGGCCTTGGTGGTGGCGTCATACACCTTGTTGGCGGCCACCAGGCCGCTGACTGTCAAGGCTTTGGGCGTGATGTCGCCCGTCACGCCGGTCGGATTGCTGACCGAATAATTGCTGGCCAGGCCAGTGCCATCGACCAGCGTGGTGCCGGTGACCGTCACGGCCTTGCCGGTGCCGGCGTTCTTGTCGGCAAATACACCGGTCAGGCCGGACACGCTCAGGCTTTCGCCGCCCACCAGGCCGTTCAACGTGCCGCCCGTCAGGCTGGCCTTGGTATTGCCGTCATACACCTTGGCGCTGGCCAAGACGCCGCTCAGCGTCAGCGCCTTGGGCGTGATGCTGGCGAGCAGGCCCGTCACCGCGCCGACCGTGTAGTTGCTGGCCAGGCCAGTGCCGTCGGACAGCGCGCCGCCGGTGACCGTCACGGTCTTGCCGCTACCCACATTCTTGTCGCCGAATACGCCGGAGAGGCTGGACAGACCCAGCGTTTCCGAGCCGACCAGGCCGGACAGGGTGCCGCCGTTGACGGTGGCCGCCGTGCCGCCATCGTAGACCTTGTCGGCCGCCGTCACGCCGCCCACCGTCAGCGCTTTTTGCGTGATATTGCCGGTCACGCCGGTGGCATTGCTGACCGTATAGTTGCTGGCCAGGCCGCTGCCATCGGACAGCGTGGCGCCGCTGACCGTCACGGCCTTGCCATTGCCCGCATTCTGATCGACAAACACGCCCGTCTGGCCGGACAGGCCCAGCGTTTCGCCGCCGACCAGGCCGTTCAACGTGCCGCCCGACACCGTCGCGCTTGTGTTGCCGTCATAGGTTTTGCTGCCAACGGTGACGCCGGTGACCGTCAGCGCTTTTTGCGTGATATCGGCCGACAGGCCCGTGATGCTGCCGACCGTATAGTTGCTGGCCAGGCCGCCGTTGCTGCCGTTGCTCAAGGTGCCGCCGGTGACCGTCACGGCCTTGCCGGTGCCGGCATTCTTGTTGCCGAAGCTGCCCGCCAGCGCGCCCAGGCTGACCGTTTCCGTACCGACCATGCCGCTCAGGGCGCCGCCGCTGATGGTGGCCGCCGTAGTGCCGTCATAGACCTTGTTGCCAGCCGTCGCGCCGGTCACCGTCAGGACTTTGGGGGTGATGCTGGCCGTCACGCCAAAACTGGCGACCGTATAGTTCGAGGCCAGGCCGCCGAAGTTGCCGTTGCTCAGGGTCGTGGTGACCGTGACGACCTTGCCATTGGCGACGTTCTTGTCGGAAAATACACCGCTGTTGACCGCGGTCAGCGTTTCCTTGTCGACCAGGCCACTGAGGGTGCCGCCGCCGAGGATGGCGCTTGTGAGGCCGTCATAGACTTTATCACCCGCCGTCACGCCGCCCACGGTCAGGACCTTGGGCGTGACCGTGCCCGTGATGCCGGTCGGTGCGGCGAGCGTGTAATTGCTGGCCAGGCCGGTGTCGTTGCCCAGCGCGCCAAGCGTGACGGTCACCGCCTTGCCGGTGCCGGCATTCGCGTTGTCGTAGGTACCGCTGGACGCGCCGAGCGTCAGCGTTTCGCTGCCGACCAGGCCGCTCAGCGTGCCGCCCGTCAGGCTGGCCAGCAAGCTGCCATCGTAGGCCCGGCTGGTGACGGCCAAGCCGGACAGGGAAAGCGCTTTCGGCGTGATCGTGCCGGTCAGGCCTGCTCCGCTGCCCGTGATCGTGTAATTGCCGCCGGCGGTGCCGCTACCGACCAGCGTCACGGTCTTGCCGGTGCCAGCGTTACTGGTGTCAAAGTTGCCGCCGGTGGCCGTGACCTTGCCTTTGTCCACCGTCAGGATGCCGCTCAGGGTACCGCCCTGGATAGTGGCCGTGGTGGTGCCGTCATACGCGCGATCCTGGACCACCGCGCCGGTCAGCGTCGCGGCCCGCTTGTTAATGGTCAGCGTCGCCGCGCTGCTGTTGATGGCATAGCCGCGCTGGCCCGAATACAGGCCGCCGGCCGTAATGGCGTAGGTGCCGGCGTTGACGGCGGTGCCCGCGGCGCCATAGTTCAGGGTGCCTTGCAGCGCCGCATAGACCACCGAGTTTGAACTGGTCACGCCCGGCGCCGTCCAGCCGGTGGTGGTGGCGTTATAGGTTTTGCTGGCGTTCGCGGCAAACGTCACCTGCAGCGGCGTCATGAAGGCGCGCAGCAAGGGATAGGTATTGGTGTCGTAGACGATCCACGTGCTGGTCAGATCCCAGCCCGCGCCGGTGTAGACGGACAGCAATTTCATTTGCGCGGTGCTCAAGCCGGTGCCGATGCCGCTGGCATTGGCGTTGGTCGCCAGGTTGCTGGTGGTGGTATCCCAGAAATTGCCGCTGGCGGTGCCGTTGTTGGAGCCCGTCACACCACCCAGGGTAATGCCGCCGGTGACAGTGCCGCTGGCATAGTTGTTGGTCAGCGTGCCGTTGTTCGTGCCGACCAGGCCGCCGAGAGTGCCGGTGCCGGTGACGGCGCCGCTGGCGTAGCTGTTGGTGACGGTACCTCCCGTGAGGTTCGAGCCGACCAGGCCGCCGACCTGGGTGCCGCCCGTCACGCTGGCGGTGCTGTAGCTGCCGCTGACGCGACCCAGATTGCTGCCGACCAGGGCGCCGGTGGCATCCATGCCGGTAATGCTGCCGCCTTCCAGGCCGACATTGCGCACGATCGCGGTGCTGGACGTGGCGCCGAACAGGCCGGCGG
The DNA here is from genome assembly GCF_049896105.1 of Janthinobacterium sp. PSPC3-1. Lineage (NCBI taxonomy): Bacteria > Pseudomonadati > Pseudomonadota > Betaproteobacteria > Burkholderiales > Oxalobacteraceae > Janthinobacterium > Janthinobacterium sp. PSPC3-1. The sequence goes on along the minus strand of NZ_JAFCTQ010000021.1, from coordinate 89,309 downwards.
AATTCGTGCCGGGACGGTTGATGACCAGGCCGGAAATGACATGGCCGGTGCCGTCGAAGGTGCCGGTAAACGGGGTGCTGGTGCTGGCGCCGACCGGTACAAAGGTGGCGCCGTTCCACACATCGCCGGTGGTGCCGGTGCTGGCGGCGTTGATATCCTGCTTTAGCGTGTAGTTGCCGGCCAGGTTCATCGCCATCAGCTGCAACTGGTGCGAGGAGTAGATATTGGTGCTGTACTCGGCCGACAGCATCGGCCCGGTGGCGCCGGTCTTGTTGCCCGCGCCGTTGAGCGTGCCGTCGGTATTGACCATCACCCAGTTGTTGCCGGTTGCGCCAGCCTTGGTCGTGAAATTGAAGCCCTCGAAATTCGATCCGGTCTGCATTTCTGACGACGTCAGTCCCCTGGTCACCGAGACTGTCCCGCCGATGGTATTGGTGCCGACCTCCGCGATGGCCGGATTCACGGTCGTATTGTAAAAGCCGTTGGCGAGCGTACCCGTAGTCGCGCTGATCAAGCCGACCACGCCGCCCATCGTGCCGGTGGCGCCAGATTTCAGGCTCACTGTGCCGGACGAATACACCCTGGCGACATTGCCCGCTACGCCGAGCAAGCCGACCACCCCGCCCACCCCGCTATTGGTGCCCACCGTCGAGCCGCTGGCGCCTATCACTGCGCCGGTCGCGTAACTGTCGGAGAGCACGCCCTTGTTGGCGCCGATCAGGCCACCGGTGGCGGTGTTGGCCGAAGAGGCGACACCCAGGCCCTGGGCGGTAACGGTACCGGTGGAATAACTGTTGCTGGTCACGGAAGCGGCGAACCCGCTACCGTTGGTATACGTCTGCGACACCAGCCCCCCCACAAAGGCGCCGCCGGAGACGGCGCCGGTATTGTAGCTGTTGGTAATGACGCCGCCGGCCCGATTGTGGACAACCAGTCCACCGACATCGTTTCTGCCTGTTATCACGCCTGAATTGAAACTGTTGCTGATACTGCCCTTGTTGTTGCCGACCAGCCCGCCTGTTGCGATCAGGCCGGTTACGCTGCCGCTGTTATAACTGTTGGTGATATTGCTGGTGGCTTCGGCCTCGCCCACCAGGCCACCCAGCCAGCCACCAGTATTACTGGTTCCGGTCAGGGACACTGCGGCATTATTGTAGCTGTCGGTAATGGTGCCTTGATTGAGTGCCACCAGGCCACCGGTATGTGTCCTTTCTATGCCCGATACCGTGCCGCTGCCGACAAACGCGTTGCTGATGATGCCGCTATTGATACCCACCAGGGCCGCCGTCTGGCCATATGCGCCGCTGGCGATATTGCCGGTAATGGCAACGTTCGCCAAGCCGACGTTGCGCACGCTGGCCGTGGAGCTGGTCGCGCCGAACAGCGCGGCAAGGCCGCCCGCCGTGGTATTGGTAATGCTCAGACCATGGATGGTATGGCCCAGGCCGTCGAACTGGCCGGTGAATGGCGTGGCGGCGGAGCCGATCGGCGCAAAGCCGTTGGCGCCCCAGATTCCCGTGTTCGCCGTGATGCTGGCATCGATATTCGCGCCCAGCACGATATTTTCGCCGAGTACGTTACGCAAGCCTTGCAGATCGGTGCCGGTCATGCTGCCGGCGGCGCCCAGGCTGTTGACCACCGTATACACCGTCGTCGCGCCATCGATGCCCAGCAAGGTGCTGAAGTTCTTGCCGGACGGCAGGTCGATCTCGGCCTTCACGTTATAGGTCGCCAGGTTGCCGGCAGCCGGCGCGCTCTGGCCATAGCGCAGCGCCAGGGTGGCCGTGCCCGAACCGCGCAGCGGCGCATTGATATTGATATTATTGTGCGCCGTCAGCTTGAGCTGGTTGGCCGACCACAAAATCGTGTCGTTGACATTGATATTGCCCAGGCCTGTGTCACTGGCGACCGTCTCGATATGCACGTCGGTGGTCTTCAGCGCATTCGTGTAGAACGCGCCGGTCTGGTCGCCGCCGGAAGCGGCAATCGTGAAGTCGGTCGGATCGATCAGCCAGGTGCCGGTCAGGCCCTTGCCTGCCACCGCCGAGGTGCTGATCTTCAGCGCATCGGCCATCTTGACCTTGGCGGCCGAGGTTTCGATAAAGCCGCCATTGCCGCCGTCCGGCGCGCTGGCGTCCAGCGTGCCGGCCGCGTTGACGGTGCCGGTCTGCATATCGCCCAGCAATTTGATGCTGCCGCCGCGCGTGTCGATGGTGTGCGCCTCGATCACGCCGGTGTTGTTGACCACGGTTCTCAAGAGATCGCCGGCGGCCTGGGCCGTGAGCAGCACGCTGCCGCCATCGGCCTGGATCAGGCCGCCATTTTGCACCAGCGCGCCCACCGCCCCCTGGTCCACCGCCACGTTCAGCAAACCATCGCCGGCCACGTCCAGCGTGATGGCGCGGCCCGCCGCCAGCGCCACCGAACCCAAGCGGGCATTGATCGTGCCCTCGTTCGACACATTCGCGCCCAGCAAGGCCACATAGCCGCCCGGCGCGCTGATCGACCCCTGGTTCAGCACACGGCCAGCACCATTGCCGGAAAATTTGTAATTGCCCGCCATGAAGTCGGCGTTATTGATATCGAGCGTGGAGGCCACCAGGCCGGCCGTATTCACGGACGCGCCCTGGCCAAACAGGATGCCGTTCGGGTTGACGATAAACACCTTGCCGTTGGCCGACAGGTTGCCCAGAATCGTGGTGCCATCATTGCCCAGCACCCGGTTCAAGGCCACCGCATGGCTGTTCGGCTGCACGAACTGTACCGACTCGCCCTGGTTGATATTGAAGTTGGCCCAGTTGATCACCGCATTCTGGCTGCCCTGCTTGATCACCGTCGAGCCCGGCGCGCCGGTAATGTTCGCCTGGCCCGCCACCACCGTGCCACCCGTCGGCCCCGCCAGCGCCAGACTGCCGTAGCCCAGCATCAGCGCCGCCGCCATGCTGGTCAAGGCCAAATGCGCGCCGCCGCCGGCACTGCCGGGCATCGAGCGCTTCCCGGCCGATTTGACGTTTTCGGAAACAGCTGCGTAGGCGCCAGTGGCCTGGTTCCAGATGGAGCGGTAGATGCGATTCATGGCGGGTCCTGAAGTGTGAACGTGTCGATGTTAGATCAGAAATACTTGACTGCTTGCAACCAGAAGCGGCCGGCGGAATCCGGTGCGGAGGTCGCCTTGGCATTGCCCAGCTTGTGCGCGTAATACGCCTTGACGATCAGCGCATTGGCGCCGGTCCAGGAGACGCCGACGCCGGCGCCGCTCAAGGTGCGGCGGTTTTCGCCCGCGCTCCAGGCATGGCGGTTGAGCTTGACCGTGCCCGTATCGGCAAAGCCGATCAGTTGCAGCTGGCCGGCCACGGCGGTGAAGGCCGGCAGGTTTTGCCGCAGTTCCAGGTTCAGCACATAACCCTGGTCGCCATATGCCTCGCCGCCCGGATAGGCGCGCACGCCACCGACGCCGCCCAGGCCCATTTTTTCCGAGGCGTCGAGGTTTTTCGACGCCGTTTGCGCGTTGACGATGCCGAAGAAGCTGGTCTCGCCACCCAGGCTTTGCAGGCGCGAGGCCGTCAGGCCCAGCTTGTGGAAGCTGCCGTGGGTGTCCACCGTCAGCATGTCGATCAGGCGCGCCACCGGCGTTTCGATGTCGATTTTGCCGGTGGTATAGGTCAGCGAATAATTGCTGATGCCGCCGCCACCGAAAGCATCCTTGCTGTCGCCATTCAGATTGAACAGCCAGATCTTGGCTTTCTTGTCATTCACGCTGCCGGTCGATTCGGTCTTGTCCTGCAAATCCTTGCTGTCGTAGTTCACTTGCGCGTACAGGCTACCGGCGCGCGCGCGGATCAAGGGGTAGCTGCCATACACGCTGGCAATTTTTGCCGTGCCCTTCGCTTCCAGCACGGCAAATTCCTTGCCCAGTTTGTAGTCCATATGGGTGTAGGCGGTGCCCAGGCGCAGCAGGCCGGCCTGGCCCTGGTAGGCGGCGCGCACATAGTTCAGGCCGTCGGTCGAGGTGAACGCGCGCACGGTGGCGACGTCGCCGATGCCGGCCAGCTCATTGATATTGACGGTGGCGCCGATGCGGTTGCGCCCCGTGTAGCGGTTGCCCTGGTTGTCGACATCGACGCTGCCGTTGAAGCGCGCGCCGGGCTGCACGTCGACGATCAGGTCGGAAGCGCCCAAGGAGGCGCCCGGCGCCAGGGTCGAGCTGACCTGCACGCCCGGCAGGTCCGACAGCAGCAGCAAACGGCGTTCCAGCGGCGCGGTGGCGACCACTTCGCCATCGAGGCCCGCCAGGATATTGCCGGCCAGGCCGTCGGACAGATTGCTCTTGTTACGCAGCTGCACTTGGCCGTACTGGCCCGGCATCACGGTGATCTGCACCACGCCATCCTTGATGTCCTGCGCCGGCAGATACGCCTGGGCCAGGAAATAGCCACGCGTCTGGTAATGACTGGCAATCTTGCTGGCCAAGCCGCGCAGTTCCGTCAGGGTCAGCTCGCTGCCCGGCACGAAGCCGCTGGCGGCGACCAGCTCGCTTTCGGCAAACACCGGCGGCGCGGCCACTTGCAGGCGCTCGACCTTGATGCGGGTGCTGTCGCCGACGGCGGCGGCCGGCACATCGCCGCGCTGCACGCGAATCGCGGGCGCCGCTTTCGGCAACTGCGGCGCGACGGGAATCTGCTGCAGCTGGCTGCCGGCGGTCGGTTGCTGGGCGTAAGCGCCCTGGATCAACAGCAGCAAGGTCAGGGGTAGGAGTTTGGAGCGCAAAAGTATCCTCTCGATCACATAAGCACAATAAGCGGCACGGCAATGAAGTTGCCATATAATAATTTAATAGTTTCTATACCTTAACATTGCTCATTTAAAACTTGACTATCTTTATTTACTTCAAGCCAAGATTTTTATACATGAATTACTTTCAGGCGCGTAGGAACTGGTGCAGTTAGCATACACATTTTCCATAGAGAATTAATCTCACATAATCACCGCCATCCCTTACGCAGGGCCACACAGTGGCCATCTGCCGGTCCCAGCATCAGAAAAGCTGCTCTTGGAATTTCCATAAAGAAACAATAAAACATTGTTTTATATTTTTCATTACGTATTCATTCTGATTTCCTGCATCTTCGACATATTAATCCGATCATCATTTAACAATTTACGGGGAAAACTGGGAGGAAAAGATACAATTACATCGCCTTGCAGCAAGAAAGTTAGCAAACCGGCCATGACTTCCAAGACTGTTATCGGCGCACGCAGAAAGTCAATTGCCATTACGGTCTGGCTTCGCCGGGCAAGAAAGATGTCGCTGAATGGTTCCAGAAAATCCTGAAAATGTTGTCCGCTTACAACGCCAACGCGCTCGACATGGCATCAAGCCACCTCATGGTGGACCAGGTGTGCCTCCTGCGGCAGAGGAATTTCCCAGTTCCACAACATTGCCTGCAGCTTCTTGTTACTCAGGGAGGTATCGCGCTGGCCATTGCGGCGCAGCAGTTCCTTGCGCGATTGCTCCAGGTAAACAATCTCTACCTGAGCGTGGTATTTGTAGAGCAGATTGAGCGTTTTTTCGCGCATCAGCGCCGACAAATGGGTCGCGTTCCACACAAAGGGCAGGCCCTTGCGCAGCAGTTCGCGCGCGCGCTCTTCCGCATAATCGCCCACCTGCCCTTCATTCTTGCCATGGCGCAGGCCCAGCGCCTGGCGCGCATCGTCGAACGACACCACCGGCAGTTGCGGATGGTGTTTCGCCACCCAGGTATTCTTGCCCGACGCCGGCAGGCCCGACATGACGATCACCCGCGAGCCCGGCTGCTGGAACAAGGGATAGTCGGGATGCGCCTCGGCGCCGCGAAAATACCTGACGCGCGTATGATCGTCGACAAAGGCGCGCGGCCGGTCGTAACAGCCCTCCTCGCGCGCCAGTTCGCGAAACAGTTCGATCGCGTCCAGCACGCGCTGCGGATCGGGACAGATGCGGCCGCGGATATCGGCCTCGGCCAGCATGGCGAGCAGGCCGATATCGACCTGCCACGACAGTTCGCGCACCGTAAATTCCGGCGTCACGCCACGACGCGAGGTCTCCAGCGCAAAAAACGGCACCTGGTGCACCTGGACCAGGCGGCAGATGGCTTCGCGCGCGGCAAACGGCACCGCGTAATCCCATAGCGCGATGCGGGCGTCGAGCGCCCCCTTGCGCGAGTGGCCGGGCTGGCCGATGGCGCCCGAGACAGGATCGATCACGGTGGTGCTGCACTTGGCCACGTCGTGCAGCAGCGCGGCCAGGAAGACGATTTCCTGCTGCGCGCGCGCGGCTTGCGCATAGGCAGGCATGGCCAGCAGCGCCTCGATGACCATCATGGTATGCGTCCAGACGTCGCCTTCGGCGTGATACACCGGATGTTGCGGCGTGGTCTTGGCCAGTTCCAGTTGCGGAAAGGCGGCCAGACAGGCGGCGAAATCGGGCTGCCGTCCTGGCAGCGGCGCCAACTGGCGCAGTGTGTCCCAGTTCATCGGGTACTCCTTGTCAGCGCGGCCAGCTCGTCGAGCGAGCGGCAGGTGCGCAGTCCCAGGCTTTCCCAGGTAAGCAGCGCTTGCGGTGCATACAGGTCGACGCCGGGCGCCAGCCGGTTCGGCATTAAGGGCCGCGTCGCGTGGTGCGAACCGCTGTCGAGAATGGTTTGCGTAAAATCGGGGCGCACCAGCTTGTAGCGCGCCAGCACCTGTTCGTCGTCCTCGACTTTCAGGTACAGGCCTTCGGCCAGGTCGGATTTGTCGGTCTGCCGCCAGCACAGGTCCAGTGGCAGCCGTTCGCGCGCCACCACGGTCTCGAAAGCATCGCGCCACAGCTGCGACTTGGCCAGCGAATGGCGCAGCAACTGCCACAGCTGCTGCGGCGTGGCCGGCATGGCGCCCGCATACAGCACCGGCACGGACAGCACGGGCGACCCCGCCAGCAGCGCATGCCGGCGCGCCGTCGACAGGAATGTCCGGGTGCGGCGGCAATACATGTCGAACTCGTTGAAGTAATGCGGCAGGCAGTCGTAGAACACGGAATGCTTGCTGTAGGCCCATTCACCGAACAGCACGTACCGGTCTTCCAGCAGCGCCAGCAAGGCGTGTTCATGGGCATGCGCCCACGGTTTCAACAAGTTGAACTGGCGCTCGCTGCCGCCGCCCATCAGGTAGTGGCCGCGCGACTGCAGCAGCAATTCGCCGGCCTCGCTGAACGAAACGGCGGCGTTGGCGCCATCGATTTTTTCTTCGATAACGACGTAACGATTGGCCAGCCGCTTGAGAGGCATTTGATCGGAAGCATCGTCGCCGGGCTGCAGGCGCGAGCCTTCCAGGTGCGGCGTGCGCGGGTATTTGAATAACGGTAAAGATTGCAGGTACATGGCGTCACACGCCGCGTTCACCGGGGCGTGTCCTTTGCAGGGTCAGGGGTGCTGACGACAGGGTCGGGCGTGGACTATTTTCAGCGCACAAAGTGTCGCGGCAATCGGGAGCGTCAACGCGCCGGCCGATACCGCACAGGGCAGTTCGTCAGCGTTAGCAGGTGATGGCGAATTGACGAGGCACTTTTGGCTCCAATGAGGAAGATGTTTGGGAAAGAAGCTGCAATATAACGGCAGTGCCGCTGTATTGCAAGCTTTAGGATTGCAAGCAGCTGAGGGAAAGCGTGTCCCTACTTCTTGCCCAGGCGCGTGATCAGGCTGGAGGTGTCGTAACGGTTGCCGCCGGCCTGCTGCACTTCGCCATAGAACTGGTCGGTCAGCGTGGTGACAGGCAGCTCGCTGCCGTTGCGCTGCGCTTCGGCCAGGCAGATGCCCAGGTCCTTGCGCATCAGGTCGACGGCAAAGCCGAAGTCGAACTTGCGCTCGATCATGGTCTTGCCGCGGTTTTCCATCTGCCACGATTGCGCCGCGCCCTTGGAAATCACGTCCACCACCAGCGCCGCGTCCAAGCCCGCATTCTCGGCAAAGGCGATGCCTTCGCTGAGCGCCTGCACCAGGCCGGCGATGCAGATCTGGTTCACCATCTTGGTCAGCTGGCCCGAGCCCGATGGCCCCATGTAGGTCACGGCGCGCGCGAACAGCGCGATCACGGCTTCGGCCCGCGCATACGCTTCCGCATCGCCACCGGCCATCACCGTCAGCTTGCCGTTTTCGGCGCCCGCCTGGCCGCCGGAGACGGGCGCGTCGAGGAAGAACACGCCCTGCTCTTTCGCCGCCGCATGGATGGTGCGCGCCGCTTCGGCGGACGCCGTCGTATGGTCGACCAGGATGCTGCCCGGTGCCATGCCGGACAGCAAGCCGCCCTCTTCCAGGATCACCTGGTACAGATCGTTGTCGTTGCCGATGCAGGTGAAGACGAACTCGGCGCCCGCCGCCGCCGCGGCCGGCGTGGCGGCGCTGCTGCCCCGGTGCTGTTCCAGCCAGGCTTGCGCGCGTGCCGGATTGCGGTTGTACACTGTCACCTCATGCCCGCCCGCCGCCAGATGGCCCGCCATGGGAAAACCCATCACGCCCAGTCCGATGAATGCCACTTTTGCCATTTGTCCGTCCCCTTGTTATCGATTGTTATGGATGAAAGAATCCGCCGATTGTGGCACAGCTTCGGCTTGCTGAAGCCGTCATACCAGCGACCGCAAGCCTTCCACCAGCGCCGCGCACTCCTGCGGATTGCCGATGCTGATGCGCAAATACTGGCTGATGCGCGGCGCATTGAAATGGCGCACAATCACCGAGCGCGCGCGCAGGCCGGCCGCCAGCTGCGCCGCGTCATGCTGCGGATGGCGCGCAAACACGAAGTTGGCCACCGATGGCAGCACCTCGAAACCGAGCTGCGTCAGCTGCGCCGTCAGCTGCGTGCGGCTGGCGATCACCGCCTGCCGCGTCTGCTGGAAATACGCTTCGTCGCGGAACGAGGCAACGGCGCCGGCCAGCGCCAGGCGATCGAGCGGATAGGAATTGAAGCTGTTCTTGACCCGTTCCAGCGCTTCGATCAGGTCAGGGTGGCCGATGGCAAAACCGACGCGCAGGCCGGCCAGCGAACGCGATTTCGACAGCGTTTGTACCACCAGCAGATTCGGATACTGCTTCACCAGAGCGATGGCGCTCTCGCCGCCGAAATCGACATACGCCTCATCGACCACCACCACCGCATCGGGATGCGCGCGCAGCATCGCCTCCACGCCGGCCAGCGGCAGGTCGACGCCGGTCGGCGCATTCGGATTCGGGAAGATGATGGCGCCGCACGGGCCCGTGTAATCGTCCGGGCGGATGCGCATCGCATCGTCGAGCGGCACGGTGCGGTAGTCGATGCCGTACAGCTTGCAATACACGGGATAAAAACTGTAGCTGATGTCCGGGAACAGCAGCGGCGCGTCGTGCTTGAGCAGTGCCATGAAGGCCAGCGCCAGCACTTCGTCGGAGCCATTGCCGACAAACACTTCGGCGCTGCTCACGCCGTGATAATCGGCCAGCGTTTGCTTCAGCTCGCTGGCGGTGGGATCGGGGTACAGGCGCAGCGCATCGCCGGCGGTTTCCTTCAAGGCGGCGATGACCTGTGGCGACGGGCCGTACGGGTTTTCATTGGTGTTCAGTTTGATCAGACCGGGCAGTTTAGGCTGCTCGCCGGGGACGTAAGGGGTCAGCTGGGTGACGATGGAACTCCAGAATTGGCTCATTGCTTGTGCTTGTGGTATGGGTCAGGGATGGGAAGGGGAAACTGATGGTAGATTACCATAGTGCGTAGGTCGGATTGGCGCACAGCGCGTAATCCGACATGCTGAATTAAACCGCCTTGCGCTGCGCGCTTTGGGCGGGTTTTGAAACCTTCAATGGGCGATTCGGAGAGGGCTGGGCGAATACGCCCAGCCCTTCGAATCCCACGCGCACGCCCCATTGGGGGCGTGCTCCTCTCCACCGCCACAAATAAAAAAAGCTCCCTTGCGGGAGCTTCTTTTATTTGTTCTGGCGGAGAGGGTGGGATTCGAACCCACGGTACGATTTAACGTACGCTTGATTTCGAGTCAAGTACATTCGACCACTCTGCCACCTCTCCAGGTCCTGCTTTGCTGTTGCGGTCTGCTCAAACTGCCGGGGCCGTTTGAGCGAGGCGCTATTCTAGCATGGGGGGCAAGAGTTTGGGGAGAGGTTTTTCACAGTTTTCATTCTTGCAAACCTGAATGGACGATTCGGGGAGCCTCGCGCGAAGTACGCGCTCGTCTTCGAATCACACGCGCCTGCCCCGCAGGGGGCAGGCTCCTCTCCGCCGCCACAAATAAAAAAAGCTCCCTTGCGGGAGCTTCTTTTTCTTGAAAACCTGAATGGACGATTCGGGGAGCCTCGCGCAAGTACGCGCTCGTCTTCGAATCCCACGCGCCTGCCCCGCAGGGGGCAGGCTCCTCTCCGCCGCCACAAATAAAAAAAGCTCCCTTGCGGGAGCTCCTTTTTCTTGAAAACCTGAATGGACGATTCGGGGAGCCTCGCGCGAAGTACGCGCTCGTCTTCGAATCCCACGCGCCTGCCCCGCAGGGGGCAGGCTCCTCTCCGCCGGCACAAATAAAAAAAGCTCCCTTACGGGAGCTTCTTTTATTTGTTCTGGCGGAGAGGGTGGGATTCGAACCCACGGTACGATTTAACGTACGCTTGATTTCGAGTCAAGTACATTCGACCACTCTGCCACCTCTCCAGGTACTGCGCATTGCTTGCGGTCTCTCTCGCATTGCTGCGAGAAGGCAAGATTATAGCAGCCCGCAGGAAAAAGAAAAGGACTTTTTTATGCCTTCAGATGCGTCAGGCCGCCCATGTACGGGCGCAGCACTGGCGGGATCTCGACGCTGCCGTCGGCTTGCTGGTAATTTTCCAGCACCGCCACCAAAGTGCGGCCGACCGCCAGGCCGGAGCCGTTCAGGGTGTGGGCCAGTTCCGGCTTGCCGGCGGCGTTACGGAAACGCGCCTGCATGCGGCGGGCCTGGAAGGCTTCCGTGTTCGACAGGGACGAGATTTCGCGGTAGGTGTTCTGCGCCGGCAGCCACACTTCCAGGTCAAACGTCTTGGCGGCGGTAAAACCCATGTCGCCGGTGCACAGCGACATCACGCGGTATGGCAAGCCCAGGCGCTGCAGGATGGTTTCGGCATGGCCGACCATTTCGTCAAGCACCGCATACGAGGTATCGGGATGGACCACCTGCACCATCTCGACCTTGTCGAACTGGTGCTGGCGGATCATGCCGCGCGTGTCGCGGCCGTAGCTGCCCGCTTCCGAGCGGAAGCATGGCGTGTGCGCCGTCATTTTCAATGGCAGCTGGTCCAGCGGCAGGATTTCGTCGCGCGCGATATTGGTCAGCGTGACTTCCGAGGTCGGGATCAGGTAGAAGGTCTCGCCCTCGCCTTCCACGCCGCCTTTTTTCACCGAGAACAGGTCCGCTTCGAATTTCGGCAGCTGGCCCGTGCCGCGCAGGGAATCGGCGTTGACCATGTAGGGGGTGTAGCATTCCGTGTAGCCATGCTCGTCGACGTGCGTGTTGAGCATGAACTGCGCCAGCGCGCGGTGCAAACGGGCGATGCCGCCTTTCATGACCGAGAAGCGCGAGCCGGTCAGCTTGGTCGCCACTTCAAAGTCGAGGCCCAGCGCGGCGCCGACGTCGACATGGTCCTTGACTTCGAAATCGAAACTGCGCGGCGTGCCGACCTTGCGCACTTCCACGTTGCCCGCCTCATCTTCGCCGACCGGCGCCGATTCGTGCGGCAGGTTGGGCACGGCCATAATGAAGTCGCTCAGCCTGGCTTGCACCAGCGCCAGCGCCGTTTCATCGGCTTTCAGTTCGTCGCCCAGGCCAGCCACTTGCGCCATCACGGCCGAGGTGTCTTCGCCCTTGCCTTTCAACATGCCGATCTGCTTGGACAGCGCATTGCGCTTGCCCTGCAATTCTTCGGTGCGCGTCTGTATCGCCTTGCGTTCGGCTTCGAGGGCGGTGAAACCTGCCACGTCGAGCTGGAACTTGCGCGTCGCCAGGCGGGCGGCAACGGTGGCGATGTCTTTACGGAGTAATTGGATATCTATCATGGGGTGCGTGGCGGTGCCGATGTATCGAAAGCACTCATTGTACCAAGACCCGTTCACTTCATTATGAGTTTTGCGCTGGCCGGCCTGGCGGCGCCAGCATCAGATGAAAGCGGCTTTTTCGGCGGCGCTCAGGCGGCGCGCGCTGACGGTCACGACCGGGATCGAGGTGTCCACTGCCTGGGCGACCAGGACCGAGTCGGCGCTGACGGTAACGGCGCGGCTGTCGGCGGTGGCAAAGCTGGAACCGATGGCCAGGACGGCGGCGGCGACAAAGGCGATTTCCATGTTTTTCAGTGCGTTCATGATGTGGCTCCTGGTGGTGTTGTGTGTCGTTAAGTGCTGCTGGTATGGTGGTACTTTAGCCAGCAAACACCTGCAACACCACCGGATTGCGACCAGCGGCGAAAAACGCGGCGCGAACGGTAAAAAACAGGAACTGAAGCGAAAATGGACGCTACAGCGCGTCCTTGACCAGGCCGCCCAGCCGGGCAATCGCCTGCTCGATGCGCGGCGTCCAGGCATTGCCGCAATTGAGGCGCAGATAATTGCCGAACTTGCCCGAGGCCGAAAACAGCTGGCCCGGCATATACGCCACGCCCTGTGCGATGGCGGTGCCATGCAGCGCCAGCGCATCGATCCGGGCCGGCATCTCGACCCACAGCACGAAGCCGCCCTGCGGCTCGGACAGCCGGCAATCGGACGGAAAACTGGCCGCCACCGCATCGGACATGCGCGCGATGCGCTGTACCAGGGTGCGCCGCATCTTGCGCAATTGCTGGTCGTAGCTGCTGCCTTCCAAAAAGTCGGCCAGCACGGCCTGGAAGAAATGGCTGGTGGCGCCGCTGGACACGGTTTTCAGCAAGGCCACCTCCTGCGCAAAGCGTCCGGCCAGCACATAGCCGACGCGCGAGGCGGGCGTGATGGCCTTGGAAAACGACGAGCACAGCAATACGTTGCCGCTGCTGTCCCAGGCTTTCACGGGCCAGGGCCGCTGCTGGGCAAAGCACAGGTCGCCATAGACATCGTCTTCCACCAGCGGAATATTAAATTGCGACAGCAGGCCCGCCAGGCGCCGCTTGTTCGCATCCGGCATCACGCAACCCAGTGGATTGTTGGCGTTCGGCACGAACAGACACGCTTGCACCAGGCCCGCGCGCAGGGCCAGTTCCAGCGCATCGAGCGACGGCCCCGTCTTCGGATCGGTGGGAATTTCCAGCGCCTTCATGCCCAGGCTTTCGATCATCTGCAGCAGCACGAAATAAGTGGCCGACTCGATGGCGATGGTGTCGCCCGGTTTCGCCACGGCGCGCAGGCACAGGCTGATCGCCTCGGTGCAGGAATTGGTGACGACGATCTCACCCGGGTCCAGCTTGCCCCAGTCCAGCGCGCGGCGCGTTACCTGGCGCAAGAAATTGCCTTCGCTGATGTCGTAGCAGCTGACCTTGCTGAGCAAGGCCGGCTCACGCCGCGCCACCGCGCTGATGGTACGCTGCATGCGCTTGATGGGCAGGATTTCATCGGGCGGCCAGGCCGTGCCCAGCTGCACGATATTGGCCGTTTCATTGTCCTTCAGCACCCGCATCAGCAGGTTGTTGATGCCGACAAACGCAGGCTCCTTCAGGTGCTGGGCCTGCGCGCTGCACGGCCGGCGCGGCGCGCGGTGGCGCACGAAATAGCCGGACTGCGGCCGCGCATCGACCTGGCCGCGGTCTTCCATCAGGCGCAGGGCCTGCATCACGGTACTGATGGACAGCCGCTTTTGCTGCGCCAGATGGCGGATCGACGGCAGCCGCTCGCCGGGCGCGAACACGCGCGTGTCGATCAGCGCCCCCAGTTCGTTGGCCAGGTGTTCGTACAGATTGGTGTGCATGGTGTCCTTGCTTTCCTCATTCCCTGCGCCAGTATGCGGTGGGCCGGCCAGGCTGGCACAGATACAGTTGCCGCATTTTTTGACAAGCACAGTGTAGCCGCGAGCGCACTGTATGCATGACAATTTCGATTGAGTGCATCTGTTCCGGCTCATGCTGGCCGCTTAAGCTGTTCCTGTCCGCACACCAGGAGCACGCCATGGCCACCGAGCACGTTTTGCACAGCAACCGACCCTTGCGGCTGGAGCACGCCAGCGCCGGCGTGATCGAATGCCTGGAAGGCCGCGCCTGGATCACCGCCTACGATCAATTCGACGACACCGTGCTGCAGCCGGGCCAGCGCTACACCATACCGAACGACGGCCTGGTGCTGGCCGAAGCGGTGGGCAGCGGGCGCATCCGTTTTCATGCGGCTGCGCCACAACGTGCCTGGTGGGCGTTACATATCCCGACATTATTGAGCACAAGGACGACATGACTTTATCTTTACCACGCGTGCTCGTCACGGGCGCGGCCGGCGTGATCGGCACCGTTTTCTGGAACAGCCGGCACGGGGAATTCTCCCTGCGCCTGGCCGACCTGCACACAAGCAGCCTGGCGCAAGCGCCCTGCCCTGTGCTCCGGCTCGATGTCAGCGACTACCAGGCCTGCCTGGCCGCCTGCGCCAATATTGACGTGGTACTGCACCTGGCCGGTGTGCCGCATGCGGGCGCCGATTTCGATACCCAGTTGCTGCAGCCAAATATCATCGGCACGCACAATATCTTTCGCGCGGCGCAGGCGCAGGGTGTCAAGCGCGTGATATTCGCCAGCAGCGCGCAAGCGGTGGAAGGCTATCCGCTCGACATGCAGGTGTACGAACACATGCCGGCGCGGCCCGCCAATATGTACGGCGCCAGCAAGGCGTTCGGCGAAGGGGTGGCGTCGGCATTCGCGCATCAGCACGGCATGACGGCGATCGCCGTGCGCATCGCCAATCTGGCGACATTTACACCAGGGCAACAGCACAGCGCACGCGATATCGCCGCCTTTGTCAGCGAGCACGACGTGGTGCAGCTGCTGGCCTGCTGCATTACGGCCGATGTACTGCCCGGTTATCACGTGGTGCATGGCGTGTCGGACAACCGTTACAAGCGGTTGTCGATAGATGCGACGCGCAAGCTGGTGGGATATGCGCCGCAGGATGATGGTTTTACCCTGCTGGGGCTGTAGGCGTCAGCCCTTGCCGACTTTCCGGTCCAGCTCGCGCAGCCAGGCCAGCTTGTCGGCAATCTTGCTTTCCAGCCCACGCGGCACGGGTTTGTACCAGCCCGGTTCGGCCATGCCGTCCGGGAAATACGTTTCACCGGCCGCATAGGCGTCGGGCTCGTCATGCGCGTAACGATAAGCATGGCCGTAGCCCAGCTCCTTCATCAGCTTGGTCGGCGCATTGCGCAGGTGCACCGGCACTTCCTTGGACTTGTCCTTTTTCACGAACGCCATCGCCGTATTGAAGGCGTTGTAGCCGGCATTGCTTTTCGCGGCGATCGCCAGGTAGATCACGGCCTGGCCCAGTGCCAGCTCGCCCTCTGGCGAGCCGAGCCGTTCATAGGTTTCGGCCGCGTCGTTGACCATGGTCAGCGCGCGCGGGTCGGCCAGGCCGATATCTTCCCAGGCCATGCGCACGATGCGGCGCGACAGATAACGCGGATCGGCGCCGCCGTCGATCATGCGGCAGAACCAGTACAGGGCCGCATCGGGGTTCGAGCCACGCACGGACTTGTGCAGGGCCGAGATCTGGTCATAGAAATTGTCGCCGCCCTTGTCGAAACGGCGCGAATTCAACGTCAATGCATTGTCGACAAAGGCCGCATCGATGTTCGTGGTGCCGGTCGAGCTGGCGGCCGTGTCGGCCTGTTCCAGCAAATTCAAAAAGCGCCGCGCGTCGCCGTCGGCATAGCCGATCAGGGTATCGACGGCAGCGTCCTCGAATACCAGGTGCGACAAGGCGGTGGCCTGCGCCTTGGCCAGCAATTGCTTCAGCTCGTCTTCCGTCAGCGATTTCAACACATACACTTGCGCACGCGACAGCAGCGCCGAGTTCACTTCAAAACTGGGATTTTCCGTGGTCGCGCCGATAAAGGTGACCAGGCCCGATTCCACGAAGGGCAGCAAGGCATCCTGCTGCGACTTGTTGAAGCGGTGAATCTCGTCGACAAACAGCAAGGTATGCTTGCCGAACTGGTCCAAGCTGTTGCGAGCCTGGTCCATGGCCGCGCGGATATCCTTGACGCCGGCAAACACGGCCGACAGCGCGATGAATTCGCTGTCAAAGGCATTCGCCATCAGCCGCGCCAGCGTTGTCTTGCCCACGCCGGGCGGACCCCACAAGATCATCGAATGGGCCTTGCCCGCTTCGAAGGCCAGGCGCAGCGGCTTGCCCACGCCCAACAGATGGGTCTGGCCAATGACTTCGGTCAGGATTTTCGGGCGCAGCGCCTCGGCCAGCGGCTGGCGTGGTTCGGTGGAAAAAAGGTCCGCCATAGTATTTACCAGGTAAGAATGCAAAAGCCCCGCATCGCTGCGAGGCCGGTCGACAAGGAAGCGCGACTAAAGCAATGACGTCAATTATTGATCACGTCCGCGCCCTTGGGCATGACAAATTTAAAGTGATTGGCCGCCAGGGACGGATTCTTCTGGAAGTTCTTGAACGACAGGATCGAGGTCTGGCCGAACGAGTCGCGCAGCTCCATCGCTTCGGGCACGCCGTTGCGCAGGCCGATAGTGATTTCGTCGAAGGTCGTGTCCTTGGCTTTCGGCGTCGCCTTCAGCCATTCCAGGCCGTCGCGCGTGCCCGCTTCGGCCAGGGTGAAATTCTTTTCCAGGTCGTTGCTTCCGAACAGGATGGCGGCTGGCGAGGAACCGAGCGCGTCGCCCAGTTTCTTGATGGTGACCTGGCTCAGGTCCTTGTCATAGATATACAGCTGCTCGCCATCGGCCTGCAGCAGTTGTTCATATGGTTTCAGATAGGTCCAGATGAACTTGCCCGGGCGGGCGAATTCAAAGGTGCCGCTGGCCGGGGTCGAGACTTTCGCCTTGCCGCCCGCCTCCGCCTTTTTCACTTGCCGCTGCACGAATTCGCCCTTGGCCGACTTGGTGCCGGCGGCGAAGCTCTTGAATTGTTCCAGCGCGCTGGCCGAGGCGCTGGCCGCGAACAGCAGGCCGCAGGCAAGGCTGGTGGCGCCGATCATGAATTTTGTTGCGATAGTCTGTTTGCTCATTCTTCTTATCCTGGTTCGGCACTGGCCGCCGGCACCAGGATTTCCCGGTTGCCATTGGACTGCATGGTTGAGACGACACCGCTTTGCTCCATCTGCTCCAGCAAACGGGCCGCGCGATTGTAGCCGATGCGCAAATGGCGCTGCACCAGCGAAATCGAGGCGCGGCGGTTTTTCAAGACGACTTGCACGGCCTGGTCGTACAGGGCATCGGCCTCGCCGCCGCCCTCGCCCGGCGCGCCACCGGCTTCGCCGCCCTCGCCTTCCAGGGTGCCGCCTTCGAGGATGCCCTCGATATAGTTCGGCTCGCCCTGCAGCTTCAGGTGGCTGACCACGCGGTGTACTTCCTCGTCGGACACGAACGCGCCGTGCACCCGCATCGGCAAACCGGTGCCGGGCGGCATGTACAACATGTCGCCCATGCCGAGCAGGGTTTCCGCGCCCATCTGGTCGAGAATCGTGCGCGAGTCGATTTTGGACGACACCTGGAACGCGATACGGGTCGGGATATTCGCCTTGATCAGGCCCGTGATCACGTCTACAGATGGGCGCTGCGTGGCCAATATCAAGTGCAGGCCGGCCGCGCGCGCCTTTTGCGCGATACGGGCGATCAATTCCTCGACTTTTTTACCCACCACCATCATCAGGTCGGCCAGCTCGTCGATGATGATGACGATGGTCGGCAATTTTTCCAGCGGTTCCGGCGAATCCGGCGTCAGGCTGAACGGATTCGGGATATGTTCTTCCCGCTTGGCCGCGTCGGCGATCTTCGTGTTGTAGCCGGCCAGGTTGCGCACGCCCATCTTGCTCATCAGCTTGTAGCGGCGTTCCATCTCGTTCACGGCCCAGTTCAGCGCATGGCCGGCCTGGCGCATGTCGGTCACCACCGGCGCCAGCAAATGCGGAATGCCTTCGTAGACCGACATTTCCAGCATCTTCGGGTCGATCAAAATTAAACGCACGTCGAGCGGGTCGGACTTGTACAGCAGGGAGAGGATGGTGGCGTTGATGCCCACCGACTTGCCGGAGCCGGTGGTACCGGCCACCAGCAAGTGCGGCATCTTGGCCAGGTCGGCCACCACCGGCTTGCCGGCGATATCCTTGCCCAGCGCAATCGTCAGGCTCGACACGCCATCGTTATACACCTTGGATCCGAGAATTTCCGTCAGGCGCACGATCTGGCGCTTGCTGTTCGGCAGTTCCAGCGCCATGTAGTTCTTGCCGGGAATGGTTTCCACTACCCGGATCGACGTCAACGACAGCGAACGGGCCAGGTCGCGCGCGAGACCCACGATCTGGCTGCCCTTCACGCCGGTGGCCGGTTCAATCTCGTAGCGCGTGACGACCGGGCCCGGGTAAGCGGCCACGACCTTGGCGTCGACGCCAAAGTCCGACAATTTCTTTTCAATCAGGCGGCTGGTAAATTCCAGCGTTTCCACCGACACGGTTTCCACCACGGCCGGCGCTTCATCGAGCAGCGACAGGGGCGGCAGCTTGCCGTCGCCCAGGCCTTCGAACAGATAGGCCTGGCGTTCCTTTTCCACCCGCTCGGATTTCACCACGGCCACCACCTGCGGCTCGATTTTCACCGGCGGCGCGGCCACGTGTTTTTCCACGTGCTTGGCGCGTTCGATCACCACCACCTCGTCGCGGCGCACGGCGGCCACTTCGCCCTGGCGGCGGTCTTCGCGGTCGCGGTAGCGCAGCACGAACCAGTTGAAACTGTCTTCGATGGCGGCGCCGATGCGCTCGGCCACCTGCAGCCAGGAAACGTGGAAGAACAGGCTGAAACCGAGCGCGAACAGCAGCAGCAGCAGCAAGGTCGCGCCGGTGAACCCAAACGCCACGTGGCCGGAATGGCCGACCAGCTGGCCCAACACGCCACCGGGTTCGCGCGGCAGCTGCACGTGCAGGCTTTTCGCCATGCGCAGGTATTCCAGGCCCATGCTGCCGATCAGCATGATGGAAAATCCGACGATGCGGATCAGCATCTCGACATGGTGTTCGCGCTCGGCCTCGTCTTCCTGCTCCAGCAGGAAGCGCCGGCTGAGCCGGCGATAGCCGTTCCACACCGTGCGCAGCAGCCACACGCACCACCACCAGGCGGAAAAGCCGAAGATATACAACAGCAGGTCGGACAGGGTCGCGCCCAGCTTGCCGCCCAGGTTCGCCACCTTGTCGACCGAGGTGGCGTGCGACCAGCCCGGATCGAGCTTGTTGAAGCTGGCCAGGATCAGCACGAAATACAGGGCGAAGGCGGCAAACGCGAACCAGCGCGCCTCGGACAACAGCCGTACCAGCCGGTTGGGCAGCGGGCGGCGCACGACCGGCTTGCGGGTGTAACTGTTCTGGTTGGCCTGGGCTGGTTTAGTCATTCTGGGAAGCGCTGCAAGGTGAAAAATGTTTCTGTAAGGGAATTTCCCATCATAAGCTGTATTCTAAGCCATATGTGTCTGGGACGACCCCACGATTCGTCTGTGTGGACGGCTTGGTCTATAATCCGGGCATAGCTTGCGCAAGCACAACACTCCCTTGTTCTTGACGTGATTGCCCCCAATTCGGATAGACCCCATACATAGAGAAGCCCCATCATGACCACTACCAAACACGCCCGCGTTCTGATCCTTGGCTCCGGCCCTGCCGGCTACAGCGCCGCCGTCTATGCCGCGCGCGCCAACCTGAAACCGATGCTGGTGACCGGCGTGGAACAGGGCGGCCAGCTGATGACCACCACCGACGTGGAAAACTGGCCTGGTGACCCGATGGGCGTGCAAGGCCCGGACCTGATGCAGCGCCTGCTGCAGCACGCCGAGCGTTTCAATACGGAAATCGTGTTTGACCATATCCACACCACTTTCCTGAACGAAAAGCCGATCCGCTTGAAAGGCGACAGCCACGAATATACCTGCGACACCCTGATTATCGCCACCGGTGCTTCCGCGCAATACCTGGGCCTGCCTTCGGAATCGGCCTTCATGGGCAAGGGCGTGTCGGCCTGCGCCACCTGCGATGGTTTCTTCTACCGCAACCAGGAAGTGGCGGTCGTGGGCGGCGGCAATACGGCCGTCGAAGAAGCGCTGTACCTGTCGAATATCGCCGACAAGGTCACCCTGATCCACCGCCGCGACAAGTTCCGCGCCGAAGCGATCCTGATCGACCGCCTGAACGCCAAGGTTGCCGAAGGCAAGATCGTGCTGAAGTACAACCACACGCTGGACGAAGTGACGGGCAACGAAGGCGGCGTGACGGGCCTGAACATCAAGTCCACCATCGACGGCAAGGTCGAAGCCCTGAGCGTGCACGGCGTGTTCATCGCCATCGGCCACAAGCCGAACACCAGCATCTTCGAAGGCCAGCTCGACATGCACAACGGCTATATCAAGACCAGGACCGGCCTGGAAGGCATGGCCACCGCCACCAGCGCACCGGGCGTGTTTGCCGCCGGCGACGTGCAGGACCATATCTACCGCCAGGCCATCACCAGCGCCGGCACGGGTTGCATGGCAGCACTGGACGCCCAGCGCTACCTGGAAGGCCAGGAGTAATCCAGGTGGCGTCGATGAAAGACTTTGCCGACCTGAAAGCCGTGAGCAAGCAGCTCAAGGAACAGGCCGAGGCGCGCGCGGTGGAACAGGCCGAGCGCGCCAAGAAGGCGCAAGTGCAGGCGGTGGAAGGCAATCTGTTCAAGGCCAGCATCGGTGGTGTCAAGCGCCTGCCCGAATCGGACCGCTACGTGCCGGCGCTGCCGAAGACGCCCGCCATGACGTCGACCCAGCCGGCGCGCAAGCTGTCGCGCGAGGAAGACGATGCGGCCGTGCTGCG
Source organism: Janthinobacterium sp. PSPC3-1 (assembly GCF_049896105.1). NCBI lineage: Bacteria > Pseudomonadati > Pseudomonadota > Betaproteobacteria > Burkholderiales > Oxalobacteraceae > Janthinobacterium > Janthinobacterium sp. PSPC3-1. The sequence continues at coordinate 68,287 of NZ_JAFCTQ010000021.1, read as the reverse complement.
CGAGTCGCTGTCGGACCTGTTCGAAGTCGATCATTACCTGGAAAACGATCCGGCCCTCAATTATGCGGCGCCCGGCGTCGGTCCCGACGTGGTGAAAAAAATGCGCAAGGGCCATTGGCCGATCCAGGATGAGCTGGACTTGCACGGCCTGCGCCGCGACGAGGCGCGCGACGGCATCGGCGCTTTCCTGGCCCATGCGACACGGCGCAAGCTGCGCTGCGTACGCGTGATCCACGGCAAGGGTTTCGGTTCGAAAGGACAGGAACCGGTACTGAAATCGATGGTGCACAGCTGGCTGGTGCAAAAGCCGGAAGTGATCGCCTTTTGCCAGTCGCGCCGCTCGGAAGGCGGCGATGGCGCCTTGACGGTGCTGCTGGCGGCGGCGCTGCAGGTGGTGCGCTAGCGCTACTGCAACACTGTTAAAAGTTACTCTCATGCACGGCCCCGTTTGTCACCATTCGGGGCCGTGTCATGTTAACCTGTGGCTATTATTTTTTGCTGAGTAATAGCTCAGGCGCCGCCTCCCATGATGCCACCCCAATTGCCGCCCGGCTCGCTGATCAAACTGATCGAAGTGATCGCCATCCTGGTGGGCGCGTTTTCCGGCTTTATCGAAGCGCGCAGGAAGCGCATGGACCTGGTGGGCGTGTTCGTGGTGGCCTTTATCACGGCCTTTGGCGGGGGGACTTTGCGCGACATCCTGCTCGACAAGCGGCCCCTGTTCTGGGTCTCGCACCAGGAATACGCCATTTTGATCTTCGTGCTGGCGCTGACAGCCGCGCCGCTGATCCAGCACCTGCGCCAAATCGTCTCCGAACGCCTGATCGTGGTGGCCGACGCGATCGGCCTGGGCATGTTCGCGATTGCGGGCGTGGCCGAAGCGATGCGCGCGGGCATGCCGCTGTTTATCGCTTCAATGATGGGCGTGATTACGGGAATCTTTGGCGGCGTGATGCGCGACATCGTCTGCAACGAGGTGCCGATGGTGTTTCGTGATGGCAAGCCCTACGCCATCTGCGCCTTTATCGGCTGCTGGGCCTATCTGCTGCAGAAGCACTTCGGCGTCGAGCACGACTTTGCGCTGTGGACCAGCGCCAGCGGCATTACCATCATGCGGCTGATCAGCTGGAAATTCGACATGCGGCTGGGACGGTGAGTTGCCCCGTCCTGCCAACAATGGTGTCGGATTACGCGCGGGGCGCTAATCCGACCTACCCGACCTACGATTGATCAGACTGCTTCCGGGCCGGTTTCGCCCGTGCGGATACGGATCACCTGCTCGATATTACGGACGAAAATCTTGCCGTCGCCGATCTTGCCGGTGCGCGCGGCCTTGATGATGGCGTCCACCACCTGCTCGGACACGCTGTCGTCGACCACCACTTCAACCTTGACCTTCGGCAGGAAGTCGACCACGTACTCGGCGCCACGGTAGAGTTCGGTGTGGCCTTTCTGGCGGCCGAAACCTTTTACTTCCGTCACGGTCAAACCCGTTACATTCACATCGGCCAGGGCTTCGCGTACTTCGTCGAGCTTGAATGGTTTGATGATGGCGGTAATCTGTTTCATGGCTACTCCTTAAAAATTAATGGCTGTTCGGACAGATGGCTGCTTATTCGGTGAACCTGGACGTGATCGGGTAGCGCCAGTCGCGGCCAAAGCCACGGTGCGTGACACGGATGCCGACCGGCGACTGGCGCCGCTTGTATTCATTGATCTTGATCAGGCGCGTGATGCGGGCCACGTCGGCCGGTGGGTAACCGGCTGCGATAATCTCGGCGATCGGCCGGTTTTCTTCCATGTACAGTTGCATGATGCCGTCGAGAATGTCGTACGGCGGCAGCGAGTCCTGGTCCAGCTGGTCGGCGCGCAGTTCGGCCGACGGTCCGCGCGTCAGGATGCGCTGCGGAATCACGTCGGACACGCTGTTACGCCAAGCACACAGGCGGTAGACCAGAGTCTTGGCGATATCCTTGATCACCGCGAAGCCGCCCGCCATGTCGCCGTACAGGGTGCAATAACCGACCGCCATCTCGCTCTTGTTACCGGTCGTCAATACGATACTGCCATGCTTGTTCGACAGGGCCATCAGCAGGGTGCCGCGGATGCGTGCCTGGATATTCTCTTCCGTCGCATCTTCGGCCAGGCCGGCGAATTCTTCAGCCAGGGTGGCGCGGAAGGCGTCGAAGGTTTGCTTGATCGGAATTTCATCGTAGCGCACATTGAGGCGTTTTACCATGTCGCGCGAGTCTATCCATGAAATATCGGCGGTAAACTGCGACGGCATCATGACGGCGCGTACCTTGTCGGCGCCCAGGGCATCGACGGCGATGGCCAGGGTCAGGGCCGAATCGACGCCGCCCGACATGCCGATCAGCACGCCCGGAAAGCCGTTCTTGCCTATATAGTCGCGCACGCCCAGCACCAGCGCCTGGTAGACCTGGGCCTCGACTGGCAAGGGCAGGGGCAGCGGCTGCGCCACGGGCGCCGCGCCATCGAACTCGACGATCTGCAAGTCTTCCTCGAAATGGTGCAATTGCGCGCAAATGGTGCCTTCCGCATCCATCACAAACGAATCGCCGTCGAAAATCAGCTCATCCTGGCCGCCGACCAGGTTGGCGTACACCAGCGACATGCCTTGCGCGCACACATTCTGGCGCATGGTCTCGTAGCGCAGATGCTGCTTGTTCATATGATACGGCGAGCCGTTCGGCACCAGCAGCACCTGGGCGCCGGCCGCGCGCGCGCGTTCGGGGGCGTGGGCGAACCACGTGTCTTCGCAGATATTGATACCGAAGCGCACGCCCTTGACGGCAAACACGAAGGCCTGGTCGCTGGATGAAAAATAGCGCTTTTCATCGAACACGGTGGTGTTCGGCAAATCGTGCTTGCGGTAGGTGCCCAGCACCTGGCCGTTGACCAGCACCGAGGCGGCGTTATGGCGAACCAGGCCGGCATCGTCCTGCAGCGGCAGGCCCACCACCACGTGCAAATCGGCGAACTGCGCCAGGTCTTGCGCCAGCGCCGCAAACGTTTGTTGGGTTTTTGCGTAGAATGCATTGCGCAGCAACAGGTCTTCCGGTGGATAGCCGACCAGCGACAGTTCCGGCGTCAGGACGATATCGGCGCCGGCGGCATGCGCGCGGCGGGCCAGGTCGACGATCTTGGCGCGGTTGCCGGCCAGATCGCCGACCGTACTATTCATTTGAGCAATTGCGACTTTGACTGTCATGATATTGGATATTTCGTTTTATTAACAAAGACGGGGCCAGCCCCGAGGGGTTGCAGGTCGATGCCGGCAACCCGAGAGTGATGAATGCAAACCACAACAATGAATTATCGCACGGCTATCGTCTCCACCCTGGCTGAAATTGGCGAGCCGGCATGGTCCGCGCTGCTGGCCTTGCAAGCCGAAGCCAATCCTTTCCTGTCCTATGCCTTTTTGCATGCGATGCATGAATCGGGCTGTGCAAGTGCCGACTCCGGCTGGCAGCCGCAGTTCCTGGCGCTGTGGCAAGGTGACACGCTGGCCGCCGCCCTGCCCCTGTATGTCAAGCTGCATTCCTACGGTGAGTATGTGTTCGACTGGGCCTGGGCCGACGCCTATCAGCAACACGGCCTGGAATACTATCCGAAACTGCTGTCGGCCATTCCATTTACGCCCGTCAGCGGCAGCCGCTTGCTGGCTCGCGACGGCGAGGCGCGCGCGGCCCTGCTGGCCTTCCTGCAGGCGCAGCAGCAGGCCAGCCAGGTGTCGTCCACGCATATCCTGTTTCCGCCGGAGACCGAGGCGCGCCAGCTCGAAGAGGCCGGCTTTCTGCTGCGCAGCGGCGTGCAGTTTCACTGGCTGAACCCGGGCTATGCCGATTTCGAGCAATTCCTGGCCACCCTGGAACACAAGAAACGCAAGAATATCCGCGCCGAACGGCGCAAGGTGGCAGAGGCCGGCGTGACCATGCGCCAGGTGCGCGGTACCGACGTCACGCCGGCGCTGTGGCAATTCTTTCACCGCTGCTACAGCAATACCTATGCCGAACACCGCTCCTCGCCCTATCTGAACCTGGAATTCTTCGAGCGCATCGGCGCCAGCATGCCCGACAATATATTGCTGGTGGTGGCCGAACGCGAGGGCCGGGCGATTGCCGCCTCGCTGGTGATCCACACACACGATACTTTATATGGCCGCTACTGGGGCGCGCTCGAGCACGTGCCCTGCCTGCATTTCGAGACGGCGTATTATCAGCCGCTGGAGTTCTGCATCGCGCAGGGCATCGCCACCTTCGAAGGCGGCGCCCAGGGCGAACACAAGATGGCGCGCGGCTTCCTGCCGCAAAAGACCTGGTCGGCCCACTGGCTTGCCCACCCGTCGTTCGCCGACGCGGTGCAGCGCTTCCTGGAGCGCGAGCGGGGCGGCATCGACGCCTATCTGGACGAATTGAACGAGCACAGCCCGTTCCGGGAATAAAACTGCCTGTTTTATAAGTAATACGGCTGTGGTAAGCTGGAAAAAGTCACGCCTGCAACAGACGTGCACTGTCCGCCCTGCCGGTCCTTGCTGGCCGCTCCGCTCAACTTTCTTTTTGGTGAATGCAATTGCAAGTATTTAATTTGACCGGCCGCCGCAACGCGCGCCGTGGAGTGTCCGCATGAGCGGCGTGATCGGCTGGTGGGAAGCCGCCCTGCTGGGCCTGATCCAGGGCCTGACCGAGTTCCTGCCTGTTTCCTCCAGCGCCCATCTGCGCATTATCGGCCCGTTCTTGCCGTCCGGCGCCGACCCCGGCGCGGCGTTTACCGCGATTACCCAGATCGGCACCGAACTGGCCGTGCTGATTTACTTCCGCAAGGATATCCTGCGCATCGCCCTGGCCTGGTTTGCCGCCCTGCCCGGCAGCGGCGCGAGTGCGGCAGCGAAAAGCAATCCCGACGTGCGCCTGGGCTGGCTGGTGATCATCGGCTCGCTGCCGATCGCCATCCTGGGACTGGCCTTCCAGCATGCCATCGAAACCTATCTGCGCAACCTCTACCTGACGGCCATCATGCTGATCGTCTTCGGCCTGATACTGGGCGCGGCCGACCGCTACGGCCGCCATGAACTGCCGCTGTCGCGCATGCGCTGGCGCGACGGCATCATCTTCGGCTTTGCGCAGGCGATGGCGCTGATTCCCGGCGTATCGCGCTCGGGCGGCACCATCACGGCCGGCCTGATGATGGGCTACACGCGCGAAGCGGCGGCCCGCTATTCCTTTTTGCTGGCGATTCCGGCCGTGCTGGCATCGGGCTTCTACCAGCTGTACAAAAGCTGGGGCGTGGCCGGCCCGGTCGCGCCCGGCCCGACCCTGCTGGCCACCGTGATTGCCTTCTTTATCGGCTATGGCGTGATCGTGGTGTTCCTGCGCATCGTCAGCAGCCGCGGCTACTGGCCATTCGTGGCCTACCGCATCGTGCTGGGCGTGTTTGTGCTGGCATTGCTGCAAATGGGCGTGATCGCCGCCCACTGATCGCCTTGCGCCAATAAAAATGCCCCCGTGCCAGAGCTGGCACGGGGGCTTTTTTATGGCACGGCGACGATTACGAAGCGCTGTCTTCCGCGTCTTTCTTGTAAGCGGCAACGCCGTTCAGGATTTCAGCGCGGGCTTCGTCGGCGCCGTACCAGCCGTCGATCTTGACCCATTTGCCTTTTTCCAGGTCTTTGTAGTGCTCGAAGAAATGCTGGATCTGGCGCAGGCGCAGTTCGTTCAGGTCTTCCGGCTTCTGCCAGTGGCTGTAGATCGACAGGACCTTGTCGACTGGCACGGCCAGCACTTTGGCGTCTTCGCCCGACTCGTCGGTCATCTTCAGCACGCCGATAGGACGGCAGCGCACGACCACGCCAGGGAACAGCGGGAACGGGGTGATGACCAGCACGTCGACCGGATCGCCGTCCGGCGACAGGGTGTTCGGCACATAGCCGTAGTTGCACGGGTAGTGCATCGCGGTGCCCATGAAACGGTCGACGAAAATCGCGCCCGATTCCTTGTCCACTTCATATTTGATCGGATCGGCGTTCATCGGGATTTCGATGATCACGTTGAAGTCGTTCGGCAAATCGCGGCCCGAAGGCACTTTATTCAAGCTCATGGGGGTTTCCTCGTGTGTGCTGACAGTGTTTTAACCGCGCAATTATAGCGAAGTACACGCTCCTTGTGCGATGCAGCAGCCCAGATGTGGCTATTTTGTCAAGCGACTTTGCAACAGTGGCGCCGATGGCCCGGCAATGCTATGATTTGTAAATGAGAACCATTATTATTTAATGCGCCGTGTCTTCCGCCCCTCTCCTTTCCGCCCCCGACGTCAGCGCCCTGTACAGCGACCATCACGGCTGGCTGCAGGGCTGGCTGCGCCGCAAGATGGGCAATGCCTGTGACGCCGCCGACCTGGCGCACGACACGTTCCTGCGCGTGCTGGCGCGCCGCGACATGCCCAGGCTGCTGGCGCCGCGCGCCTACCTGGGCGCCATCGCGCGCGGCCTGGTGGCCGACTTCTTCCGCCACAAGGATATCGAGCGCGCTTATCTCGACGCCCTGGCCGCCTTGCCGGAAGCGCATGCGCCGTCGCCGGAAACGCGCGCCATCGTGCTCGAGGCGCTGGTCGCCATCGACACCATGCTCGATGGCCTGAAGCCGGCCGTGCGGCAAGCATTCCTGCTGTCGCAGCTCGACGGCCTGACCTACGAGCAGATCGCGCAGCAATTGGGTGTAACCAAACGCACGGTCAGCAACTACATGTGCACGGCCATCGAGCACTGCGTCGAACACTGCGACCCGCTGGCGCCATGAGTGAGCCGAGTGAGCTGATGACGGCGCCGCCGCGCGATGACGCGGCCGTGCGCAAGGAAGCCGTGGCCTGGTATGCGCGCCTGTGTTCGGGTAGCGCGGGCGACGCCGAGCGCAAGGCATGGCTGCGCTGGCATGCGGCGCACCCGGATCACCAGCGCGCCTGGCAGCGCATCGAGGCGATGCGCGCCACCTTGCAGCAGGCGCCGGCCGGCATCGCTTCACCGGTGCTGCGCGCCAGGTTCGCTTCCGGCGGCCAGGCACGCCGGCAAGTGCTGCGCAGCGTGCTGCTGCTGGCAGGCACCGGCACCGTCGGCTATCTGTCCTGGCAGACGGCGCAGCAGCATGGCCTGGTCCAGCCCTTGCTAGCCGATTACAGCACCGCCATCGGGCACCAAAGGCGGGTGCAACTGCCCGATGGCTCGCTGCTGATCATGAATACCGGCAGCGCGGTCGATGTGCGCTTCGATGCCCACACGCGGCGCGTGCGGCTGCTGGCCGGCGAAATCCTGGTCGAGACGGCCCGCCACCGGCAGGCTCCCGCCGCGCCAGTCGACATGCGCCCCTTCATCATCGAGACCAGGCACGGAGCGGCGCGCGCGCTGGGCACGCGCTTCACCGTGCGCCAGCTCGGCGAACACACGCAAGTGGCTGTGCTGGACGACGCCGTCGAACTGCACGCCTCGCAGTTGCCAGGCAAGACCGTGATCCTGCGCGCCGGACAGCAGGCGCGCCTGATGGCCGGCGCCATCGAGGCGCCGGAACAGGCCGACGAGAGCGCCGGCCTGTGGCATACCGGCAATCTGCTGGTCAACGACCGCAGCCTGGGCGAGGTGGTGGCCGAACTGGCCCGCTACCGCCGTGGCCGCCTGGTATGCGACGCCAGGGTCGCGCAGCTGCGCATCTCCGGCGTGTTTCCGCTGGCGGACACCGACCGCGCGCTGCTGTTGCTGGTGCAATCGTTCCCGCTGCGCCTGCGCAGCGTGACGCGCTATTGGGTGACCCTGGAAGCGGCCTGAAAAAAAATTCAGAAAAATTTTCATCTTTTTGTGTTTCGCACGGCCTGCAAGACAGAAGCAACACCAACCACCTGTCTATCATCTCACTGGGCCCATCATGCTTGATCACCGCTGCACGCTACTTCCCCTCGCCATCGCCACCCGCGGCGCGATGCTAACCATGACCATGGCGCTGTCGCTGCCGGCCGTCGCCATCGCCGCCCCGGCCGCCGCCACGGCGAAACCCTACCAGATCGCCGCCGGCCCGCTGGTCTCGGCCCTGAACCTGTTCGCCGCCTCGGCCGGCGTGGCATTGACGTATGACCCGGCGCTGGCCAGCGGGCGCACCTCGCCCGGCCTGCAGGGCACGCATACGCCGGGCTCCGGCTTTGCCGCACTGCTGGCCGGCAGCGGCCTGGAAGTGGTCGACCAGGGCAATGGCGGCTATACCTTGCGCAAAACGGCGGGCGGCGAACAGACCCTGGCGCCCGTCAGCGTCACGGCCCGCGCCGAGGCGGCCAATGTCACCGAAAACAGCGGCAGCTACACCACCCCCGTGATGGGCACGGCCACCCGCATGGCCCTGTCGATGCGCGAGACGCCGCAGTCGGTCAGCATCGTCACGCGCCAGCAGATGGACGACCAGGCCCTGAACAGCGTGCCCGACATCCTGGAAAAAGTCGTCGGCGTGACCGTCGGGCGCAACGACAGCGAACGCGCCACCTTTTATGCGCGCGGCTACACCATCGAAAACTTCCAGTTCGACGGCATGCCCAATACCCTCGACAGCTCGAACCAGTACACCACCGCGATTGGCGACAGCGCCGTCTACGACCGGGTCGAAGTGGTGAAAGGCGCGACCGGCCTGCTGACCGGCGCCGGCAATCCGTCGGCCACCATCAACCTGGTGCGCAAGCGCCCGACCCGTGAATTTGCCGCGTCGGTGAATGGCAGCCTCGGTTCGTGGAACAAATACCGCGGCGTGGCCGATGTCTCCGGGTCCCTGAACGCCAGCGGCAGCGTGCGTGGCCGCGTGGTGGCCGCCGCGCAAAATGCCGACTCGTATATCGACTATTACAAGCGCGACACGCGCAGCCTGTACGCCATCGTCGAAGCCGACCTGGGGCCGCGCACCACCTTGAGTCTGGGCGTCGATTACATGCAGAGCCGCGCCGACGGCGCCACCTTCGGCCATTTGCCGCTGTTCTACAGCGACGGCTCGCAGACGCATTTTCGCCGCTCGCTGAACCCGGCCGCGCGCTGGTCGTACTGGGACAACGACAGCACCAACACCTTCGCCACCGTCAAGCACGCGTTCGACAACGGCTGGAAGCTGGACGCCGCCGCCAGCCATCTGAAGCAGTCGAAAGACGTGCTGTACGGCTCGGCCTACAATGGCTACATGAACCAGCAAACCGGCGCCGGCATCCGCCTGCTCGGTGGGCCGCTGCCGACCCAGGCGAGCACCGACAGCGCCAACCTGGCCGCCACCGGCCCCTTCACCCTGTTCGGCCGCCAGCATGAGCTGATGCTGGGCGCCGGCTATTCGCGCCAGAACAAGGATGCCCAGATGTACACCAGCAGCCTGGTGACGGTGCCCGACTACCGGCTGTGGGATGGCAACCTGGTGCTGCCGACGCAGACAAAACGCGCCGACCGCGACACCACCATCACCGAAAAAGGCGTGTCGGGGGCCGTGCGCCTGCGCCCGCTTGACGATCTGTCGGTAATCCTCGGCGCGCGCGCCAGCTGGTACAAACTGTACGACTACCAGGTGTCGGTGGCCGGCGTGAAAACCGTGTCGGACAACCTCGATGAAAGCGCGAAAGTGGTGCCGTATGCGGGCGTGGTGTATGACCTCAACAATACCTGGTCGCTGTATGCCAGCTACACCGACATCTTCAAGCCGCAGACCTATTACAAGGACGCCAGTGACAGCTCGCTCGATCCGTTGACGGGCAAGAGCATGGAAGCGGGCGTGAAGGGCGAATGGCTCGATGGCAAAATCAACGCCAGCGCGGCCGTGTTCAAGATCGAACAAAACAATGCGCCGCAATACCAGGGCATCCACAGCGTGACGGGCGGCGAAATCTACCGGCCGATTGCCGGCGTCACCAGCAAGGGCGTGGAACTGGAAATGTCGGGCCAGGTCACGCCGGCATGGAACCTGGCCGGCGGCTATACCTTCCGCACCTCGCATATTCCGCCGCAGCCCAACCTGATCCTCAGCGCGGTCAACACCAACCAGCCCAAGCATCTTTTCAAGCTGAGCACCGCCTGGACCCTGCCTGCCGGCTGGACCGTCGGCGGCTCCATGACCTGGCAAAGCGAGACGTACTACCAGCTGTCAACGGCCGCCCGCTGGCGCGCCACCCAGCCCAGCTACGCGGTGGTGGGCCTGATGGCGCGCTACCAGGTGGGCCCGCGCCTGTCGCTGGCGCTGAACGTCAACAACGTGCTCGACAAAACGTATATGCCGGGCATGGGGTCGTATGGCACGGGCGTGTATGGCGATCCGCGCAATGCGCTGCTGACGGCCAATTTCAAGTTCTGATCCCTCGCGCCAGAGCAAAAAAACCCGTCGCAAGACGGGTTTTTTGTTGGCGGCCTGGCTTACAAAATCGTCGCCAGCGCGCACTGCCGGTAATGCGCCGCCGCCTGCTCCTGCTGCTGCAAGGCGTCGTGCATCTGCGCCAGTTTGAGGTGGGCGTCGCGCACCATGCGCGGGTCGCTGGCGTCGGACAGGGCCTGCTCCAGGTGGCGCTGGGCCTTGCCCCACAGTTTCTGTTTCAGGCACAGGGAACCTAAAGTGAGCGCCAGTTCGGCGTCCAGCGGACGCTGTTTCAGCCACTGTTCGCAATGCTCGATCTGCAGCAGCAGGGCCGGCGTGCCGGACGGCGCGGCCGCTTCGCGATAGACGCGCACGACGCGGTCGTCCCAGTCGGCGGCCAGCGACTCTTCGCACACCAGGCGCGCTTCATCGTGCAGGCCGCGCGCGTTCAGTGCGGTGGCGGCGCGGCAGGCGATATAGGGCTTGACCCTGTCGCTGGTCGGCACCGTCGACCAGACGCGCATCAGCGACTCGGCGTCATGCGTGCGGTCCGACAGCAGGTGTTCATACGCCAGTTCGCGCAGGCGCGACGACAGCGCCGGATGCAGCGCGCGGTGCTTGTCGAGCGAGCGCACCAGGCGCAGCACTTCGGGCCAGTTCTTCGCCTGCTGCTCGGCTTTCAAGGACCATTGCAGCGCGTGGATATGGCGCGTGCCGCTGGCGTTCAATTCGCGCACGGCGGCCAGCGCCGCTTCCGGCTGGTGGTCGTCGACCAGCAGTTCGGTGACCGTCATCAGGCGCGCGGTCTTCAGCGCCGCATCGCCTTCGACCCGGGCCAGCCAGCTGTCGCGGCGTTCGGCCTGGCGCATGCGGTGCGCGGCGCGCGCGCCGATCAAAGCGGCCAGGCCGGCGTTTTCTTCCAGTTCGGCGGCGCGCAGGGCGGCTTTTTCGGCGTGGCCGAAGCGGCCTTCGAACAGCGCCTTCAAGGCTTCGCGCAAGCCCTTGTTGCCGTCGCGTTCACGCTTGCGGCGGCGGTAAGCGGCCACTTCGGCCGGCATGCGCACGGTGGCGCGCAAAGCCCTCAGCAGGAAGTACAGCACCGCGAACAGGGTCACCTGCAGCAGCACGAAGAAGTTCAGCGACAGGTCGATCCGGTAAGGCGGGTAGAACAGCACCACGTTGCCGGGGTTGAAACGGGCCGTCACGGCGATACCGATCGCCGCGGCCATCAGGGCGAGTAACCAGAGAAATAGACGCATGGGCTCAGGACTTCGCTTTGTAGTTGCGCACAGCGGTCAGGCTGTCGGACAAGGTCGGCATTTCGATGGTCAGGTTGCTGGCCTGTACCTGGCGCAGCAAGCCTTGCGCCGTCTGCGTGGAACGCGCGCGCGTGTCAAAATACTTGGCCAGTCCATCCTGGGCGGCGATCAGGTCGTTCCTGAAGGCCGTCTCGTTGCGCGACAGCAGCGCCATGCGCGCGTTCAGCAGGCGCAGCTTGATGTTCTCGCGCAGGAAGTACGACTGCGTCGGCGACAGCATCAGCGCTTCCGGCGTATCGACGCGGCGGATGCGGATCAGCTGGCGCACGTCGTTCCACATGTCGCCGCTCCAGGTATCCCAGCCAGTGCGCACTTGCTGCAGCAGCGGTTCGGGCGCCGGCGGCCCCACCAGCTTGCCGGCCGCATTGCGTACCGCCACCGCCTTGCCCGGTTTTTCGGGCGCGGCCGGCAGCGCCGGCTTTTCGTCGGACAGCATCGGCAAGGCGTCGATCTGGGCGATCACGGCGTCCAGGCGCAGCGCCACGCCGGTCGAATCGACGCTCGGCAAGGCTTTCAGCTTTTCCATGTCGCGGCCGATGGCGCGGCGGATGGTGATGAATTGCGGCTTGTCCGAACGCGACAGGCTGCGGTCGGCGTTTTGCAGCGCGATCAGGGCGCCCGGCACGTTGCCGGCCAGTTGCAGCTGCTGGCTGGCGGTCGACAGCACTTGCTCGATTTCCGTCAGGGCCCATTCGTCGCGGTTCTTCGACAAATCGTTATACAGCTGCTCCAGCGCCAGTTGCTGGCTTTGCGTTTCGCTCTGGCGGTTTTCCAGCGCGCCCACCTTGATCTGCAGTTCTTTGTTGCTTTCCTGCACATTACGCGCGACCACGCCCGTTTCGGCGTTGCTGATGTCGCCCTTTTGCAGGCGCTTGGCCACTTCCTCGCGCAGGTTGCGGATCTGCTTGCTGCTCGACCAGCTTTGCGCCGCCAGCAGCACGGCCAGCACGATGACGGCGATGCTCATCGGCTTTTGCAGCTGCTCCAGCAGAGTCGGTGCGCGGCCATAGGGGACGCCGCCCGGTTGATCGGCCGCCTGCGGCGTCGTCAAGACGGCGCTGCCAGGCGTTGGAGTCGGTTCTGAGTGTGTAGGCATTTCGTTCATGGTCGTGATTGTAACGCGGCGAGCACGCCTGCGTCGCCAGATCCTGTCAAGGTCACATGGGCAAAGCCCAGCTCGGCCGCAGACTGTGCAATACGGGCATGCGGCACGATCAAATGCTGTTGTTTCATTTTTACAACAAACGCCGTTTCCTCCTCCGTTTCCCCGTCCATTTCAGTAAGCAGTGACAGCAAGCCGCGCAGCGCTTCCGAGCTGGTGATGATCCAGTCATGATTATGCTGCAACAGCTGTTCCAGGGTCGCCCGCAAGGCTGGCGTCAGCGGCGGCACGGCGCGCCGGTAGGCGGTGACGAAGTCGACCTGGGCGCCGGCCGCGCGCAAGCCGTCGGCCAGGAAATCGCGGCCGCCGTCGCCGCGCACGATCAGCACGCGCTTGCCGCGCAGGGCCGGCAAATCCAGCGCCAGCAGCAAGTGCTCGGAATCGCTGCGCGCATGCTCACCGGGGCTGGTGATGCTGGCGTTCGATGCGTTGACGCCATGCGCGGCCAGGGCCAGGCGGCTGCCCTCGCCTACCACCGCCAGCGCCACGCCGCCCGGCCAGGCGGGCAAGTGGGCGAACACGCAGTCGATGGCGTTCGGCGAGACAAAGGCGACCAGCGCATAATCATCGAGGCGCGCCAGCACACTTTTCAACTGTGCGCATTCTTCCTGCCCGTCGAGCGCACGGATTTCCAGCAGCGGCAGCAGTGCCACTTTCAACCCCAGCGCGGCGATGCTGGCGGCCAGCGGCCCGGCTTGTTGCGCCGGCCGCGTGATCACCACGCTGGCCGTGGCCGCAGGGTCAGGCATGCGGCGCCAGGCCTTCGTGCTGGTCGGGCGTCACCGCGCACGAGGCCAGGATGCCGGCGGCGTCCTGCGCGCGCAGCAGTTCGGCCACGGCCTCGCCCAGCTGCTCGGGTGCGCCAGCTTCGCCGCTGACGTCGGCGCTGGCCATGCGGGCGCCGTCCGGCGTGGCGACCATGGCGCGCAGGCGCATCTGGCCGCCATCGACGGTGGCAAACGCGGCCAGCGGAATCTGGCAGCTGCCGCCGAAGATCTTCGACACCTTGCGTTCGGCCGTGACGGCCTGCTCGGTCGCCTGGTGATTCAATGGCGCCAGCAAGGCGAACAGGTCGACGCCGTCCGTGCGTTCGCTCCTGATTTCGATCGCCATCGCGCCCTGGCCGGCGGCCGGCAGGCTGTATTCAGGGTCGAGCACGGCGCGGATGCGTTCTTCCAGGCCCAGGCGCTTCAGGCCGGCGGCGGCCAGGATAATGGCCGCGTAATCGCCGCGATCGAGCTTGCCCAGGCGCGTGTCGAGATTGCCGCGCAGCGGCAGGATGGTCAGATGCGGGTAGCGCGCGGCGATCAGCGACTGGCGGCGCAGGCTGCTGGTGCCGACCACGGCGCCGTGCGGCAGCGCATCCAGGCTGGCGTAGTCGTTCGATACAAAGGCGTCGCGCGGGTCTTCGCGTTCGAGGATGGCGGCCAGGCTGTAGCCTTCGGGCAGTTCCATCGGCACGTCCTTCAATGAATGCACGGCCAGGTCGGCGCGGCCTTCGTCCATCGCCACTTCCAGTTCCTTGACGAACAGGCCCTTGCCGCCTACCTTGGACAGCGCGCGGTCGAGGATCTGGTCGCCGCGCGTGGTCATGCCGAGGATTTCAACGCTACACTGCGGATACAGCGCGGCCAGGCGCGCGCGTACATGCTCGGCTTGCCACATGGCCAGCCGGCTTTCGCGCGAGGCGATCACCAGCTTGGCCGGGACAGATAATTCGGGGGACATTTCGGATGAGTTCAACACAAGTTCTTTCGCTGTCGTTGTTGTTTCGCCGCTGGCAATGCCACTCTTTTGTCGGGATCGCGCGCGGCGTCGCTATAATTATTGTTCCTTTGCCTACGCGGCAAAGCCAGTCACACGCCATGTTCAAGATCATAAATTTTATCATGCGCCCCCCTCCCCGCTGCGGCTGAACGCCCGGCGCAGTTGCCGTTTCTTTTCTTTTACACCTACTTTGGTACTTAAACATGCTTAATGAAGCCAGTGCAGCAGAAACAGACACCGCCTCCAGCCCGGACAAGGACGCGCCGCTGAAAGAAGATATCCGCCTGCTGGGCCGCCTGCTGGGCGACGTGCTGCGCGAACAGGAAGGCGACGCCGTCTTCAACGTGGTCGAGACCATCCGCCAGACCTCGGTGCGCTTTCGCCGCGAGGAAGACGCCGACGCCGCTTTGGCACTGGACACCATGCTCAAGCAGCTGACGCGCGAACAGACCAATTCCGTGGTGCGCGCGTTTTCCTATTTTTCGCACTTGGCCAATATCGCCGAAGACCAGCACCATATCCGCCGCCGCCGCGCCCATTTGCTGGCCGGCTCGCCCGCGCAAAAGGGCAGCGTGTCCTTTGCGCTGAAAAAGCTGCGCGCCGCCGGCGTGCCGCGCGCCACCGTCGACACGTTTTTCCAGGACGCCCTGATCGCCCCCGTACTGACGGCCCACCCGACCGAAGTGCAGCGCAAGAGCATCCTCGACGCCGAGCACGACATCGCGCGCCTGCTGGCCGAACGCGACACGCCGCAAACGCCCAAAGAGCGCCTGGCCAACATGCAGCTGCTGCGCTCGCGCGTGGCGACCCTGTGGCAAACGCGCATGCTGCGCTATTCCAAGCTGACGGTGGCCGACGAGATCGAAAACGCCCTGTCCTACTACCGCATCACCTTCCTGCGCGAACTGCCGGCCCTGTACGACGATATCGAGGACGATATCGCCGCCGAATATCCGCATCCTGACGGTACCGTCACGCCGATAGCCGCGGCCTACGTGCAGATGGGCAGCTGGATCGGCGGCGACCGCGACGGCAATCCGAACGTCAACGCCGGCACCATGCAGCATGCGCTGGCGCGCCACGCCACCACCATCCTCGATTTCTATCTCGACGAAGTGCACGCGCTGGGCGCCGAACTGTCGGTGTCGACCCTGATGGTGGGCGTGAGCACGCAACTGCAGGCGCTGGCCGAGCAGTCGCCGGACGCGTCGCCGCACCGCAGCGACGAGCCCTACCGGCGCGCCCTGATCGGCATCTATGCGCGCCTGGCCGCCACCGCGCGCGCCCTGGGCGCGACCAATATCCTGCGCAAGGAAGTGGGCGCGGCCGCAGCCTACCCCGACGCTGGCGCCTTTGTGGCCGACCTGCGCGTGATCATCGCCTCGCTGGAGGCGAACCACGGCGCCGCTTTGGCCCGCCCGCGCCTGGCCACGCTGGCGCGCGCGGCCGACATCTTCGGCTTCCACCTGGCGTCGCTCGACATGCGGCAAACCTCGGACGTGCACGAAAAAGTGCTGGCCGACCTGTTCGCCAAGAGCGGCGTGGAAAGCGATTACTGCGCCCTTGGCGAGGACGCCAGGGAAGCGCTGCTGCTCAGTGAACTGGCGCAGCCGCGCCTGCTGTATTCGCCCTTCATCACATACAACGAGGTGACCGATTCCGAACTGGCGATCCTGCGCGCGGCGCGCGATATCCGCGCCCGTTACGGCGCGCGGGCGATCCGCAACTACATCATTTCGCACACGGAAACCGTGTCCGACCTGCTGGAAGTGATGCTGCTGCAAAAGGAAACCGGGTTGCTGCGGATCGATGGCGACAGTGCCAGCGGCGAGCTGATGGTCATCCCGCTGTTCGAAACCATCCCCGACCTGCAGCGCGCGGCGGGCATCATGGGCCGCGCGATGGCGCTGCCGCTGGTCAAGCAGCTGATCGCCAGACAGGGGCAATTGCAGGAAGTCATGCTTGGTTACTCCGACTCGAACAAGGATGGCGGTTTCCTGACCTCGAACTGGGAGCTGTACAAGGCCGAACTGGCGCTGGTGGCCGACTTCCGGCAAGCCGGTGTCAAGCTGCGCCTGTTCCACGGCCGCGGCGGCACGGTGGGCCGTGGCGGCGGACCCAGCTACGAAGCCATCCTGGCCCAGCCGCCAGGCACCGTCAACGGCCAGATCCGGCTGACGGAACAGGGCGAGATCATCGCCTCGAAGTTTTCGAATGCGGAAATCGGCCGGCGCAACCTGGAACTGCTGGTGGCCGCCACCCTGGAAGCGAGCCTGGCGCCGCAGGCGGAAAACCCGCAGCACACGGCCCAGCTGGCGCACTTTGAAGGCGTGATGGCGGAATTGTCGAACCTGGCCTACAAGGCCTATCGCCACCTGGTCTATGAAACGCCGGGCTTTACGGAGTATTTCTTTGCCGCTACGCCGATCGCCGAAATCGCCGAACTGAACCTCGGTTCGCGGCCCGCTTCGCGCAAGGCCAACCAGCGCATCGAAGACCTGCGCGCGATACCCTGGGGCTTTTCCTGGGGCCAGTGCCGCCTGCTGCTGCCGGGCTGGTTCGGTTTCGGCAGCGCCATCGGCGCGTGGATCAACCAGGCGGAAGGTTTAAAAGACGAGCGTATCGCCACCCTGCGCACGATGTACGCCGAATGGCCCTTCTTTGCCACCCTGCTGTCGAACATGGACATGGTGCTGGCCAAGACCGACCTG
This sequence comes from Janthinobacterium sp. PSPC3-1, assembly GCF_049896105.1. Classification (NCBI taxonomy): domain Bacteria; kingdom Pseudomonadati; phylum Pseudomonadota; class Betaproteobacteria; order Burkholderiales; family Oxalobacteraceae; genus Janthinobacterium; species Janthinobacterium sp. PSPC3-1. The sequence continues at coordinate 50,967 of NZ_JAFCTQ010000021.1, read as the reverse complement.
GCGATCGCCTCGCGCTATGCGGAACTGGTGGCCGACCATGAATTGCGCGAACGCATCTACAAGCGCATCACGGAAGAGCATGGCAATACCTTGCAGTGCCTGGAGCTGATCACCGGCAACACGGAACGCCTGGCCGGCAATCCGCTGCTGGCGCGCTCGATCCAGAACCGTTTCGCCTACCTCGATCCGCTGAACCACCTGCAAGTGGAACTGATCAAGCGCCACCGCGCCCTGTCGACCGAAAACAAGGTCGACGAGCGCGTGCACCGCGGCATCCAGCTGTCGATCAACGGCGTGGCGGCGGGCTTGCGCAATACGGGCTAAGCTTCAGCGCCGGCGCTTTTTCCACAGCCGGCGCGCGTAGAGGCCCGCGCCCAGCAGCAGCGCCAGCAAGGTGCCACCGGCCAGCGCCACCGGCCACGGCAGCAAACCGCGTGGCGGCGGATTGCTGGCCAGGCCATCGCGCAGGGCCGCCGGAAACGGCCGCGGCTCGACCGGCACGATCTTCCAGTCGGCCGGGTCGGGCGGCGTGCGCGACATGTATTCGCCATACGAAAACACGGGCGCCGAACCGAACGCCCGGCTCGACGGAATTTGCGGAATCCGCACCAGGATCAGGGCCTCGACGTCGCTGCGCAGCTGCTGCTCGAACGGCGTCAGGGTGCGCCCCGGCGTGCCGCTGACCAGCTGCAGCAGGTCCTGCCCGGCCGCGTCGAAGGCCACCGCCGGATACAGGCGCGTCTGCTCCTCGCTCAGGTAGTCATACGCCTTGCGGCCTTCCTTCAGGCTCGCTTTGCTGATCGCTTTGTAGGGGTAGCCGGCCAGGGCCATCAGCGCATGGGTCGGCCCGCGTCCCGGAATATGCCAGCCCAGTGCGTCGAACACATCCATGCTCAGCCCCGCGCAGTTGTTCAGCGCGCCGTCGTAGGCGATATCGTGCCGGTAATACTGGTTGTACAGGCGCTGCACGCCGCCCTGGTAGGCCTGTGCGGTGCGCGGATGGTTCAGCACGGCGACCAGCATGTACGACGGCCGGTAATACGCTTGCCCGCTGTTCAGGTCGGCCAGGTAGTTATCCATCGGCACCGGCGCGGCCAGAATGCCTTTTTCGCCATAGGCGTCGAGGCCATAAAAATTGTTCACGATCCAGTCGGCAAACTCGCCGCGCGGCCCCATGGTGCCGGTGGCGATCGCAAAATGGCCGCCGTAGGCTTCGTCGTCATCGCCCTGGGCGCCGTTCAGCATGACGGCCAGCACCGGCTTGCCTTCCCACTGGCTGGCCGCGCCGGGCTGGCGCTGCCACACCAGGCGGTTCGAATAGGCGCTCTTCGCGCCGCCATCGTGCGCCCGCACATAGTCGACCAGGCCGTCCTTGCCCTTCAATGGCTCGAGCGCCAGCGCCCTGGCGCCAATCGCAAACTCGTTCGGCCAGATGGTGCGCGCCGTGTAGCGCTGCAGGCCGTCGACCTGTTCCAGGGTGCCGCGCACGCGCACCGGCTTGCCCTCGAAGAAAGCGCGCGAGCTGGCGTCGAAATACGACAGATTGGTGGCGATCTTCGGCGTCAGCCGCCATGGCAGCACGTCGCCCGTGGGCAGGCGCAGGCTGGCGCCGTCCGCTGAAAAGGTGGCGTCGGGCAGCAGCTGCGGCGCGCCCAGCCAGACCAGGCCGGGATAGGCCAGCGCCTGCGCCTGCGCGCCGGCGGCCCAGGTCCGCACATCGTCCTTGCCGCGCGCCACGCTTGAATGGCCGGACACGGGCAGGCCCGGCGCGGGCACCGCGATGACTTCGTCGCGGAAATAGAACATCGCTTGCGGGATGGTCGGGCAATCGACGCACTTGCCGTCGGCAAGGCGAAAATCCCGGCCCGGATGCAGGCCCAGCGGCGCTTCCAGCGCATCGCGCACGCCAGCAGGTGGCGCGGCATGGCCAGGGCCGGACAGGCCGGTCAATACCGTCAAAACAGCAATCGCATGAGAATGCGCCTTCCAGGTTGTCATAGCCAGCGTGCTCCAGAGGATAGCAGCGATTGATCAGTGCTGCCGATTGTAAGCGAATACAGGCATGGCACTATTGCGACACGGCAATCAATAGAGTGGCTGATGCACGGTAGAAATTATTTTTAAAGCAATGTAAGTAAAGCATTACAATGCATGGGAATAATATCTGTCCGACCATGTGCAGCGGCGCGCGCCACCGTACCGATATTCAAAGGCACCGATGGCACAACCGTCGTTTCAACTGCTGCATGCGGCGGGTATCGCCGCTCTCGCCCTGGGACTGGTGGCCGTGCTGCTGGCGACAGTCATTCACCTGCTGCGCCGGCAACTGCAAGCGAGCCGCGCGCGCTACCGCGAATTCAGCGACGCGGTGCAGGACGGCGTCTGGCAGACCGACGCCGCCGGCAACATCCTGGAGGCCAACCGGCGCATGGGAGAAATGCTGGGCTTGCCCGCACAAGAACTGATCGGCCGCAATATCCGCGACCTGTTCGATGAAGCAACGCTGCTGCGCGTGTGCGCCTTGCTGCGCGAGGACGAGGATGAGGACGATGGCGGCGGCGCGCGCCTGCTGGACTATGTGCGCGCCGATGGCCGCCAGGCCTGGGCCATGATACGCGGCAAGCGCCTGCTCGGCAGCCAGGGCCAGTTGCGCGGAGCGCTGACGGTGGCCACCGATGTGACCGAACATCACCTGGCACGGCAGGCACTCAGCACGGCCCATGCGGACCTGGGCCAGCGCATCGCGCTGCGCACGGCACAGTTGCAGGATGTGAACGAATTGCTGTCGGCCGAAATCGCCGTGCGCCGCGAGGCCGAGCAGGCACTGGCGCACAGCGAAACACAGTTGCAGGAGATCATCTCCATGCTGCCGCTGGCGCTGTTCCTGAAAACCGCCGATTCGCAGATCGTGCTGATGAACCAGGCCTGCGAGCAGCAATGGGGCATTGGCCTGGACGACCTCAATGCGCGCACCGAGGAACTGTATTTCGCCCCCGCCGAGGTGCTGCAATTTCGCGAGGACGACCGCCAGGCGTTTGCGCAGCGCCGCGTGATCGTGCGCGAAAACGTGCTGTGGAACGACCGTCTGCAGCAGCACCGGCGTGTGCTGACGCACAAGCAGCCGATTTTCGACCGGCATGGCCGGCCGCAGCTGATCATCGGCATGGGCATCGACATCACCGAGCGCCAGCGCACGGAAGAGGCGCTGCGCCAGTCGCTGCTGCAACTGCGCGAACTGTCGGATCACCAGGAAAGCATCAAGGACGCCGAACGGCGCCGCATCGCGCTCGATATCCACGACGACCTGGGGCAAAGCCTGATGGCGCTGAAGATCGACGTGAGCCTGCTGCATGCGCGCACCGGCGAAAAACACGCGCGGCTGCAGCGCCACACGCGGCGCGCGCTGGCCACCATCGACGCCAGCATCACCGCCGTGCGCGCCATCATCAATGATTTGTATCCGAGCACTCTGGAACTGGGCCTGGTGCCGGCCGTCGAATGGCTGGTACGGCAGATGAACACGCTGGGCGGCAGCCACTACCATCTGCGGCTGGCCGATCCCGACACCGGCGAAGGGCTGGACCGGCGCCAGACGGCCGCCCTGTTCCGCGTGATCCAGGAATCGCTGTCGAACAGCCTGCGCCACGCGCGCGCCAGCACGGTGGAAGTGACCCTGGCGCAATGCGCACGGGAAGTGCTGGTGCGCATCAGCGATGACGGCATCGGCATGCAGCCCGGCGACGATGGCAAGCGTGCCGCGTTTGGCTTGAAAAGCATGCGCGAACGCATCCATGCCTTGGGTGGCGCGCTGCAGATCGACAGCCTGCCGGGCCAGGGCACGACGCTGGAAATCCGTTTGCCATTCGGCGTGGCCAGCCCGGCCTGACGGGAAGTACGGACGAAAAAAAAGAGGCTTGCGCCTCTTTTTGGTCATGCTTAGTTTTGCGTCAGGAACGTTTTCAGTTTGTCCGAACGCGACGGCTGGCGCAGCTTGCTCATCGCCTTCGCTTCGATCTGGCGGATACGCTCGCGCGTGACGTCGAACTGCTTGCCCACTTCTTCCAGCGTGTGGTCGTTCGACATTTCCACGCCATAGCGCATGCGCAGCACTTTCGCTTCGCGAGGCGTCAGGGAATCGAGCACTTCCTTGATCACGTTGCGCATCGAGGCGTGCAGCGCGGCGTCCAGCGGCGCCAGGGTGGTGTTGTCTTCGATAAAGTCGCCCAGTTGCGAATCGCCATCTTCGCCCATCGGCGTTTCCATGGAAATCGGCTCTTTGGCGATCTTCATGATTTCGCGCACCTTGTTTTCCGGCATTTCCATCTTGACGGCCAGGGTCGCCAGGTCCGGCTCGCTGCCGGTTTCCTGCATGATCTGGCGCGAGATGCGGTTCATCTTGTTGATCGTTTCGATCATGTGCACCGGCACGCGGATGGTGCGGGCCATGTCGGCGATCGAACGCGTGATGGCCTGGCGTATCCACCAGGTGGCATAGGTCGAGAACTTGTAGCCGCGGCGGTATTCGAACTTGTCGACCGCTTTCAGCAGGCCGATATTGCCTTCCTGGATCAGGTCGAGGAATTGCAGGCCGCGGTTGATGTATTTCTTGGCGATCGAAATTACCAGGCGCAAGTTGGCGACCGTCATTTCGCGTTTCGCGTGGCGCGCGCGTTTTTCGCCGGCGGCCATCTGCTTGTTGATCTTGCGCAGGTCTGCCAGCGGCAAGGCCACGCGGGCCTGCAGGTCGATCATTTTCTTCTGCAGCTCTTTCACGGCCGGCACGTTACGGCTCAGGATCGCGCTGTACGGATACTTGCAGTCGACTTCGCGGTCGACCCATTCCAGGTCCGTCTCGTTGCCCGGGAACACCTTGATGAAGTGGGCGCGCGGCATGCCGCATTTGTTCACGCACAGTTCCAGCACGGCGCGCTCGATATGGCGCACTTCTTCCATCTGGCCGCGCAGGGTGTCGCACAGCTTCTCGACCACCTTGGCGGTAAAGCGGATGCCCAGCAGTTCCTGCGAGATCGCTTCTTGCGCCTTGACATAGGCTTTCGAGTTGTAGCCTTCCGGCGCCTTGCGCATCTTCTCGTACTGGGTCGAGATGACGTTGAATTTTTCCAGCGCATTCTTTTTCAGCTGCGCCAGCTGTTCGCTCGAGAAGCCGGCCGCGCCGCCATTGGCGTCGCCGTCTTCCTCTTCCGCTTCTTCTTCCTCTTCCTCTTCGTCGCCAGTGGCGGCGGCAGGCACGACCACGGCGGCCGGCGCCGGGGCATTGCTTTCGTTCAGGTCGACGAAGCCGTCGACCACTTCATCGACCTTGATTTCGTCGCGCGCGATTTTCTGCGACAGGGCGACGATTTCGCCGATGGTGGTCGGGCAGGCGGAAATCGCCTGAATCATGTCTTTCAGGCCGCCTTCGATACGTTTGGCGATCTCGATCTCGCCTTCGCGCGTCAGCAGCGCCACGGCGCCCATTTCACGCATGTACATGCGGACCGGGTCGGTGGTGCGGCCGAAGTCGGAATCGACCGTCGACAGCGCGGTGGCGGCCGCCGCTTCGACTTCGTCGTCGCTGGTGACGGTGGCGACGTTGTCAGTCAACAACAGGCTTTCCGCGTCAGGGGCGCGCTCGTAGACGGCGATGCCCATGTCGTTGAAAGTGGCGATGATGCCTTCGATCGCTTCCGGATCGATGATGTTTTCCGGCAATTGGTCATTGATCTCGGCATAGGTCAGGAAACCGCGTTCCTTGCCCATGTTGATCAAGCCCGTGATCTGCTTGCGGCGGCGTTCCAGGTCGGCAGCGGACGCTTCCGGATCGCCCAGCGCGTCGGCCACGCCGCCCTTGGCCTTGCGGTCGCGCGCTTTCGAGACGGCCTTCAGTTCGGCGCGCTCGACGGCGTTCAGTGCCGCCACTTCGTCGTTTTCCGGCGTGAATTCGCTCGGCTTGCGGCCGCGGCGGCCCGGCACCTTGACGGTCGGCAGGAAATAGTTCGAGGTATCGATGGCAGCCAGGGCGTCGGCGTCGGTAGTCTTGCTGACCGCCTGCGCGCCCGTGATGATGGTGACGGGCGCCGGTTCCACCTTGGCGCGCACGACTTTCGAGCGGGCAGCCGTCACCACCTTGTTGGTGGCGGCGCTTTCGCTGACCTTGCGTGGCGCGGCAGCCACTTTCACGTTTGGTGCGATCTTTACGCTCGGCACCTTGGCCGGCGCAACGTCGGCGGCATCGTCCGTAGCGCTCACTTCCGCTGGCAGCTCGGCAGCCACTGGCGTTTCCGCAGCAACGTCCAGCGGCGGCACGGCGGCCAGGCGCGAACGGCTCTTCTTGACGACCGTCACCACGGTCGGCGTGACCACGGTCGCTTCCGGATTCGCTTGCGCATTATCGATGAAGTAAGATAGAGTCGTTTTTGGAACGGCTAATTGCGCGGAGGCCGGGCGTGGCGCCTTGGCGGACAACGTTAAAGTTTTTGGCGTATTCTTCATGAGATATCTCTTAATGCGAGACCAGATGGTGTCGGCGCGAAGTGAATGATTCCACCTAAGCCTGCGAAACCGGACTCGATGGAGCGTATTGTTGCGGCTGCCGTCTAGCGGCAGCGGCGCCTGTGTATCGGAACCTTCAAAGCCCGCGCATCCTGCAACAGCGGCGGGCCGGACGGCGAGGCCGAAGCCGGGTCAGATAAACAAGCGATGTACATTGCGGAATGAAAAAAAGCCCGTACCAGAACGGGCTTGTTGTTGTTCAGTGAAGACACAGCGGAGAGCAAGATCATGGATGAGTGCCGATAAGCCGAATGACAAGCACACTATCTGCTGTCAACAAGGCGGATATCAAGGCCGCCATGGAATGCTCATATCCCCTGCTTTTATCCCCTGTACATCTGATTCTCGCCGTAAAAAACCCGGTGCAGTCATCAGCGCAAGCCGACATTATACACATTCAAGCATTTTTGCGCTTGCCTTCATTACGACGATGCAGGACAAATGCGTGTCAAGTTGCCAAAAAAGACAATGCACTCGCCTGTGGCGCGTGCTATGCTCCCCTTTTATAGCCTAACCCCACGATGTCGATGACCAGCTCCACGCCAGACCAGCAAGCCACCACTCCTGACACGCAAGCGGACGCCGCAGCAGCATCTGCGCCTGTACCGGAGGCCGTAACAGCGGCCCCGGCAGCCGCACCGGCCGGCCTGACGGCGCGCGCGCTGCTCAAGCAGTTCCAGGAGCAATTCCCGCCGTTCCGCGATTGCCTGCCCTTGTCGATCGGTATCGACAAGCAGATCCTGGCCCGCCTGCCGGACCTGGACCGCAAGCTGATGCGCACGGCGTTGGGCATCCACACCGGTTCGCTGCGCTACCTGCGCGTGATGGAAAAAGCCAAGGTGCGCTACGACCTCGACGGCAAAGCCGGCGCGGAAGTCACCGCCACCCACCGCGAACACGCCACGCAAGTATTGCAACAGCGCTTCAAGAAAGAAGCCGACCGCAAGAAAGCCGAGCGCGAAGCGGCAGCGGCCGAGGAAGCCAACCGCCTGCGCCTGGAAAAGCTCAATTTGCTGACCGCGAAGTTCTCGCGCAAAGGCTGATCCGGCTTCATGGATAACGCCTCCGCGCCACTCCAGCCGCCCGCTCCCGCCTTGCCGCCCTACCAGGGCATCCGCCTCGAAGACGTGCGCCTCGTGCGCACCGCCGGCGAAGCGCAGGCCGCCATGGCCGCCCTGCTGGCGACGGACGCGATCGGCTTCGACACCGAATCGAAGCCGACCTTCGTCAAGGGCGAGTCGTCGACCGGACCGCACCTGATCCAGCTGGCCACCGACGATACCGCCTATCTGTTCCAGGTCGGATCGGCTGCCACGCCGGCCCTGGCCGAGCTGAAAGCCATCCTCGAATCGACCGTCACCTTGAAAGTCGGTTTCGGCCTGTCCGACGACGTCAAGCGCTTGCGCAACAAGCTGGGCATCGCGCCAGCCGGCGTGCTCGACCTGTCGGTGGCCCTGCGCGGCGGCCAGCGCAACGACCTGGGCGCCAAGACGGCGGTGGCCAAGTTCTTCGGCCTGCATCTGCAAAAGTCGAAAAAAATCTCCACCACCAACTGGGCCTCGGCCCGCCTGTCCGACAAGCAGATCCTGTACGCGGCCGACGATGCACAGGTAGCCCTGCGCGTGTACCGCCGCTGGATCGCGGATGGCGGCAAGGTCGCGCCGCAAAAAACGCCGCGCGCCCCCGCGCCGGCCAGCATGCCGGCCGATTCATAGCGTTTTCACACCATTGCCACTGTCTTAACAGGCGAGAACAGTATATGCTAGGCAACTAAACCAGCATATACAGGTGTACAGCATGCGGCGACCTCTTTCCAGGCTGTTGATTTCGCTGGCCGGCATGGCAAGCGGCATGGCGCTGGCCGCGCCGGCACTAGTGCCAGATACCCTGGCGCAGCGCATCAAGGCCTGCACTGCCTGCCATGCGCAAGAGGAACGCCACGACGCCTTCTTTCCCCGCATCGCCGGCAAGCCCTCGGGCTACCTGTACAACCAGCTGCTCAATTTCCGCGACGGCCGGCGCCGCTACCCGATGATGACGTATATGGTCGAGCACCTGCCGGATGCTTACCTTAAGGAAATCGCCGACTATTTTTCACAGCAGCACCCAGTGCCGCCACCGGCCCAGGCCAGCACGGCGGGCAGCAGCGCCCTGGCGCGCGGCAAGCAGCTGGTGTTGCAGGGCGACAGCGTGAAAAAAATCCCGGCCTGCATCAGCTGCCACGGCCAGCAGCTGGCCGGCGTGGCGCCCGCCATTCCAGGCTTGCTGGGCTTGCCGCGCGACTATATCAACGCCCAGTTCGGCGCCTGGAAGAACGGCGTGCGCCGCGCCTATGCGCCCGACTGCATGGCCGTGATCGCCGGGCGCCTGTCCGACGCCGATGTCGGCGCGGTGTCCGCCTGGCTGGGCACGCAGGCGGCCGACGCGAAGGCCCGGCCTGCGGACGCCATTGCATTACCCTTGCCGCTGCATTGCGGCAGCGTGCCGGGCTCCACCGCCGGGGGAGCGCCATGAAAAAATCGCTGATGGCGCTGGCCGCGCTGTTGATCGCGGGCGTGGGCGCGAAAATGCTGCTGTGGCCGGCCGACGATATGGGACCACCGGCAAAACCGAGCAAGCTGAGCCAAGACCAGCTGGTGGCGCGCGGCGCCTACCTGGCCAAAGCCGGCGACTGCATGGCCTGCCACACCACCCGTGGCGGGGTGCGCTATGCGGGCGGACGGGCGCTGTCCACGCCGTTCGGCAATGTGATCTCGCCCAATATCACGCCGGACAAGATGACTGGCATTGGCGAATGGAGCGCCGACGATTTCTGGCGCGCCATGCACAACGGCAAGTCGAAAGACGGCCGCCTGCTGTATCCGGCTTTTCCCTACACCAATTACACCAAAGTCAGGCGCGAGGACAGCGACGCCCTGTACGCCTATTTGCAAAGCGTGCCGCCGCAGCGGCAGGCCAACCTTCCGCACGCCCTGCGCTTCCCCTACAACCAGCAGATCGCGCTGGCCGCCTGGCGCGCGCTGTATTTCAAGCCGGCCGTCTACCAGGACGACCCGGCGCGCAGCGTGGAATGGAACCGCGGCGCCTACCTGGTACAGGGCCTGGGCCACTGCAGCGCCTGCCATAGCAGCCGCACCACGCTCGGCGGCAGCGAAGAGGGACTGTCGGGCGGCCTGATCCCCGTGCTGGGCTGGTACGCCCCCTCGCTGACGTCGAACACGGAGGCGGGCCTGGGCGACTGGGACACCGGCCATATCGTGGAACTGCTGCACACGGGCGTGTCGCCGCGCGCCACCGTCTTCGGCCCGATGGCCGAGGTGGTGCGGCAAAGCCTGCAGCATCTGGAGGTCGCTGACGTGCGGGCGATGGCGGTGTACCTGAAAAGCCTGCCGGATACCCGGCCACCCGTGAAAGGGGCGCCGCGCGACACCTCGGACGCGGCGGTGGCGCAGCTGGCGCAGGGCGCCAAGCTGTATGACACCCATTGCGCCAGCTGCCACCAGGCGGACGGCAAGGGCGTGCCGCCCGGCTATCCGCCGCTGGCCGGCAACCGGGCCTTGCTGACAGACTCGCCCGTCAACGCCATCCGCATCGTGCTCAACGGCGGTTTCGCGCCGGGCACGGCCGGCAATCCCCGCCCGTACGGCATGCCGCCGTACGGTCCGGTACTGAACGATGGGGAAGTGGCGGCCGTGGTCAGCCATCTGCGCGCCAGCTGGGGCAATGATGCGCCGGCCGTCAGCGCATTGGAAGTGAATAAATACCGCAGCGTGCCGCTGGAATAATCAACGAAACTTGCTTTTATGCCCGGTTTTCAGATCGAGCGCATAGCGCACGCCGTTGTCGGTCAGCATGACTTCATCGGGCGGCTCCTCGCCGGCCAGGGCCCCGTCGATCAAAGGCAAGCCTTCGCCCTTGCGCAGCAGCTCGTCGCAGCGCTCGTACACATTCGGGCAGCCGGTCGAGGTCATCAGCGATTGCACGATGGCCACTTTCCACGCATCGACGCCGCCGGCGTTGAACTCGCAGATCAGGTAGCCTTGCGCGCCGCCAAACAGCTGCACCACCAGGCCGGGCAAGCCCTCGTCCTCGCCCTTGATCAGGGTCAGGAGCTGGCTCTCGCCCGCCTTCCTGATGGCCGGCAAGCGTTTTTCGATGGCGGCCTTGACCCGGCGCTTGATCAGGGCGTGGTCGACGGGTTCATCTTCCCTGAAGCTCCAGATGCGTGCGCGGATCTGCGACTTCGAGTTGTAGGCGGCGCGGGCAATGAACTGCCGGGACGAACTTTGCACGATGGCTGTCGAGCCCGGCTTCATTTTTTCCTGCGGCTTGCCTTCGACCTTGTCGATCGCCGAGGCGTAGATCCACGATTGGCCCAGCAGGCTTTTTTCCTTGCCTTGTTTGATGGTAATAATCAACATGTCATTCCAGTGCTCGTTCTATATGCAATACCGGCATGATACCTCATGCCATCCTGTCGCCACAGCCTGCATTCTGTGCCCGTCACGGCGCAGTCTGTCGCACGGTGCTGCGCCGGCCGCCCCAGCCGCCTTACCATGCAGGCATACCATTGAACAGGGAGTAACCATGACATCCGCCATCTTCCAACCGCGCCGCGCCGGCACCGCTCTGCTGCTGGCCGCCAGCGTCTTCGCCCTGCTCGCGCCTGCCGCGCCCAGCCTGGCCTCGCCGATGGACTGGATCGCCGGCAGCAGCGTCAAGGGCAGCGGCAAGCTGCAAAAGCAGGTGCGCGAAGTGGGCAATTTCAACGGCGTGGCGCTGAACGTGCCGGGCACGGTGGAACTGCGCATCGGCAATACCGAAGGCGTCACCATCGAAACGGATGACAATATCCTGCCGCTGATCGAGACGGCCGTGGAAAACGGCACCTTGCGCATCCGCCCGGCCAAGCGCAACAGCAATTTGCGCCAGACGGCCCTGACCATCGTGGTGCATGCGCGCCAGGTCGAGCGGGTCAGCGTGGGCGGCTCGGGCACCATCAATGCCAGCGGCCTGCGCGGTGAAAAACTGCGTTTCGACGTGGGCGGCTCGGGTTCGATCAATGCCGGCCAGCTCGACGCGCGCATCGTCTCGGTCGCCATCGGCGGCAGCGGCAGCTTCAACGCCAGCGGCAAGACGGAACAGCTGACGGCCTCGATCGGCGGCTCGGGCAATATCGGCGCCGGCCGGCTGGCCGCCAATGACGTGCAGGTGAGCATAGGCGGCTCGGGCGAAGCGCAGGTGTGGGCAAAAGACAAGCTGGCCATCAGCATCGGCGGCTCGGGTGAGGTCAGCTATTACGGTGACCCGCATGTCAGCCGCAGCATGCAGCGCTCGAGCAGCATCCGGCGCCTGGGCGCCAGCCCCCAGTAAAAGCAAAAGCCCGCATCGCTGCGGGCTTTTTTCATCTGGCGGCCGAAAAAATCAGCGCGCCGGCTTGACCGGCTCGCGGTCGATCAGCACCGTGTTGACGCTGTCGGTGAGCCAGATCTGGCCATCCTGGATCGTGCATTGCAGCTGCATGTTGCGCTGGGCCAGCTTGCTCATGTCCTGCGCCGCGTCCGACGGCAGGTTGATCACGGTCAGGTTCTTCGCCCGTTCCAACTTGTTGGCGATCTGCTTCCACCAGATATGGCTGGTCGCGCCATAGCTGTAGACGATCACCTGCTCGGAGCGGCCGCAGGCCTTCAGGATGCGTTTTTCGTCGGGCTGGCCCACTTCGATCCACAGCTGGATGGCGCCCGTCAGGTCTTTCTGCCACAGGTCAGGCTCTTCCGTATCGAACAGGCCCTTGGTGAAGGTCAGCGCCTCGTCGGCGTGGATGGCGAACGCCAGCAGGCGCACCATCATGCGCTCGTCGGTTTCCGACGGATGGCGGGCCAGGGTCAGCGCATGGCCCTGGTAGTAATTGCGGTCCATGTCGGCGATCTGCAGATCGGCTTTGAATATCGTTGCTTTGAGTGCCATTGTGTCTGGGTCAGGGGAAGTTGGAGGTCAGCGGAAGACGACGGTCTTGTTGCCATTTTTCAGGATGCGGTGTTCCACGAACCATTTCACGGCACGCGCCAGCACCACGCACTCGACGTCGCGGCCGATCGCCGTCAGCGTTTCCGCGTCCATCGCATGGTCGACCCGTTCCACGTCCTGCTCGATGATCGGACCTTCGTCGAGGTCGCCGGTGACGAAATGGGCCGTCGCGCCGATCAGCTTGACGCCGCGGTGATGCGCCTGGGCATATGGCTTGGCGCCCTTGAAGCTGGGCAGGAAGGAGTGGTGGATATTGATGGCGCGGCCATCGAGCGCCTGGCACAGGCCGGGCGACAATATCTGCATGTAGCGCGCCAGCACCACCAGGTCGATCTGGTGGGCGTCGAGCAGCTCGATGATTTTCGCTTCCTGCGCCAGCTTGGCCGACTCCGGCGCACCGGCCGCCAGCGGCAGGTGATGGAACGGAATATTGTAGCTGGCCGCCAGCTGGTAGAACTCCATGTGGTTCGACACGATGGCGGGAATTTCCACGTTCAGCAGGCCGCTCTTGTAGCGGAACAGCAAGTCGTTCAGGCAATGGCCGATCTTCGACACCATCAGCATCACGCGCGGCTTGGTGTGCGCGTCGTGCAGCTGGCCATTGAGTTGCATGGCGTGTGACAACGCCGCGAAGTCGGCACGCAGCACGCTGTCGCTGATGGCCGCGTCTTCCAGCGCGAAATGCACGCGCATGAAGAACAGCTGCGATTCCTGGTCGCCGAACTGGGCCGAATCGATGATGTTGCAGCCATGTTCGGCCAGGAAGCCGGAAACACGGTGCACGATGCCGCGCTGGTCCAGGCAGGACAGGGTCAGGATGTATTCAGGATGCGTCATGGTCGCGGAAAAAAACAGGTAAACAAGCAGTCAATCAAACTCGCGACTATGCGCGACGGGCGCGGCGCACGGCGCTGGGCCGCACTGCCGCGAGGCCGGTATTGTCGCACGGCCGGGCCACTTTCTCAGCATTTTCCAAGCCGGCATGGCCTGCGTCACGATCGCCCCATCCCTTGATCTGCCGCAAATACTGTGTTTTTTTCAAGCATCCAGCCGCCTGCCACGTTGAAAACAGGGCGCCGGCATGGAACCTGGCACCGTCTGCGGCGTCTATCTCTTTGCTTGTTTTAAACGCGTATCCGGATCCGCCGGATGCTTCCCGAACCAGTCTTTATCGAGGTAGAACATGTTCACAAACAGTATCAGCCCCGCCCTGCAAGCCCACCTGGATGCCCAGCTCAACTTTGTCACCGAACTCTCGCGCAAGATGTTCGACACGGCACTGCGCCTCAACGAATTGAACATGCGCCTGGCGCAGGAACTGCTCGAGGAGGCAGCCACCGCCAACCAGCGCATCCTGACGGCGCGCGGCGGCAGTGAAGCCATGTCGCTGGCGGCCAGCCATCTGCAGCCCGGTTCCGACAAGCTGCGCCAGTACCAGCAGAAACTGTCCCACCTGATGGCCGACGCCAATGTCGAAATGAACCGCACGGCCGAAGCCCACTTGCCCGAAGCGAGCCGCACCGCCGTCGCCTTTGCCGACGAACTGGTGCGCAAAACCGCCGAAGAAACCGAAAAAGCCACGCGGCGCCAGCGCGAGATGATCGCCAATATGCATGTGGGCGCCCACAGCGATGGCACGGGCCGCCAGCCGGAAGCCGCCGGCAGGCAGGACCAGGCCCACTGAGCCGCCCCACCATCCCAACCATACCAGCAGGCACCGACAGCGAGGAGAACAGCATGGCTACCAACCAAGGCAGTGACCAAGGCAACGAGCAAGGCAAGAGCACCGGCAGCAGCCAGAAAAGCGAAGGCCAGGCCAGCCAGAAAGGCAGCGGCAAGCGGGGCTTCGCCGCCATGAGCGAAGCACAGCAGCGCGAAATCGCCAGCAAGGGCGGCCAGGCCGCGCACCAGAAAGGCACGGCCCACGAATTCGACTCGGAAGAAGCACGCCGGGCCGGACAAAAAGGGGGCGAGGCCGTCAGCCGCAACCGCGAGCACATGGCCGAGATCGGCCGCAAAGGCGGCGAAAGCCGCCAATCGGCCAACCGCGACAGCGATAGCCGCGGCAAGGCGGCGCAGAAATCGAACCGGCAAGGTGGCAAGGACGAGGACGAAAGCTGACGCCGGGGGCGGCGCCGGCATGGGCGGGAAGGCCGGCGCTGTGACGGCCAGCACAGTGTGGTACATTCTCGCCTCGACCGATCCGCCCCCTCCTCCCGATGCCTGCCCTGAAATACCTGAGCGCCTATTCCGAGCAAACGCTCTCGCAAGTACAGCAACTGATCGCCCAGGACAAGCTGGGCGAGGTGCTGAAAAAGCGCTATCCGCAAGCGCACGACGTGCGCAACGACAAGGCGCTGTACCAGTACGTGCAAGACTTGAAGAATGAATTCCTGCGCAATGCCGAACCCATCAACAAAGTCGCGTTCGACAGCAAGATCCATGTGATCCAGCATGCGCTGGGCCTGCATACGTCGATTTCAAGGGTGCAAGGCGGCAAGCTGAAGGCCAAGCATGAAATCCGCGTGGCCACCATGTTCAAGGAAGTGCCGCTGGAATTTTTGCGCATGATCGCCGTGCATGAACTGGCGCACGTCAAGGAAAAGCAGCACGACAAGGCCTTCTACAAGCTGTGCACGTATATGGAACCGCAGTACCACCAGTATGAATTCGACGTGCGCCTGTACCTGACCCAGCTCGATATTTCCGGCCAGCGGCTGTGGTCATGAAAAAAGCCGCGACGTACTAATGCCGTTCAGCTCAGCTGTCCGACGCATGTCAATGCGTAAGGCGTACAAACGTAAAAATGGCGGGCAGAGTCGCGAACCTGAGAAAATGCCGATGGCGGCGTTGCAGCTCCTCGCCGTACATGCGTACTGTCTTCGTCACTGCGCCTTGCCCTCGACATTTTTCAGGCTCGCTTGGCCCGGTCGGCCTGTGCGGGCGACTGGGGTTTTAATCCGGTTTACTGGGAGCGTAGGGACACTAACTAAACGGCATTACCGCGACACGCGGCTTTTTTTACGGCCAGTGGTATCCCGACCCGCCATCCTGCCACGCGCCGATACCAGGTTGCCGAAACCCATGAAGCGGCGGTGCCGCCAGAGTCAGGGCGCGCAGTCTTTCAGGCGCTGCACCAGCGCGGCCGGATCGGAATCGGCATTGAGGAAGGCGGCGTGCTGCGGCCGCACGAAGCCCTGCTCGCGGCCGTTTTGCACAAAGCTGATCAGGCCATCATAAAAATGGTCGACATTCAACAGGCCGATCGGCTTGGCATGGATGCCCAGCTGGGCCCAGGTCAGCATTTCAAACAGCTCTTCCAGGGTGCCGTAGCCGCCCGGCATGGCGATAAAGGCGTCGGACAGGCTGGCCATCATCGCCTTGCGTTCATGCATGTCCTTCACCACGAACTGGCGCGTCAGGCCGGTATGGCCCACTTCGCGTTCCACCAGCGCGGTCGGGATCACGCCCGTCACTTCGCCGCCCAGGCGCAGCACCTCATCGGCAATCACGCCCATCAGGCCCACATTGCCGCCGCCATACACGAGCGCGATATTTTCCGACACCAGCACGCGCGCCAGTTCGCGCGCCGCCACCGCATATTGGGGCGTGACGCCGGCATTGGCGCCACAGTACACACATAAAGCCTTGATCACAGGACCCTCATTTCTTCAGTTCATCAATCGCAGCCTCGACTTCGAGGCGCTCCTTCGCATCGACCGCCACGCACTCGGCGGCCTGTTCATACAAGGCCATCACTTCCGCCAGTTTTTTATTCCCCTCAAGCATGTTCAAGGCGCGCGCATATTCGCTGCGCGCCGAGGCCGAGGCGGGATTCAGGGCCAGCGCCGTCCTGAAGTGCTGGTAGCCGTCGTCCTTGCTGGCGCCATAGCTGAGCGAGCCTATCATGGCGCCCACCTTGTCGATGATTTCCGTGTGGTAGATGCCGAAGGCAATATGCGCATCGGCATGCAGCGGCGCCAGGGTCACGGTACGGTTCAGGCTGTTGCGCACCTTGGCGCCCATGCCCTGGGCCAGCGCCTTGACCACCGAAATACCCAGCGCATAGCGGCCCAGGCTGTAGGCATGCCAGTAAAAGCCGGCCGGGTTGTCCGGCTGCTCGGCCTGCTGGCGTTCGCAGCGCTCGGCCACTTCCTCGAACAGCGCCAGCCTGGTGCCCTCGTCGAGCTCCAGGTGGGTGGCGTGCATGCAGGTCGCCTTGTGCGCCACGCTGTAGCCGGGCACGCCCACCGCCAGGCCCAGCCTGGCCGCGCGCTCGAAGTCGCCGGCATGGTAGGCGATCCAGGCCTGCACCAGCGCCGCCTGCGCGGGAAACGGCTCGGCATCGCTTGCATGCAGGCGCTGCCAGGCCGCTTCCAGCGACAAGGGGGTGTAGACATAAGCATTGTCGGGATACGGAAATTTTTTCCAGGCCATCACGGTCTCCTTGATCAAATCGCGCTGTCGGTCAGCCGCCCACCGTCTTGCAGTGTAGTCAGGTATTCTTCCGACAGCTTACGGAACAGCAGATGGGTTTCATCGCGCAGGTAGGGGCCGATCAGCGACAGCACCTGGTAGCAGCCGCGCGCCAGCGCATCGGACATCGATTGCTGCTCGCTGTACTTGCGCGGATTGCGCACGTATTCATACGACAGCCAGTAGGTGGCGACCACCACCATATTGGTCGCCATGGCGCCGATTTCCATGTCCGAGGCGACCAGGGATTGCTCGCTGCGCAAGTCTTCGCACAGCTGGGTGGCCACCTTGATCTTGTGCGCGAGGATCAACTTGAAATGCAGTTCCAGCTTGCGGTTGCGCGACAGCAAGTCGTTCAGGTCGCGGTAGAAGAAGCGGTAGCGCCAGATCAGTTCGAACATCAGGTGCAGATACAGCCAGACATCCTCGATATTCGAGCGGCGGCCGCTGGGCACGGTGAGTATGCGTTCGATCTCCGCCTCGAACTGGACGAAGATCGAATTGACGATATCGTCCTTGTTGCGGAAGTGGTAGTACAGGTTGCCGGGCGAGATATTCATCTCTTCCGCAATCACCGTGGTGGTGATATTCGGTTCACCAAACTCGTTAAACAGGCGCAGCGACAATTCCAGGATGCGTTCGCGGGTACGGCGTGGTGCTTTTTGTAGCATGGCGGGCAATCTCTCTTTGTTCTGCCCCAAGCATACCACCGAAGATAGCCCCGGTGAAACACCCCGCGCCGGGCCGGCAGCCTACTTGAGCTGCTTGCCGGCCGGTGCTACCTTTTTCTTGGCAGATACTTTTTTGGCCGGCTTGACGGCGCCGGCCGACAGCGCGGCCACCTGTTGCTGCAGTTGCGCCACCTGCGCGCGCAGCGCCGCCAGCTCGGCCTGGCTCGGCACGCCAATGGCGGCCAGGGCGCGCGCCACGCGCTCCTCGAACACCTGTTCCAGGCGGTCGTGCGCGGCGCCGCCCATCAAGGATACCGCGTCCTGGTCCGGCGGCAGTGCCGGGCCGTCATGGGCCAGGCTGGCCAGCATGCGCCCGCCCTCCTCCTGCGCGCGCGCAAACGCGCCCAGGCTGGCTTGCCAGATCTGCCGCGCCGAGGCCTGCATGGCGTCGGAAGTATCTTGCGCCAACTCCTGCTTGAATTTTTTCGTCATTGCCCGCTCCCCTGTGATGGTCATCCTTGCGCTTGATTCTAGAGGTCAAAAATAGACGTGGGTGTCTAAATGTGGCGCTCGGTGCGCCAGCACACCCAGAAAACGGAAGATCAGGCGGCCGCTTGTACCGGGCCGTGCAGCAGGCCATGCAGGCGGAAGCCTTCGCGGATGTTTTCGCGCAGCACGGCGCCCTTCCAGGGCTTGGTATAGAAGCGGTCGACGGCGCCACGGTTGATGGCCGCCATGATGGGGGTCAGGTCGGCATAGGCTGACAGCATGATGCGGAAGGTGTCGGGGCACAGGTGCTTGACCCGCTCCATGAATTCGGTGCCGCTCATGGCCGGCATGCACTGGTCGCACAGAATCACCTGCACCTGGTGGCGCGCCAGGATGTCGAAGCCTTCGGCCGCCGTCTGGGCGGTCAGGATGCGGTAGCCGTCCTGGGCCAGGAAGTCGCTCAGCACATCGAGCATGAAGACGTCGTCGTCGACGATCAGGAGGGTCTGCTGCTCTTCGTTGCCGGCGTCGCGCGGCGCCTGCAGCAGCTTGCCACCCATCAGCATCTGTTCGAATTCTTCCTGCGCCACCGGGCGGCTGAAATAATAGCCCTGCATTTCATCGCAGCCGTGGCGACGCAAATAGGCCAGCTGGGCATCGTTTTCCACGCCTTCGGCGATCACCTGCAGCTTCATGCTGTGGGCCATGCTGATAATGGCCAGCACGATGGCGGCGTCGTCGGGGTTGCTGGTCACTTCGCGCACAAAGGCGATATCGATCTTGAGCTTGTCGATCGGAAAGCGTTTCAGATAGGCCAGGCTGGAGTAGCCGGTGCCGAAATCGTCGATGGAAATCTGAATCCCCAGCGCCTTCAGGTTGCTCAGCACGGCAATGGTTTCCTCGGCGTTCGACATCAGGGAACTTTCCGTCAGCTCCAGCTCCAGCAGATCGGGGGCGATATCGTGCTTGCGGATGGCCCGCAGCACTTCCTCTTCCAACCCGCCGACGAAGAACTGGATGCCCGACACATTCACCGACAGGTGCACCGGGCCGATGCTGCTGGAACACCATTCGGCGATCTTGCGGCAGGCCTGGTCCAGCACCCAGTTGCCGACCCGCACGATCAGTCCTGTTTCTTCGAGCAGCGGAATGAAGACGGCCGGCGACACCATGCCGTGGCCGGGCCGGCGCCAGCGTATCAGCACCTCGGCGCCGCTGACCCTGCCGGAACCAATATGCACCTTGGGCTGGAAGAACAGCACGAATTCTTCGTTGTCGATGGCGCGCCGCAGCGCGTTTTCCATGTCCAGGCGGGCCATCGACTGGGCGTTCATTTCGGCCGTGAAGAAGCGGAAGGCGTCACGCCCCGCTTCCTTGGCGCGGTACATGGCCGTGTCCGCATACTGGATCAGCGTGTCGGCGTCCGTCGCGTCGTCGGGATAGACGGCGATGCCGATGCTGGCCGTGACCGTCACTTCATGGCCCTGCAGATCGAACGGCTTGCGCATCGCTTCGCGGATCTTGTCGACCACGCCTACCGAATGCTGGGCGCCGTCGGGCAGGATCAGGATGGCGGCGAACTCGTCGCCGCCGAAGCGGCCGATGGTGTCGCGCACGCGCAGGCTGTCGACCAGGCGGCTGGAAAACTGGCGCAGCAGCTCGTCCCCCAAGGTATGGCCCAGCGTGTCGTTGACGTTCTTGAAGCGGTCGACGTCGAGAAACAGCACCGCCACCGACCACTGGTGTTCCTGCGCCTGGGCCAGCGCATGGGTCAGCGAGTCGTAGAACTGGCTGCGGTTGGGCAGGCCGGTCAGGGTGTCGAAATGGGCCAGTTTCAACAGGCGCTGCTCGGCCTCCTTGCGTTCGGTGATATCGCGCGCCACCGCCACCAGTATCCAGCTCTGGCCCGAGCGCAGGGTGCGCCGCTGCACTTCGACCGACAGGGGCGAGCCGTCCTTGCGGTGCAGCTGCAGCTCGGCCATCGGCGCGCCCTGGTCGCCGGCCAGCAGTTTTTCATACAGCTCGTCGAGCTGCGACTGGCCGTCGTGGGCGCGGCCCGGGCCCACCTGCAGGAAGTCTTCGCGCTCGAAACCCAGCATGCGGCAGGCCGTCTGGTTGACGTCGACGAAGCAGGCGCCGGCGCGGTCGACCAGGAAGATGGCGTCGGCGGTGGCATCCATCGCCAGGCGGAAGCGGCGCAGGTCTTCGTCGAGGCGGATGCGGGCCGCCATGTCGAGCGTCAGCTGTTCGTGGTGGCGCTTGATTTCGTCGTACAGCAGCAAGTTGTCATAGGCCACCGCGATCTGCGCGGCAACCGTGGCGGCGACGCGCTCGTCGACTTCGGAAAACTCGTGCGCGCCGAGCTTGTCGACCAGGTACAGCCAGCCGTGCACGCGCTCGCGCGAGGCGATCGCCACGCCCAGGAAGGAGTGCACGGACGGATGCGTGGCGGGCAGGCCCAGCGCGGCGGGGTCGCCCTTGAGGCCATTGACGCGGTGCGGTTGCTGCTGTTCCAGCAAGCGCGACAGCACGCCCACGCGCGGCGTGGTGGCGATCTGCTCGATGTTCTTTTCGGTGCCGCACGAGGAAAAATAGCTGAGCTTGTCGGCGCCCTCCTCCAGCACGCCGATGCAGGCATAGCGGGCCACACAGATATTCTGCGCCACCTTGCAGCCGGCCTCGATCAGCGCACGCGGATCGCGCTCGGCACCCAGGTCCATGCCCAGCTCGATCAGGGCCGTCAGGCGCAGGCTGACCGCCTGCAGGCTGGACAATGAACGCGACAGGCGCTCGGTCATGATCGCCAGGTCTTCCGGCACCGGCGCCGCGCCATCGCCGGCCAGCTGCGAGATCTGCTGGCGGCTCGATTCGAGTTCGTCGAGGTAGCCGCTGACATGCTGTTCGATGCCGGACAGCTTGTTTGTCTCGGGCGCGCCGGCCGCGCGCGGCCTGGCGCCGGCCTGGCCAGCCGGCACCACCAGGCCCAGCGCTTCGTTGACGGTGCGCACGATCACTTCGGGGTCGGACGGTTTCGGCAGCACCCAGCGCACGCCGCAGGCTTGCGCCAGCAGGATGGCTTCCTGTTCGCGGTAGGTGGCCGTGTAAAAAATGATGGGCACGTCGGCCAGCACGGGGTTTTCATGCACGCGCGTGACGAATTCGTAGCCATCCATATTGGGCATCAGGATGTCGGAGATGATCAGGTCGGGCCGCTCGGTGCGCATGATGTCGAGCCCCTCGACGCCATTCGCCGCTTCCAGCAGGCGGTGGCCGCTGTAGCCCAGCAGCGCCGTCAGGAACTCGCGGTTGAGCACATGATCGTCAACGATCAGGATAGTGCAGATGTCGTTTTTAGCTGGCGTCGACGGCGCCCCGGGTAAAAAAGATTCTAGCTCCGCCACGAACAGGTCGGGTTCGATCGGTTTGCCGATATAGCCGTTGAAGCCCGCTTCGAGCAGGCGCTCGCGGTCGCCCACCATCGCCAGCGCGGTGACGGCCAGCGCGGGAATCTTGCGCAGCACCGGGTCCTTCTTCAGTTCGGCCACCACGCCATAGCCATCGAGCTTGGGCAGGTGGACATCGCAGATGATGAGGTCGGGCACTTCGCTGCGCGCCATGCGCACGCCCTCTTCGCCATCGTAGGCGGCCAGCGGCGTGTAGCCGAAGGCGCGCAGCAGATACACCATCAATTCCATATTGGTGGCGTTATCTTCAATAATCAGGATTCGTGCGGACAATTAGCACTCCCACCAAAAATGACTTTCACTATAAACACCCGTATACCCTTATACACGTAACCTGGCCGGTGCTCTGTGCGTTCCAGCGCACATCCACGCCCAAGCCTTCCTGCCCATCCTACAATACGGCGTCGCCATTCTCAGTATAAATCGGCAGGCAGCGCTTTCACCACATGCCTGCTCGTCCGCCAGCCGCACGAGCACCGTGCGCGACAGCTGCCAGCTTAAACCAGGTAGCCACTGGACAACAGGCTTTTGTGAGGGGCAAGCTATTAAAAATGGGCAACAAAGGCGTCAAAAACGACACCCTTGTCAGCTTGATAAAAGACTGGCGAACTCAGCATTAATAATGCGCAAAAGCCGCCGCGCCGACTTCGGAAACGATAGTGATTTCTGACAGTACCTGGCGCAGCACGCGCGGGTCCGAGGCCAGCGCCACATGGCCCAGGCCGGCATACGCGCTATTGCGCGCGCCGGGCAGCCGCGCCGAGTCCTGCGGCGCGACGATATTGTCGTGCTGCGAGTAAATCGAGGTAAAGAGCGCGCGTGTCCGCGGCGATTCGTCGGCGTCCAGTTGCGCCAGCCAGACGTTCGGCCGGCCGCCGGGCCGGCTCATCTGGCGCGCATTGCTGCCCACCGCCAGGTTGGCCAGTGCCGTGCCGTGGTGCGGCGTGCCCAGGGTGATCACGCGCGCCACCTGCGCGCCGCCATGCCGGCGCAGATACGCGCGCGCCACCAGGCCACCCATGCTGTGCGCGACGATCACCACCTGCCCGGCGCCGGCCTGCGCCAGCAGTTCCCCGATCGCCTGCGCCACCAGCGGCACCACATCGTCGATGCCGGCGTTGACCGGCTCCAGGTCGACCGCGCCATGCACCACGCCGGCCTGCGCCAGCTGGGCGCTCAACGGCGCCCAGAAGCCCCGGTTGCACACATAACCGTGGATCAGCAGCACCGGCAAGCTGTTGCGCCCCGGCGCGGCCGGCACGCTCAGGCGCGGGCGCAGCATGCCCCACGACGAGGTGCGCAGATTGGCGCCCAGCTCGCCCACGAACAGGCGCGCCGCCGCCCCTGCGCCCAGCCGTGGTGGCGCCGCGCCACCCGCAATGCGCCGGCTATGCCAGAAATTGCGCGCCACGATCAGCGCGCGCAGCAGCAGCACGCCGAGCATGCCCAGCAGCAGCGCCACCCCGGCCTGGCGCACGCCGGCCTGCCACAGCAGCCAGGCCAGGCCCGGCACCGCCAGCACTTGCAGCAGCATCAGCCAGCGCAGGGCGCGCGCGATCATGCCGGCGCCCCGGTAGCGAAGCCGGGTGCGGCCTTGCCCGTCAGCTCTTGCGCCAGGCCGCTGGCCAGGCGCGCGGCCAGCGCGTAGATCGACAACTGCGGATTGGCGCCGATCGAAGTGGGAAACAGCGAACCGTCATGCACCGACAGATTCGCCAGGCCCCGGTAGCGCCCTTGCGCATCGCACACGCCGAGGCGTTCATCGTCGGACATGGCGCAGCCGCCCATCACATGGGCCGACACCACGCGCGCCAGCAGCGGCTGGAAAGGCAAGCCGTCGATGGCCTGGCGCGCCTGCGCCCAGCTGGTGTAATGGCGCGCCATTTCATGCACTGGATAGACGCTGCGCGCGCCGGCGGCGAACTGGATCTCGGCCATGGACAGCAGCGCGCGGCGCACGCCGTCCCAGATGAACGGCGTGAGCGGATAATCGAGCACGGGGTTGCCATGGCTGTCGAGGCTGACCGCGCCGCCCGCCGCCTGCTCGTGAAAACCGTCGCGCAGCAGCGCCAGCAAGCCATGCGCGTGCGGAAACTGGCGCATGGTCTGCGCGTGTTCGTCGCCAAAGCCGCCCATGGTGGTGGCCATCAGCAGCGGATGCAGGGGCGGCGCTTCGAGCTTGTAGCCGATGGGCCCATCGATGGCGTCGACACCCAGGAAATGATCGGAATAGATCGTTTGCGGCGCGCCGGCATAGGCGTCGACCCGTTGCGCGAACAGGGCGGCGGAAATCACCGTGGGGTGCAGGAAGGTGCGCCGGCCCAGCAGCTTGTCCGGGTCGGGTGCGTTCGAGCGCAGCAGCAGCGCCGGTGTATTGATGGCGCCGCCGGCCAGCACGTAGTGCCTGGCGCGCAACGTCAGCTTGACGCCGGTGGGCGTCTGGCCGGCCGCATCGAGGGCGGTCACCTGCAGGCTGGCGATGCGCTCGCCCTGCAAGATGAAACGCTCGGCGCGCGCATGGGTAAGCAAGTGAGCCCCCAGCGCCAGCGCGGCAGGAATGGTGGTCACCAGCATCGACTGCTTGGCATTGGTGGGACAGCCCATGCCGCAATAGCCGAGGTTCCAGCAGCCGTTCACATTGCGCCGTATGGCGGCCGTCGGTATGCCCAGCTGCCGCGCGCCGCGCCGTAATAAATCGTTGTTTTCGTTCGGCGGCACGGGCCAGTCGCCGACCTGCAGGCGCCGCTCGACCATCTCGAACCACGGCGCCATCGACGCTTCCGTATAGCCGGCCAGGCCGTGATGGCGCTGCCAGTGCGCCAGGGTGGCGGGCGGGGTGCGAAAGCTCGAGGTCCAGTTGACGGTGGTCGAACCGCCCACGGTGCGGCCCTGCAAAATATTGATCGCCTTGTCGCGCGTCTTGCGGGCAGCGGACTCCTGGTACAGCGCAGGGTAGGCGTCGGCTTCGCGCATCTTGAAGTCTGTCGAGGACTTCAAGCCGCCCTCTTCGACGATCAATACGCTCAGGCCGGCGCGCGCCAGCAGTTCGGCCGTGATGCCGCCACCGGCGCCGCTGCCGATGATCACCACGTCGGCCTCCAGCGTGCGGTCTACGTGCAGGGTGGAAGCGTCGGTGACGCGCCAGCCGGCGGCCAGGCCTGCCGTGATCGGATCGGGTATCGGTGAACTCATGCTGGCGCCTTCATGACAATTCGGGCAACGGCCCGGGATAGCCGATGGCGGCCCAGCTGGCGCTGTCGGCATACCAGGCGCCCAGGATCAGGTCGTGCAAGGCCAGGTAAGCCGTCTGCAAGGTGGCAAAGCGGTGAAAACGCCAGTCTTGCAGGAATGCCGCCACCTGGCGCGGATCGGCGTCACGCCAGCCAGCCGTGACGCCGGCGACAAAACGGCGCGCGGGCGCCAGCGCCAGCAGGCCGAACAGATCCCGCACCTCGCCTTGCTGGACCAGCGGCAAGCCGTGGATCGCCGTGCGCACGCCGTCGATGGCGCGCGCCAGTGCCGCTGCGCCCGGCGGCAAGGCGCCGCCCAGCATGGCCGGCACGATGGCGGCCAGCGCCGCGCGCGCCTCGCCGTCGAGTTCGAACCGGCGCAAGGGCGCCGGCCCGCGCGCCAGCCGATACACGGCGCCGCCGGCCGCCACGGTGCACGCGCCCAGCAGGCCCAGCTTGAAAAACGATCTGCGTCGCATGGTGTTGCGTCTCCTGTCATGACCTGTTTTTTGCGGCCAGTGTACGCCAGGAGCAAGGGCTAACGCGCGCAAAAACTAGAGCGCCGGGTCTAACTCGTGCGCAGCAGGTGTACGCCACAGCAGCAGCATCGCCAGCAGCGCCGCCGCCATGCCGCCCAGGCTGATGAAGGGCAGGCCCCAGCCGGCGATCAGCACGCCGCCGAGCAGCCCGCCGGCCGCCGTGCCCAAGTTGAAGGAGGCGATATTCAGGCCCGCCGCCACCGCCGCCACACCGGGATTGAGCTGGCGGGCCAGGCGCAGCAGCCGCATGGTCGACAGGGTGACGATGGCAAAGAACAGCAGGCCCAGGCTGCCGCACAGGGCCAGCATCGCCCAAGGCTGGGCGCGCAGAATATAAAAGCCCGGCAGATTGAGCGCCAGCGCGGCCAGCGCCAACAAGGTCCAGCCGCGCGCCTGCAAGCCATCGGCAAGGCGGCCACCGAGCAGGTTGCCGCCGATGGCGCACACGCCAAAACTGAGCATGGCGGCGCCCAGCCAGTTGGCGTCCAGCCCGCTCACCTGCAGCAAAAACGGCGAAATATAGGTAAAAAAGCTGAAGGTGGCCACGCTGACGAGCGCCGCGATACCGGCCGCCAGCAGCAAGGCCGGCTGCAACAGGGCGCGCAGGCTGGCCAGCGCGGACAAGGTCGGCGCCGGTGGACTTGTCTTCGGCATGGCCAACTGCAAGCCCACGCTCCCGGCCAGCGCCAGCACGGCGATGGCGGCAAACACGGCGCGCCACGACCAGAGTTCTCCCAGCCAGGTGCCCATCGGCACGCCGCAAGCGAGCGCCAGGGTCAGTCCCAGCCACACAAGGGCCAGCGCCCGCCCCGAGCGCGACGGTTCGACCAGCCTGGTGGCGGCGTTCGAGGCCACCGCCATGAACACGCCATGCGCCAGGCCGACCAGGAAGCGCAGCAACAGCAAGCTGGTCAAGCCCGGCGCAGCGGCCATGCCGACGCTGCCCACCGCCAGCACCAGCATGGTGGCGGCCAATACACGCCGGTCGGACCGGCACGCCAGCAGCGCCGTCAGGATCGGCGCGCCGATGGCCGCGCCCAGCGCATAGGCGGCAATCGCGCCACCGGTCGCCGCCACGCTGGCGTGCAGCTCGCGCGCCATGCCGGACAACAGTCCGGCGGCGATAAACTCGGACAAGCCGAAGGCAAAGCTGCACAGCGACAGCAGGTAGATGGCAATGGGCATGATGGCTCCTTGATGCGAAACCACCATGCTGGCACCTGCCATACTTTCTGTAAAATATCTTGTTTGTCTCGGATTGAGACGTCAAAAGTCTTGTTGTTCGCCGGCGGACAGGCGCAGCTGTGCCAGCAGCCGCTCGCGCACCGGCAAGGCCTGCCGTGCGTTCCACGCCACAGACAGGTCCAGCCGCACCAGTTGCTCGGGCGCATCGGTGATCAAGGGCAGCATCACGGCGCCGATGGGCAGCGTGGCCGCCAGGCTGGCCGGCAGCAGCGCCACGCCAAAGCCGGCCGCCACCAGGCCGGCCACCGTTTGCAAGCGCCTGGCCCGCTGCACCACCTGCGGCACGAAACCGGCATGCAGGCACAGGCTGGCCAGCTGGTCGTGAAAGCCCTGGCCCAGCGCGCGCGGCGAAGCGACAAAGTCTTCCTCCTGGAGCGCCGATAAAGCCACCGCCGGCCGCCCCGCCAGCCGGTGGCCGGCCGGCAGCGCCGCCATGATCGCTTCGCCGGACAAGCGTTCAAAGGCGAGCGCCGGCGTGCTGCGCCCCGGTGCGCGCAGCAGCGCGACATCGAGCTGGCCCGCTTCGAGCAGCTCCACCAGTTCTTGGGTCGACGCTTCGCGCAAGCTCAAGTGCACATCCGGAAAATCGGCACGGAACTGGCGCAAGGCGTCCAGCACGTGGGCATACGGGGTGACCTGGATAAAGCCCAGCCGCAAGTGTCCGGCGCTGCCCTGCGCCACGCGCCGCGTTTCGGCCACGCCACTCTCCAGGGTGGCGAGTACCTGCCTGGCGGTGGCGAGAAAAGCCGTGCCGGCGGCCGTCAGGCCGACCTTGCGGTTGCTGCGTTCAAATACCGGATAGCCGAGCTGTTGTTCCAGCCGCAGGATCGCCTGCGACAGCGGCGGCTGGGCCATGTGCAGCCGTTCGGCGGCGCGCCGAAAATTGAGTTCTTCGGCCACCGCGATAAACTGGCGCAACAGCCGCGTTTCGATCATCGCGGCTTTTTCGCCATCACCAGGATATGGCGGGCGATGCCGCGCAGGATATTGACTTCTTCCGTTTCCAGCCCGGTGCGCGAAAACAGCCGTTTCAAGCGCGGCATCAGCTTTTTCGGATTGTCGGCGTCGAGGAAATCGATGGCCACCAGCGCTTCCTGCAAATGCGCATACATGCCGTCGACCTGGGCCAGGCTGGCCGCGTCGCCATGGAAACCGATGGGACTTGCGACTTGTTCATCTCCCAGCGCGGCCACGCGGCACTCGTAGGCGATCACCTGCGCCGCCTGCGACAGGTTCAGCGAGGAATACTCGGGGTTGGCCGGGATATTGATCAGCACATTGCACTGCTCGACGATCTCGTTGGGCAAACCAAAACGCTCATTGCCGAAAATCACGGCCGCATGCAGCTCGGTGCCGGCGGCCAGCTGGGCCGCGATCGCGCGCGGCGCGATCACCGGCGGCGAAAATTCGCGCAGGCGGGCCGAGACGGCGGCCGCGTAGTTGCAGCCTTCCAGCGCCTCGGCGATCGAGCCGACGATGCGCGCGCGGGCCAGGATATCCTGCGCGCCGCTGGCAAAGGCCACCGCTTCCGGGTCGCTCAGGGCGTCGGCAAAGCGCGGGTTGACCAGCACCAGGTCGGAAAAGCCCATCGTTTTCATGGCCCGCGCGACGGCGCCGATATTGCCGGAACGGCTGGTCTCGACGAGGATAAATCGGAGGCGTTTGAAAAGAGACGTATTGATTTCGGGCAGATTCATTTAAAATAGCGCCATTGCGCGGTATCGATACAGGAAATGTCGGGGACGACGTCACAAAACGCTGACGCCAGGCCGGGATTTTAACCACTTCGCCACCGCTTTGCTCTTTAATTCATTCTTGCACTCCTGCGCTCCAGTACAAACCGGTACTGCCGGGCGCTCGCGTGCTTTTAACGGAAGCTCACATGCACCCAATGCTCAATACGGCCATCAAGGCCGCCCGCCGCGCCGCCACCGTCATCAACCGCGCGTCTTTCGACCTCGACCGCGTCGTCGTCACGGAAAAACAACATAACGATTTCGTCACCGACGTCGACCAGGCGGCCGAACAAGCCATCATCGAGGTGCTGTCCAAAGCCTACCCGGACCACGCGTTCCTGGGCGAGGAATCGGGCGCTTCCGCCAACTCGCACGACGAGAATGAATTTCAGTGGATCATCGACCCGATCGATGGCACCACCAACTTTATCCACGGCTTCCCGCAATACTGCATCTCGCTGGCGCTGGCCCAGCGCGGCATCGTCACGCAAGCCGTGATCTATGACCCGGTACGCAACGACTTGTTTACGGCCAGCAAAGGCGCCGGCGCCTTCCTGAATGAAAAGCGCATCCGCGTCACCAAACTGGACCGCGTTGCCAACGCCATGCTGGGCACCGGCCACGGCGCCGGCCCGCGCGCGCTCGACGAATACCTCAAAATGTACGCCATCATGGGCGAACGCAGCCAGGGCGTGCGCAGCGCCGGCTCGGCCGCGCTGGACCTGGCCTACGTCGCCTGCGGCCGCCTCGACGGCTTCTATCAAAAGGGCCTGAAGCCGTGGGACATCGCCGCCGGCGCGCTGATGATCACGGAATCGGGCGGCATCGTCGGTGAATTCTCCGGCGAGTCGGACTATCTGTACAAGGGCGACGTGATCGCCGCCAGCCCGAAAGTGTTTGGCCAGATGGTGAGTTTGCTGGCGCCATTTGCCTGATCATCATACGCAGCATAAAAAACCGGCCTCGGCCGGTTTTTTTACGCCTGCTTGGCGTGAAGAAAATCAATGCCCTTCGCTGGCGTTAAACATGGTCTTGGCGTAGATCAGGCCCAGGCCATAGCCGCCGCCGTGCGCCACGGCCGTCGCCACGGTCTCATTGTAGGTCTCGCCACGGGCCCAGTCGCGCTGCAGTTCCAGCAGGTATTGCACCGACGTCATCGGCTGGGCGCCCGCCTGTATCATGCGCTGCATCGCCATCTGGTGCGCTTCGTCCGACACGTCGCCGCTGGCGTCGGCGATCACATACACCTCGAAGCCCTGCTCCAAAGCCGACAATGCCGGGCCGACGATGCATACCGAGGTCCACAAGCCGGCCAGCACGATCTTGGCCTTGCCGTGGGCGTTGACGCGCTCGGCGATGCGCGGGTCTTCCCAGGTATTCATGCTGGTGCGGTCGATCGGGGCCAGGTCCGGGAAGACCGACTGGATTTCGTTGAAGATGGGGCCGGAGAACGATTTTTCCGCCACCGTGGTCAGGATCGTCGGCACCTTGAATTCAGACGCCGCTTTCGATACCAGCGCCGCGTTATTGCGCAGCAGGGCCAGGTCGATCGAGCGGGTGGCGAACGCCATCTGCGACTGGTGGTCGATCATGATCAGGGTGTGGTCGTTCGGGGTCAGCAGTTTTTGAGCGGCTTGGGCGGTGGCGATAGGCATGATGGCGTCCTTTGAATAGAAAAATAGTCGAAAAAATTGAATATGATAAAGCGTGCTTCATGATGCTGAACTTCCCTGCTGTATCAGTGTGTGCCGAGCGAGTGCATGCAGTATGCAGCAAGCAGCGCATAACTTAAAACGCAAAGTTTGCGAAGTCATATTCGATTTTTTCGATTATTGTTTTCAGCCAAAAAAAAGCTGCCGAGACATCCGGCAGCTTGCAAGGCATGACTCTCCATCAATCCGACACGGGATAGCTCTCGATGGTGGTGATGCCGGAAGGCGTGGTCACCTTGACCGTCAGCACGCCGTTGCGCGCAGTGTTCTGCTGGCAACTGGTGCCGACCTGGCCGACGTCGCTGATCATCTGCACCACATGGATCCAGTTGGCCGCCACTTCGCTGTCGTTGTTCGGCACGATGATGTCGCGCGTGCCGACGATGACGCCATTGCTGGTGGAAAAATTGATGGTGGTGCCCGCCGGCAGCGGATTGCCGGGCAAGTCGATCGCCTGCCCCGTCACGGCCGCGCGGTTGACCGGAAACACGGTCGGGTTGCTGTCGCGGATGGCGAGCGGGAAGCTGCGCACGGCGTTTTCAAACGCGGTGCCGTCGACGCAATGGTCGAGCGCGATCGAGGTGCCGTTCAGCGGCGTGATGCGCGCAGTGCTGGTTGACAGCACCTGCACCAGGGCGCGGCGTACGTGGACAGTATTGGCGGCGGTGGTATTGACGCTGGAGGCGGCGCGCAGTACACCATTGTATTGCCCGTCACCAGTGGCGTTCCAGGCGCCGCTGCCGTTCGAATCGATATACGCTTCGCCGCTGGCGCGCGTGGCGTTGCCGGTGTTGTAGGCGTCGTCGCGGAAATCGGCATTGCTGCCCGTGACGGCGCGGTCATTGCGGAACGGTTCGCCCAGGTCGGCATAGCCTTCGCCCGCATCGTAGACATGGTTGCCGTTGGCGTCAGTGAAGCTTTCTTCGCCCAACGTTCGGTGACCTCTACCATCAACGCTGGCGCATCGAGGAAGCCTTCAAGCGTCTCAAACACCGACTCCATCTGGAGCACGTGACGGGACTGTCACAGCAGGCCCTGATGCAGGATCTCGCCGCCAAGGTACTGTGCGATAACCTGCAGGCGCTGGCGAACTGCGCCGCCGGCCAGCAACATGCATTGCCGCCGGACAGACACGTCAACCATACCTATGCCCATTCGGTACTCAAGCCGCTCTTGCCATCGTTGCTGCTTGGGCTGGCGGCAGCCCACTTGCTCACCGACGCGTTGGCGCTGATCGCCAAGCGAACGTTTAAACATCGCCCAGGACAATCAAAGTCAGGGCACACCAACGCCTACAAGCCCCATAAATACATGGCCTACAAGGCTGCCTGATGGCAGCCTATCGCTTAACTTGGGTGGATTGGGTCGGACCCCATTCCTTGCTTTGGGGTTAATTAACGGCCGAACTGCTCCTTGCGCATGCGCAGGGCGCGCGCGGTGGCGTTGGCGTCGAGGCCGGCCAGCCACTGTTGCGGGTCCTGCAGGCGCCCGTTGCGGCTGACCTGGAAATGCAGGTGCGGTCCCGTCGCCAGGCCGGTATCGCCCACCGTGCCGATGGCCTGCCCGGCCGTGACGGCCATGCCGGTCGTCAGCGTGACCCGGTCCAGATGGGCGTACAGCGACTCGATGCCGCCGCCATGGTCGATACGCACGGCCTTGCCCAGGCGCGCATCTTCGCTGACGCTGGCGATGCCGTCGGCCGCCGCATGCACCGGCGTGCCGCGCCGGGCGCCCAGGTCGATGCCGCGATGGCCTTGTGGCGTCATCTGGCGCACCACGCCAAAGAACCCCGTGACGCGCATGGTGTCCAGCGGGTTGCGCCAGGCAGCTGGCGCAGTGAGCATGGCGGCGGGCGTGGCCGCTACCGACCAGGCCAGTGCCGGCTGCAGCGCCAGGCTGGCCGCGCCGATGGCGCACAGCAGCAGCGCCGTCAGCGCGCGCAGCAGCGGATGCGAGCGCGCCTGGCCGTCGCGCAGATGGCTCAGGCGCTCCGCCATGCGGCCGCCGCCAAAGGCCAGGCCCGGCAGCGGCTGGGCCTGCAGGCCCAGCTGCTTCACCAGCGCCGCCGCATATTGCTGGCGCTCGCGGTGCGGCCGTCCGGCCAGCACTTGGCGGTCGCAGCCCAGTTCCTGCGCCCAGGCCAGCTTGCCCGCCAGCCAGCGCGCGGCCGGATTGAACCACAGCAGCGCCTGCAGCAGAGTTGCCAGCAAGAGCATCAGCGGATCGCGGCGGCGGGCATGGGTCAGCTCATGGGCGATTACCAGTTGCTGCTGTTCTGGGGTGAACTGCGCCAGGTGCGCCGGCAACAGCAAGCGTGGCCGCCAGATTCCCACCAGCATCGGCGAGATCGGCGCGTCCACTTCCAGCACGTCGACGCCATGCAGCCGGCGCCGCTGCGCCAGCGCGAGCAAGGTGCGCAACATGGCGCGGCCACGCCGCCAGCGCCAGGCCGTGACAGCCACGCCCAGCAGATACGCCAGGCCCCAGGCGGCCGGCACCAGCGCCAGCCAGGAAGCAGCGGAGGGCAGCGGGGCGGCTGGCGCATCGCTGGGCATCGTCACGTCGGGCGCGACGCCGGCCAGCGCCACCGGCACGGTCAGCTCGGGCACCACGCTCAGCTGATGCGTGTCGGGCAGCAGCGGCAGCACGAATGCGGCGGCCAGCACCAGCTGCGCGACTAGCCAGACGCCGCGCTGGGCGGCCAGCGCGGGCCAGCGCCGTTGCGCCAGGCTCAGCAAACACCATAGCAGCAGGCCGGTGACCAGGCAGGCGGCGCTGGCCTGCAGCAGCGTGAGAGAAAACAGCAGCATCGCTTATTCCTTCGCGTCACTGGGCCAGTCCTGCAGCAGTTGTTCCAGCTGCGCCAGTTCCTGCCGGTCGACCAGTTTGCTGCCGGTAAACATGGTCACCGGCAAGGGACTGTCCAGCTCCATCACGCGCCGGCCGAAATCATGGGCAAACGCGGCCAGGGTGGCCACCTTGTCGGCGCCGGTTTCATATACCTGCACGCCCTGCTCGCTGCGCTGCACCAGCATGCCTTTTTCCAGCATGCGCTCGACCGTCTTGCGGGTCGATGAAAACGACCAGCCCAGCTCGGCCTCCACGCTGGCGTGCAGCGCGCGCGCCGACAGCGGCTGGCCTTTCCACAGGGCTTTCAACAAGGTCAGTTCGGTAACGGATGGCGTGGCCATGGCACTCCTTTTGCAGTAATATATGCAACGATTATGCGACAACCGTCACATGACGCGCAAGCCATTTCCGCGACAAGTGTCACATGCTTTTTATTTGCCTTAGAATTCTTCCCATTCATCTTCGCCGGGACGCGGCTTGCCGGCCGGCGCATGCGGCGCCAGCGACGGCTTGACCACCCTGGCGGCCAGCGTTTTCACCGGCGCCCGCGGCGCGGCGCGCGTCAACGCGGGACGCCTGGCGGCCGGCGCAGGCATGACGGTGGCCGCCGCCTCGCCGGTGCGGAACACGCTCACGGCCTCGGCCAGCCGCGCCGCCTGGTCCTGCATGGCTTCGGCGGCTGCGGCCGCCTGCTCCACCAGCGAGGCGTTCTGCTGGGTCACCTGGTCCATCTGGACGATGGCCTGGTTGACCTGCTCGATGCCGGCGCGCTGCTCGTCGCTGGCGGCCGCTATCTGCCCGACGATGCCGCTGACCTGCCGCACGCTGTCGACGATCTCGCGCATGGTGACGCCCGCATCGTCGACCAGGCGCGCGCCGCTTTCCACCTGCGCCACCGAGTCGTTGATCAGTTCCTTGATTTCCCTGGCGGCCTGGCCTGAACGCTGCGCCAGGTTGCGCACTTCGGTGGCGACCACCGCGAAGCCGCGCCCCTGCTCGCCGGCGCGCGCCGCCTCGACCGCCGCGTTCAGCGCCAGGATATTGGTTTGAAAGGCGATGCCGTCGATCACGCCGATGATGTCGACGATCTTGCGCGACGAGACATTGATGGCGCCCATGGTGTCGACCACCTGCGCCACCACCGCGCCGCCCTTGCCCGCCACCGTGGAGGCCGAGGCGGCCAGGCCATTGGCCTCGCGCGCATTGTGGGCATTCTGCTGCACCGTGCTGGTCAGCTCTTCCATCGACGAGGCCGTTTCTTCCAGCGAGCTGGCCTGCTGCTCGGTGCGCGACGACAAATCAAGGTTGCCGGCGGCGATCTGGCGCGAGGCGGTGGCGATGCTGTCGGTGCCGCCGCGCACTTCGGTGACGATGCGCAGCAGGCTGGCCGCCATCTCGCGCAGGGCCTGCATCAGTTCGCCGGTTTCATCTTGTGATGTCACCTCGACGCGCACCGTCAGGTCGCCCTCGGCCACCTGCCGCGCCACCTCGATGGCCGAGCGCAAGGGCCGGCTGATATTGCGCGCCAGCCACATCGCGATCATCGCCGCCAGCAGCATCGTCAGGGCGCCGCCACCGAGCAGCACCCAGCGCGTCTGCGCCTGCAGCGATGCCGCCGCGCTGCTGCGCCCGGCCAGCAGGCTTTCTTCCGCATCGCCGATTTGCGTCAGCAGCGCGCGCATGGCGTCCATGCCCTGCTTGCCCTTGCCCTGCCGTTCCAACGCCAGCACCGGTTCGATCTCCGCCGTGCCTTGCGCCGCCGCGCGCCGCAGGGCGATCACCGGGTCGAGCGCGCCACTCAGCCACGCCTGCTGCGCCGTCTCCAGCTGCGCCAGGCGCTGCTGCTGGGCCGGGTTGTCACTGGTCAGCGCGCGGATCTCGCCCAACTGCCGCAGGAAGGCGGCCTTGCCCTTCGTATACGGGTCGAGCGAACTGTCCAGGCCGGTGGTCACATAGCCGCGCTCGCCCGTTTCCATATTGAGCAGGCTTTCCAGCAGTTCGCTGGCCTTGCCCAGCACCTGGTAAGTGTGAGTATTGATGGCGTTGGCATCGGACAGCCTGGCGAAATTGACGGAGGCCACCGTGACCAGGACGGCCACCAGCAGCACGGTGGCGCCAAAACCGCCATACAGGCGGGTGGCGATGCGTAGATCGGCAATGCGCATGATGATTCTCCAGGTGAAAAATCGTGGCGCGGCATCTCCCGCGCGGAGCTGACGGAAATATTATCGAAAAGTTCAAAACAGGCGCGCCACCTTGATCTGAATCAGTTACAGCGCTTTTTGACTATGCTGTTATACTTCGCGTGTGCGGCACAAATGACCAGTCCCCTTGCCGCTGTCTTTCGACCCTAATCTGATTGCCTGCGACTGGCGCCTCCCGATGGCGACAGGCCGATCTCACAATAAAGTTACCATGTCCTTTTCCTCCCTCGGATTGTCCGACGCTATCGTTCGTGCCGTTACCGAACACGGCTACACCGTACCGACCCCGATCCAGACCCAGGCGATTCCCGCCGTACTGGCTGGCGGCGACCTGCTGGCCGGCGCACAGACCGGCACCGGCAAGACGGCCGGCTTCACGCTGCCCGTGCTGCACCGCCTGTCGACCGACGCCAATGGCGCGGCCATCACCAGCAACAGCTCGACGCGCCCGATCCGCGCGCTGATCCTGGCGCCAACACGCGAACTGGCGGCCCAGGTCGAAGAAAGCGTGCGCGCCTACAGCAAGTACACCAAGCTGAACTCGACCGTGATCTTCGGCGGCGTCGGCATCAACCCGCAAATCAAGCAGCTGAAACATGGCGTCGACATCCTGGTCGCCACGCCGGGCCGCCTGCTGGACCATATGGGCCAGGGCACGGTCGATCTGTCGAAAGTGGAAATCCTGATCCTCGATGAAGCCGACCGCATGCTGGACATGGGCTTTATCCGCGACATCAAGAAAGTGCTGGCCGTGCTGCCGCCGAAACGCCAGAACTTGCTGTTCTCGGCCACCTTCTCGGAAGAGATCAAGGCCCTGGCCGATGGCCTGCTGAACAAGCCGGCCATGATCGAAGTCGCGCGCCGCAATTCGACCGTCGAAGTGATCAAGCAGAAGATCCATCCGGTCGACCGCGACAAGAAGCACCCGATGCTGTCCTACCTGATCAAGTCGAACAACTGGACGCAGGTACTGGTCTTTACCCGCACCAAGCACGGCGCCAACAAGCTGGTCGAGCAATTGGGCGCGGACGGCATCGGCGCGCTGGCGATCCACGGCAACAAGAGCCAGTCGGCCCGCACACGCGCGCTGACCGAGTTCAAGGATGGCACCCTGCAAGTGCTGGTGGCCACCGACATCGCCGCGCGCGGTATCGATATCGACCAGTTGCCGCACGTCGTCAACTACGACCTGCCGAACATTCCGGAAGACTATGTGCACCGTATCGGCCGTACCGGCCGTGCCGGTGCCAAGGGCGAAGCCGTGTCGCTGGTCTGCGTGGATGAGCACGAAATGTTGAAAGACATCGAAAAGCTGATCAAGCAAACCCTGCCGCGTGAAGTCATCGAAGGCTTCGAGCCGGACCTGAACGCCCGCGCCCAGCCTGTGCAACTGCGCAGCGGCACCGGCGGTCACCGCAACAACAGCCGCGCGCCAGCCGGCGCCGTGGTGCGCGTGAAAACCGGCGGCAGCGGCGCCAAGCCACGCAGCGCCGGCCCATCGGGCGGCGGCGGTGGCGGCGGCAACCGTTCCGGCAATGCGCCGCGTTCGGCGGCCAACCACCGTTCGGGCGGCCGCGGCCGCTAATACCAGGCCACAAGCCTGTACGACCAACCGCCCCCCAGGCAACTGCGGGGCGGTTTTTTCATGGCGCCACGGGCGGAGCCAAAGGCAAGACGATGCGTGCCAGCACGCCGCCACCGGGCCGGCCCGCCACGCTCAGGCGCGCCCTGCCGCCATATTGCAGGGCCAGCCGTTCACGCACGCTGCGCAGGCCCAGGCCGCCGCCGCGCGTGGCCGGCGCCGCCTGCAGGCCGACACCGGTGTCGCACACTTCCAGCAGCACCATCCCTGGCGCTTGCGGGTCGCGGCATGCCGTCACGGACAGGCGCACGGGGCCGGCCTTCGGCTCGATGCCGTGCTTGATGGCGTTTTCCACCAGGGTATGCAGCAGCAGGGGCGCCAGCGGCACCTCAAGCAGTTCCGGCGCCAGCGTGCAGACGGTATCGAGCCTGGCACCCATGCGTATCTTCATCACTTCCAGGTAAGCCCGCACGGAATCGATTTCCGAGCCGATGGTGCCGCCGCCCTGCGTGCCGGCCGGCACCGCCGCGCGCAGATAGCGGATCAGATGGCCGGTCATGGCTGCCGCATCGTGCGGCTTGCTGGTGGCCAGATACTGCACATGCGCCAGGGTATTCCACAAGAAATGCGGTTCCACCTGCGCCCGCAGCAAGGCCGTTTCCGCCTGCGCCAGGGCGCGCTCGCGCTCAGCCAGGGTGGCTTGCGCCTGCGCCGCCGCCAGTTGCGCCGCCAGCGCGCGCCGTTCCTGGCGCAGGTGGCGCAAGGTGGCGCGTCCGGCCACCAGCAAGGCCAGCGCGCACGCGCCGAAGACGATGAAATCGGTGGCGCGGTCGCCCTGCATGAAGCGGGCACTGAGCGGCAGCGGCAACAGCGCGGCGGCGGCCGCCGCCAGCGCGAACACGATGACCGCCCCCAGCGCCAGTTCGCCCACCGCGCTCAAGGCGGCCACGCTAGCGGCCGCCAGCTCGCCGCGCACGCGGCGCGTGGCCAGCGCCAGCAGCAGCATCGCGGCGCCCAGCGCCACGCCGGCCAGCACGCCCTGCGCCGACCAGTCGCCGCCCAGCACCTGGCCACCCAGCCATTCGAGCAGGGCCAGCCCCAGCAGGACCAGCATGCCGGCCAGCAAGCGCACGGCGCCCCGCGAAACAGGCGGCCCCATCACATCGCGCGGAACAGATGGTGGTTCGGCAGCGACACTTTCAGCCGCGGCAGATCGACCTTCAGCTCGATCTCCATCACCTCGCCATGGCGGTGCACGGCGCGGATATGGCGCCGATTGACCAGGGTGCTGCGGTGCGTCTGCAGGTATTGCCCTGGCTCCAGCCGGTCGCTCAGCTGGCGCAGCGAATGGCGGATCAGGCCGTCGCAGCCCTCGCCCACCACGCGCGTATATTTGCTGTCGGCCACGAAGTAGTACACATCGTCGACATGCAGCATGCACACTTCCTTGCCGACCGCCACATGCAGCCATTCCAGGCGCTCCACCGGCGGTTCCGGCGCCGGCGCCACCGCCACGCCCAGCTGCGCCAGCGCCGCCGCCAGCCCCTGCAACGGCGCGCCCTGCTGCAATTTCGCCACCACTTTGGCCAGCCGTTCCGTCGCCAGAGGCTTGAGCACATAATCGACGGCATTCGCCTCGAAGGCCTGCAGCGCATGATTGTCGAACGCGGTGACAAACACCACCCGCGTGCCGACGGTCAGCGCATGGGCCACCTGCAAGCCGCTCAAGCCCGGCATGCGGATATCGAGAAAGGCGATGTCCGGCCGCAGCGCCTGGATCATGGCCAGCGCGGCCACGCCATCCCCGGCTTCGCCCAGCACCCGCAAGCCGGGCCACAGCGCCAGCAGCTGTTCGCGCAGGGCGGCGCGCATATGCGGTTCATCGTCGGCCAGAACGGCAGTCCTCATGTGATACTTTCATTAAAATAAATCACGGCCATGATAGGCCAGTCATGACGGCGCGTCCATCACCGGGCGGGCCTGGACCAGGCGCCGGCCATATTGCCGCCAAGCACTGTTGTGACTGCTATACTGATGCTCAATTCACAATCTCTGCCGGCCATGCCATCCACCTTTTCCTTGCTACCATCGTGCCTGCTGGCGCCCTTGCTGGCGCTGGCCGGCATGGCGCAGGCGGCGCCGCTCGACACGGCGACCTTGCTGCAGCTGCACAGGCTGCAGCAGCTGGAACTGGCGGCCGGACAGCCGCTGGCACTGGAAACGGCGTTGTGCATGGATCAGCAGCTCGGTCCCGCCTGGAAACTGCCGGGCGCCGGCGCCTTGCCGCCCAGCCGCTGGCAGGCGGTGGCGGAACGGATACGCCTGAGCGCCGAACAATGCATGCTGCCCGATGATGGACGGCAATATCGCGACACGGCCAGCTGGCGCGCGGCGCTGCGCGGCAAGCTGGCGCAGCGCGAGCAGATGGAAGCGGAGCGGCGCCGCCTGCGCGCCTGCGTGGCGCAGGCGGCCGACGCCGACCAGCTGAAGCAGTGCATCGCCGCGCCAGGCCAGCCCCCGCTAACGCCCGAAACCTGGCAGCGCTGGCTGACCCTGTACGCCAACCGCAGCGTGCAATGACACAGCATGCCGCACGCCGTCGCAAGGTACTGGCGGCGCTGGCCTGCCTGGCCGCGCCGTGGGGGCGTGCCGCGCCGCAGCCGAGCGCCATCGCGCCCGACACCAGCGTGTTTCCGCAGCTGGACGCCAAAATGCGCGCCGGCAACCGGCTGTTACTGGAAAAGAAGTTCCTCGCCGGCCACACCTTGCTGGCCGAGGCGCTGGCCATCGTGGAAGCCGACCCGGCGCGGCGCTGGCCGTTTCGCGCCATGGTCCTGCCACACCTTGGCTTTGCCGAGCTGGCCCTGGGAAACACGCGGCAGGCAGTCGAGCTCCTGTTCCAGGCGATACACACCCAGGACCGCATCACGGCGGAACAGCTGCAGCCGTTTGCCAGGCTGCCGGCGGCGATGGAAACCGCGATGGGCAAACAGCTGTTGAAGATCGAGTATGGCCGCCAGCTGCTGTCGGCCATCGGCGCGCCGCAAGCCGTGCGCACGGTCGGCGAGATACCGTTCGACACCACCCACGCCACGGCCGAAGTGTGGTTTACCACGGCGCGCGCGCTGCATGCCGATGGCGACTTTGCGCGGCTGGCACGCTTTTACCGCGAACGCATCGCCACGCTGCAGGCGGCCGCGGACGACCTGCCCGCCATGCTGGCGCAGGAATACCGCCACTTCAAGGTCGGCCTGCTGCTGTGGCAGGCAGGCCAGGAGGCCGCCGCCGGCGAGGCCTACGCCGCGGCCTTGCGCACCAACGGCCAGCGTTTTTCCTGCCTCGAACGGACCGGCGTCACCATGGAAGGCCTGTGGTCGGGTGTCGCCATGCGCCGCACCATCGTCTCGGCCCAGCTGGAGCAGGCGCGCCGCGCAGGCAACTTGCAGCGCCATGCCGGCGCGCTGCTGCAGAGCGTGCTGGCCGCCAAGGGCGGCGGCGCGCGCTACCAGGAAGCCTTGATGCACAAGCTCAATGCCAGCCTTGACGCACGGCTGATCGCCTGCCGCCAGCAGCTGCGGCAGCTGGAAGACCAGATTGCCGCGCTGCCGCAGACGCTGACCGATGTCACCGTCTTCATGCAACTGTCGGCCATGCACGGCATGCTGGTCAGCCAGGCGTCGGCCGCGCTGCGGATAGCCGGCCTGGACAGCATCGACCTGGCCCTGCTGCAAGACAGCCTCGGCAAGCATGCGCTGATCGGCTTTTTCGTCTATGCGCCACCGTCGGCGACCGCCCTGGTGCAGGCGCCGCCACGCTATCTGCGCTATTGCGTGCACGCGACAGGCATCGCCCTGCACGACCTGGGGCCGCAGGCGGCGCTGGAACAGGCCGTGCACCGCTACCGTGCCGCACTGACGCGCAAGACGGACGCCGCCGGCGCCGCGACGCTGGCGCAGCTGCTGCTGCGGGACCTGCCCACCGCCGTGCTGGCGGCGCCCGAATGGATCATCGATGCCGACGCCGCCCTGCACCTGCTGCCCTTCGACGCCCTGCCCGACGCCGGGGGCCAGCCGCTGGCGCTGACCCGCAACTGCCGCCATGTCAGCTCGCCGGTCCAGTTGCTGCCACGCCAGGACCAGGCAGCCAACGCCAGGCCTGGACAGGGACAGGGACCTGGGCCGGCCGCCATCTTCGCCGATCCCGCCTATGGCGCCGGCCTGGCGCAGCCGGCCAGCGCCACCATGCGCTTCGCCATGCCGGGCCACGCCAGCGCCGGCGAGCGGCAACGCCTGGTGGCGGTCGCGCCCTTGCCCGACACGGCCGGCGAAGCGCAGGCCGTGCTGGCCAGCCTGCGGCAACTGGGCATCGCCAGCGTGCTGCACCAGGGCATATATGCCAGCATCGGCGCCATGCAGGCGAGCGAGGCGCCGATCGTGCTGCATGTGGCCGCCCATGCCATCCTGGGCCAGGATATCGACGCCGCCACGGCGCCCACGCCGCGACAGGAACAGGAGTGGATGGACATGCTGCTGCCGGGCCGGCGCGCAGGCCTGCTGCTGTCGCGCGGCGGCCAGGCCGACCTGATGCTGGCCAAGGATATCGCGCGCCTGCGCTTGCACGGCACGCAGCTGGTGGTGCTGTCGGCCTGCAATACCGGCAATGGCACGGTGCTGCCGGGCGAAGGCCTGGCCAGCCTGCGCCGGGCCGTGGAAATGGCCGGCGCGCGCAGTTCCATCACCTCGCTGTGGAGCGTGCCCAGCGAGGCAAGCGCGGAACTGATGCGGCATCTGTACGGCCATATCGGCGCCGGCATGGCACCGGGCGCGGCCCTGCACCGCGCCAAGCAGGCCCTGATACGGCAGGGCCGCCCGCCGCTCGACTGGGCCGGCTTTGTATTTGCGGGAACGGATGCGGCGCTGGTGGCGCCGCAGCGCGCCGCATAAGACTCAGCGCCTGGCCTTGTTCTTGGCCTTGTAGGCCTCGATTTCCGCGGCGGCCTTGTTGAAATCAAGCTGTGCCAGGCTGTCCTTGACGGCGCTGACCAGCATTTCGTTGGCCACGTCGATGCTGGCTTTCTTGGTGTTGACATAGGTCGATGTGCGGCCCGCATCGGCCTTGACGCGCGAGCTGCTGTCGATCAGCGTGACCGCCGCCCACGCCACGGAGACGCCGTCGAGCACGGTGGCATCGCCACTGACCTGCAAGCTGAGCTTCTTGGCATTGAGCACGGCGCACTGCGCATCGCTGATCGGCCAGCCGCCGGAAGCGGTCACGATTTCCCGGATGCTCTCCACCGTGCTGGTGTTGAAGGTGCATGCGGCCTGCGCCGCAGGCAGCATGGCGCACAAAGTCAGAGCGGAGAAAACGAATTTTTTCATGATGACATTTCCTTGATTAAAGATGCCTGCGCATCGGTCTGTGGTGCGGTCAGCGCCGTGCGGTCACGCCCGGCTGCATGGACACCATTCTGGTTGAACATCGTGCGCCGCACAGCCGGCTTTGGACCAAGCCCGCCAACAGCGCGACAAACGCCCCCTGGGCGGCGACGAATGGCCGGCAGAATGCCCTGAACATTGCCTAAACGCAATGCTTTGCCACCCGCTGGCGCCGATAATCGGCTTTCCCTCCCGCTACGCCGAACGCCATGAAACGCTTGCCTGCGATTGCCCTCTTTTTGTCGAGCCTGCTGCTGGGCGGCTGCGCCACGTCCGGCAGCGGCGCGCCCGCCAGCGCCCAAGTGCTGGCGCTGGCCGATGACGCCAAGGCCCTGCAGGCGTTTGGCGAACTGGCGCTGCGCCACCGCGACAGCTATGACCGCCTGCGGCCCTACCTGAGCGAGCGGCAGGACGCCAGCGAAAAAACGCTCGACCGCCAGCGCCGCGCCATGCATGCGGACGTGGCGCTGCTGCAGCTGGGCGTGTCGCAATACCTGCAGGGCCTGGGCCAGCTGGCGCGCGACGACCGTTTTGCGTTCACCAGCGAGATCAACGCGGCCGGCGTGACGCTACGCGCCTGGCCCGGCACCGGCATCGATGACCGCGCGGTGACGGCCTACACCATCTTGCTGCGGCTGCTGGCGCGCATGCACGGCGAGGCGCGGCAGCGCCAGATGCTGGGCCAGCTGATGCAGGAAGGCGATGCCGCGCTGCAAACCCTCGTCTCGGCGCTGAACAGCCTGCTGCGCCTGTACGACAAGGCCGGCGACAATGAACGCGATATCGTGCTGGGCCTGCTGGAAACGGATATCGCCTTTGCCGATACGCCAGCGCAGCGCCTGCTGGCGGTGCTGGCGAAAACCGTGCAGCAAAGCAAGGTCGACGAATACCGGCTGTACGGCCTGCGCCACACCCTGGCGCAGCGGCAACTGGCGGCGCTGGCGCAGGAACATGCGCGCCTGGCCGCCTTGGGAGAATTGCCATGAACGAGCGCCGCGAAGCCGCCCTCGGCAGCGCCATGCGGGTCGAACAGCTGGGCGACAGCCTGTCGCAGGCGGCTGCCGCCTTGCATGCGGCGGTGATGCGCGCCATCCGCCAGCGCGCCAGCCTGGGCCAGGCCGGCATTACCCAGGCCCAGGCACAAGCCGTGTTCGCGCTGGAAGTGGCGCTGCGCCAGCAAGCCAATGCGCTGTATGCCGACGCCGCCGGCCACGTCATCACGGGGCTGGACACGGCCCAGCACCAGCTGAGCGGCCTGCTGGACACTGTGCGCCAGCGCATCGCCCGCCATGACAGCGTCAG
The DNA here is from genome assembly GCF_049896105.1 of Janthinobacterium sp. PSPC3-1. Lineage (NCBI taxonomy): Bacteria > Pseudomonadati > Pseudomonadota > Betaproteobacteria > Burkholderiales > Oxalobacteraceae > Janthinobacterium > Janthinobacterium sp. PSPC3-1. The sequence continues at coordinate 7,453 of NZ_JAFCTQ010000021.1, read as the reverse complement.
CCACTGGATCAGCCTGGCGACCGGCTTGTTGAACCTGGGCCGGGCCGTGCTCGCGCGCAGCCCGGAACGCATCCTGTCGACCCTGGCGACGGTGCGCGAGCGGCTGCGCGAGGCAGGCGGCGATTGACGGACCGCGACACACGGACCGGCATCCCTTCCCAAAAGGCAAAGGGCAAGGCATCGCTGCCCTGCCCTTTGCCTTGCCGCCACGTCACTGTCACTGCCGCTCTACTGCGCCGGCAACCGCCCGCCTCTGTGTGCGCGCTGGGTGCCGGGTCTCCTCCAACACCAACTCGTCAACTCATGTGCTGCCCGCCATTGATGGCGATATTCGCGCCCGTCACGAACGCCGCTTCGTCCGAGGCCAGGTAGGCCACCAGCGCGGCCACCTCGTCCGGTTCGCCAAGCCGCCCCAGCGGAATCTGCGGCAGGATTTTCCTTTCCATGATGTCGGTGGGAACGGCCGTGACCATCTGCGTGCGCAGGTAGCCGGGCGAGACGGTATTGACGGTCACGCCATGGCGCGCCACTTCCAGCGCCAGCGACTTGGAAAAACCGTGCACGCCGGCCTTGGCGGCCGCATAATTGCACTGGCCGAAAGCGCCTTTCTGGCCATTGACGGACGAGATATTGATGATGCGGCCCCAGCGGTTCAGCAGCATCGGTTCGATCACCTGCTTGCTCATGTTGAAGATGCTGTCGAGATTGGTGCGCATCACTTCGCTCCAGTGCGCGCGCTCCATCTTGCGCATGCTGGCGTCGCGCGTGATGCCGGCATTGTTGACCAGCACGTCGACCCGGCCGAACTGCTGCAGCACATGGCCGACCGCCGACTGGCAGGCGTCGAAATCGCCGACGTCGGCGGCCAGCGCATGGAAGTTGAAATCCTGTGCGCGCTGCTCCTCCAGCCAGTGCGCCACGCGCGGATTACCGGGCGTATGCATGGCCACCACGGCAAAACCGGCGCCATGCAGGCGGCGGCACAGGGCCGTTCCCAGGCCGCCCATGCCGCCGGTGACCAGCGCCACGCGTTGTTCCGCCCATTGTTCTGTCATCGCATCTCCCTCTTGAATTGTTTTTCTGAGTGGGATCAAGTGTAGGAGCAGTTTTTATCAGCGACTTTGCGCAAGATCAAAGGCTCAGACTGTTGCAGCCGTGCGCGGGCGAGCCGCCGCTCTGTGCCAGAATGAAGGCCAGTTTCCATTGAAAGGCCGGCTCATGACGTATAAAACCGTGTTGCTCCATATCGATGACGGCGCCGGGCGCGCCGCCCGCATCGCGCTGGCGGCCAGCGTGGCGCAAGCCTGCGGCGGCCACTTGACGGGCGTGGCCCTGACGGGCGTGTCGCGCCTGCTGTACCAGCACCAGCCCGACCTGGACGCCGATCCCAACCTGTCGCTGCACCTCAATTTCCTGCGTGAACGGGCGGCGCGCGCGCTCGACGGTTTCGATCAGCAGGCCAGCAGTGCCGGCGTGGCCTCGTACGAGCAGCGCGTGGTCGACGACGAAGCGGCCGGCGGCATCAGCCTGCTGGCGCGCTATGCGGACCTGGTGGTGATCAGCCAGTACAACGCGGCCGACAAGTCGCCGTCGGTGATGCGCGACTTTCCCGCCTATGTGCTGCTGCATTCGGGCCGGCCGGTCCTGATCGTGCCGCATGCGATGTCGCCGGCGCAGCTGGCGCAGCCCCATCACCCGGCCGCCGCGCGCAATGTGCTGGTGTCATGGAATGGCAGCAAGGAAGCCAGCCGCGCCGTCAGCGCCGCCCTGCCGCTGCTGCAGCGGGCCGGCCAGGTGCATGTGGCCGTGTTCGACGCCCAGCTGCATGCGGCCGAGCATGGCGACCATCCGGGCGCCGACCTGCTGCAATACCTGGCCCGCCACGGCGTGCAGGCAAAACTGCTGTTACTGGACGGCGGCGCCACGCGGCGCGGCGATATCGGCGAAGCCTTGCTGACGCAGGTGTCCGAACTGTCGGCCGACTTGCTGGTGATGGGCGCCTATGGCCACTCGCGGCTGCGCGAAACCATCCTCGGCGGCGTCACGCGCACGGTGCTGCAAAGCATGACGGTACCGGTGCTGATGGCGCACTGAGCTGTTTCAGTCTTCGGAATGCCAGGTCTGCGCGCGGATCTTGGCCACCTGGCGCTGGGCCAGCCATTGCCACAGCTGCAGCGCGTCGTCCTGGCGCAGCGCCGTCATGCGGCGCGGGCTGGCCAGGGCGATCTCGCAATCGCGGTCCGACCATTCCTCGAAAGTGACTTCGCCACCGCTAGCCACTTCCACTTGGTACATCAGGCCGTCATCGTAGCCGAAACGCAGCATGGCGCTGGCGGGGCCGCCGTCGGGACCGGGACTGGCCTCGCGGTACACCTGCTCCAGCGCTTCGGCCAGCTGGGTCGGCGTGGGGGCGCTGATATTGCGCCCATCGGGCCGGGTGAGAATGAACCATGCTTGTGTCATGACGCGCCCCTATCCATACTAGTTAGCTTGCGGCTGGCAAGATGACGGACAGTAACGATGATTCCAAGCAACTCTGGCGCATGGGAACCATCCCTGTCGGCACTATTTATGCGATTAATAGTAACAGGGATCAAGCCGCCGGCGCACGGCTGTTTGTGCGCATGTGGCATCAAGCCACGCGCACGGGGATGCTGAGCGGGTCGAAGTCTTCCCAGTCGCCGTTGACGATGCTGCCCTCGGCCTGCTCCAGGTTTTGCGCGCCCAGCTGGCGCAGGGTGGCCAGCGCCCGTTCGCCCTCCTCGTCGCCCTCGACGGCCACCGCGATCAGCATGCCGGGCTGGCGCGGCCGGCGCTGGTTTTCATGCGGGCTGCCTTCGCCCGGCTCCACCTCTTCCGATTCGCCGGCGCCCTTCATTTTGTTGAAGCTGTACAAGGAACCCACATGGGCGCCCACCAGCGCGCCGACCAGCGGGCCCAGCGGACCGGTGGCCAGGGCGGTGGCCGCCCCCACGCCGGCGCCCACCGCGGCGCCGACGGCGGCCCCTTCGGCCAGGCCTTCCGGGGTTTCCTTGGCACCCGGCGACATGTCGCGGTCGCCACCGAGCTCATGCAGATCATGCTGGCCCGGCTGGTTGACGAAAAAAGCGCTGATGCGGCTGTCGGCAAAGCCCGCCCGGACCAGGGCCGCGCGCGCCGCGTCGACCTCGTCCTGTAACTGGAAATGACCTGCAAGGATGCGTGACATGATGGTTCTCCTGGTCGCTAGTCGATGAACTTGGCGCAAGGGCGCCACCGTGCATAGCGTGCGCCTGCGGCCCGATGGCGACTGTACGCTTGCGCACACTGCCAAAAAATCACCTGCCGCCATCAGGGGCGGCGGATATCGGCCAGGAATTGCCGCGCGCGCGGATGTTGCGGGCGGCTGAAAAATGCATCGGGCGTGGCCCGTTCCAGCACCTTGCCGTGATCCATGAACCAGACCCGGTCGGCCACTTCGCGCGCAAAGCCCATCTCATGCGTGACGCAGACCATCGTCATGCCGCCCTGCGCCAGGTCGCGCATCACCTGCAGCACTTCGCCCACCATTTCCGGGTCGAGCGCGCTGGTGGGTTCATCGAACAGCATCAGCGGCGGCTGCATGGCCAGCGCGCGGGCGATCGCCACGCGCTGTTGCTGGCCGCCGGACAAGGCCGCCGGCATCGCTTTGGCCTTGTGCGCCAGGCCGACCCGGTCGAGCAGCTCCAGCGCGCGCCGTTCTGCCTCCTTGCGCGGCAGGCCGCGCAGGCGCTGCGGCGCCAGCGTGCAATTATCCAGTACCGACAGATGGGGAAACAGATTGAACTGCTGGAACACGAAGCCGATCCGCGAGCGGAAGGCATTCACGTCCAGCCCCGGCGCGTGGATATCCTGGCTGGCCACCGTGATGCGCCCGGAGGCGATAGTCTCCAGGCGGTTGATGGTGCGGATCAGGGTCGATTTGCCGGAGCCGGACGGGCCGCACACCACCAGCACTTCGCCCCTGGCGACCTGCTCGCTGACGCCGTCGAGCGCGTGGTAGTTGCCATAGTATTTGTTGACCTGGTCAAACGTGATCATGCGGCCGCCGTCAGGGTGCGCGCCTGGCGGCGCTCGAGCCAGAAGGCGGCGCGCGACAGGCTGAAACAAAGAATGAAGTAGGTCAGGCCCAGCAGGAAATACACTTGCACCGGCTTGACCAGCACCAGGCCATTGATCTGCGAGGCGATGAACGACACTTCGGACAGGCCGATGATGTAGCCGAGCGAGGTTTCCTTGATGGTCGAGACGAACTGGTTCACCAGCGAGGGCAGCATATGGCGCAGCGCCTGCGGCAGGATGATGGAACCCATGGTGGCCGCATAGCCCAGGCCCAGCGAACGGGCCGCCTCGAACTGTCCCTTCGGCACGGCCTGCACGCCGGCGCGCACGATTTCGGCCAGGTAGATCGCATCGAACACCACCAGCGCGGCCAGCATGGTGCCGAACTGGCCGCTTTCATGGCCCGTCAAACTGGGCAAAAAGAAATAGGCCCAGAAGATCACCAGCAGCAAGGGAATCCCGCGCACCAGCTGGATCAGGCAGGCCACCGGCCAGCGCAGCGCGCGCCAGGGACTGAGGCGGGCCAGGCCCAGCAGCAAGCCCAAAGGCAGGCTCAGCACCAGCGCCAGGCTGGCCAGCACGACCGTCAGCGCCAGGCCGCCCAGCGGTCCTTCCGGATAGCGGCCGACCAGGAAATACAGCCAGTAATCCTGTATCAGGGCTATCATCGCGCCAGCCTTTTTTGCAGCAGGAAGGCCGCGCCGGCGATGCCCAGCGAAATGGCCAGGTAGGCGGCGCTGGCAAAGGCAAACGCCTCCACGCTGCGAAACGAGGCGGACTCCACGCGCTGGGTCTGGTACATCAGCTCGGCCACGCCGATCACGGTGGCGATACTCGTGTTTTGCCACAGGTTCAGGGTTTGCGACAGCAGCGGCGGCGCGGCCAGGCGCAGCGCCTGCGGCAGGATGCACAGGCGCATGGTGGCCAGGTAGCCGAAGCCCAGCGCCCTGCCCGCTTCGAATTGCTGCATGGGAATCGCGCGGATGCCGCTGCGGATATCTTCGGCCATATAGGCGGCCGTGTACAGCGTCAGCGCGACGACGGCGCTGGTGGCCTCGACATTGCCGGCGTACAGGCGCTCCTTCCAGGCCTGCGGCAGCAACTCGGGCGCGGCAAAATACCAGAACAAAAAATGCGCCAGCAGCGGCACGTTGCGGATCAGCTCGATATACACCGTGCCCAGCGCATTCAACAGACGCGACGGCGCCAGGCGCAGCATGGCCACGCCACAGGCCAGCGGCAAGGACAGCAGCAAGGTGATGCCCATCAATTGCAGCGACAGCAGCAAGCCGGCCAGCAACCAGTCGCGGTAGTCGCCGGACAGCAGGATATGCGGATCAAACATAAGGATCGACCATCAAGCCTGATCAGGCGTCGATCTTGTCCGAGTCGATTTTAAAGGTGCGCTTTTCGAATTTTACGTTGCTGGTCGGGCCATACCATTTGAAGAACAGTTTTTCCGCCTCGCCCGATTTTTCCAGGCCGCGCAACACATTGTCGACCGCCGTCTTGAAGCCCCTTTCGCCCTTGCGGATGCCGAAGGCCAGCACTTCCTTGCTGATGTTCTGCGGCAGCACCAGATAGTCTTTCTGCGCCGCGCCCAGCTTGGCGTAATTGTTCAGCAGCGAGACTTCATCGTCGACATAGCCGGCGCCCTTGCCCTGCTGCAAGCCAAGGTAAGCCTGGCCCGCCGTCTCGAACGTCACCACCTCGACGCCGGGCACGGCCTTGCGGATATTCGGTTCCTGGGTGCCACCCTTGACGGTCAGCACTTTCTTGCCCGCCAGGCCGGCAACGCTGGTGATATTGCTGCTTTTTTTCACCAGCACGCGCTGGCCGGTGGCAAACGTCGACAGCGAAAAATCGATCAGGCTTTCGCGCTCCTTGTTGTGGGTCAGCGACGCCGTCAGGATATCGACCCGGCCCTGCTGCAGCTCGGGAATACGGGCCGCCACCGCCAGCTGTTTGATCACCGGTTTCACGCCCAGGCCCCTGGCGATTTCGCGGCACAGGTCCACTTCATAGCCCACCAGCTGGCGCGACTTGGCATCGATAAAGCTGTTCGGCTCATCCGTGCCCAGCGCGCCGCAGACCAGCTCGCCCTTGGCCTTGATGGCGGCCAGCTGGTCGGCATGGGCCAGCTGGGAAAACGCGACAGTGGTCAGTACAAGTGCGGCGAGGTGAAGACGGGTCTGCATGGAAATCCTGTAATGGCATCGAGAATGCCGCCATTAAACCCCGGCCGCCATATATACAAAAAGGAATCTTTTCGGCATTACTTATACGTAAATCGTTTATGCACAAATCGTTGATGACAACGCATCGCGCGGCGCGCGCCCCGCCAGCAGATCCGCGACATTGTCGAGCGCCCGGTGGCCCATGGCCTCGCGCGTTTCCACAGTGGCCGTTCCCATGTGCGGCGTCATGAAGACATTGGGCAGATCGCGCAGGCGCAGATCGTAGTCCGGCTCGCAACGGAACACGTCGAGTCCGGCTGCAGCCAACTGGCCGCTATGCAGCGCGGCAATCAGATCGTCTTCGTTGACCAGCGTGCCGCGCGCCGTATTGACCAGCACCGCGCCGCGCGGCAGCAGCGCCAGCAGCGCCCCGTCGACCTGGCCGCCGAGCGCGCCGCCGGGTGCATGCAGCGACAAAACCTGGCACTGGGGCAGCATGGCGCGCACATCCGCGACATACCGGGCGCCCTGCTCGCTTTCCGGCGCCAGCCGGCGCCGGTTGTGGTACAGCACCGTCACGCCGAAGCCGCGCGCCCGCCGCGCCACCGCCTGGCCGATGCGGCCCATGCCGATGATGCCCAGCGTCTTGCCATGCAAATCGCGGCCCAGCATATCGCCCAGGCCAAAGCGCTGGCGCCAGCCCTGCTCCATGACGGCCGCATACTCGCGCCCGCGCCGCAATGCCCCCAGCATCAGGAACAGCGCCAGGTCGGCGGTCGCTTCCGTCACCACATCCGGTGTATTGGTGATAACAATGCCGCGCGTACCGGCGGCGGCAAGATCGACATGATCATATCCCACGCTGCAGGTGGCAATCAGCCTGAGCGAGGATGGCAGCCGTTCTATTGCCGCGGCATCGAAACGGACGCGGCTGGAGATCAGCACGGCCTGCATATGCGCATTGCCCTGCAGCATGGCGATCGTCTCGTCCGTGCCCAGCTGGCGGGCTTGCGAGGTGACGGCGCCAAAGCTGCTTTCGGCGCGCGCGGCGATGGCGGGCGGCAGCGGCGCCGCACACAGCAGCCGGGAATTCACGGCGCCGCCTGTCGTGCGCCGGCGGCATCGACCACGCACAGCGCCGTCATGTTGACGATGCGGCGCACGGTGGCCGATGGCGTCAGGATGTGCACCGGCTT
>NZ_JAFCTQ010000020.1:0-118011 GCF_049896105.1 Janthinobacterium sp. PSPC3-1 | reverse complement strand
GTGGCAGTCAATATGCCAGCGTGCTGTACCAAGAGATGCTTGAGCGGCACGGCTTCGTTTGCAGTATGAGCCGTAAGGGAAATTGTTGGGATAACGCCGTCGCAGAACGCTTCTTCCTGAATCTGAAAATGGAGCGTGTCTGGCAGCGCCAGTATGCCAACCATGCCGAAGCAAAAGCCGATATCACCGATTACATCGTTGGTTTCTATAACTGCAAGCGTATCAATTCAGCATTGGGCAATCTGCCGCCCACCGTCTACGAACGGAAAATGGCAGCACGTGAACCTATCGTTGTGTCCGAAATTACTTGACCACCACACACTACAGCGCATGATCTGGGAAATGTGCATTAGGTGATGGGGGTGTTACATCAAAGAACGTCAGCCAGGCTCGATAATCTCTGGCATCGGCCAAGGCGGGTCGATGCCATAAGCACTATTCACTGCCGCCGACGCTCGCCGTTCCATGTCGTTGAGTTGCTCCATGAACTTTTCGTCATCCCGAGGCAAATTTAGTTCTTCTCTTAACGCACTCACCAACTTGACAATTGCACGCTGGACGGGTCGAAGCCTACCAAAAGTCGTTTGAAACGTTTCCATGCGCATCCGCGCGATACCTTCCATAGCCTGCTGCTGGGCGAGTTTAAGCGCTTGAACATCCTCACGCGCCTCTACTACAAGGTCCTCCAACTTTAACTGATCTTCAAAACTTGCTCTCCTCGCCTTAGCGTCGGTGAACTGAGAAAAAAGGCGGCGAGCCTCGCTCTCTGTGAAGGCAATCTCTTCCCGTCGCAGGCGTATTGGTTCCATTGCGATACGAATTGGATTGGATGTGGCCATCACATGCAAAAAAACCTCTCCGAAGTCACTTGCGAGATCTCGCGAAAGGTGAGCCGCCTCTGCGTCGGCAACCAGCCAAATCTTCGCGTTGGCCTTTAGAAACGATTGAAAGCCAGCATCATCATTACCAGCGCTCAAAGGCCGATCTGGCAAACTCCCGATGTATCCCAGAAGCGCATGAGTCTCTTCTACCGCCGCCGCGTAGATCTCTCGGCGAATGGTCGCCTTTCGATCCTCGTCCTTCTGCTTTGCGTCATGCTCCCTCTGCCGATTTGCCTTGAGATCATCATGCACTTGCTGCAACTCCAATAACCGCAGACTATTCTTGCTTGATGCCCGTATCGTGAACGCTGCGACACTGGTCGCTACGAGAGCACTAATCACCCCTGACCATATAATCCAAGGAACACCAAGCCACCCCGCTATTACTGCTTGAACTGTTTGAACTGCTATTGTGGCCATGCATTCTCTCCAAGTACTGGCAATGTTGCGGTATCGATAGAAGTTGTGCAGAATGACGTATAAGCTGCTGGTCTTACTGCATTAACACTTAGAGCTACTATGGTGTCGAATTAGTCGTTCGGAAATTATCAATAACTAGGAACCTGTTGTAGAACGTCGAGGTGGCGGAAGGTAAGCTAACCGCCAAGGTTCCAAGTATTCAAACTGCGATAGCATCGCGGACCCATCATCTTGTAAAAATATAATTTTCTCAGCTACTACTGCTGAGACAACCACTATCGATTGAAATTGCTCAGCTGCGAGAACTCTTAGCAGCCTTTCAAAGTTTTCACTGTCGAGCGTACTCATAGCACTATCGACCAGCAATAACGTCAAGCGCTGTTTCGCAATCTCACGCGCCTTGCTTATCAATAAATCCGTCAACAACTTCATCTTTTCACTACTCGACAGCCGGCGAAAAGGTATAAAAAATTCTTTACTCTTTTGCTTAAAATGAAGTTCGTAAGTCCGCTCATGACAAGCGCCCTGTTCGACACCAAGAGTGAGCTTTATTTCACCAGGCAAAAGCCCGCTACTGCCTGCTTGTACAAGAGCCAACATCGTGGACTTATCGACATTTAGCGCGATCATCAACATTTCAATATGATCTCCTTTCTCAAGAAGTTCAATATCACGCGAGGAAACATGCAACACTTCGATATCGCCCGGTGGCAATAAGGCGGCTACCTTGCCTTCCATTCTCTTAATGTGGTCTCCTTGAACCAAGATTTCGACTACCTTGTCGTGCGTATCGACAGTCGAATATCTTAAGTTGCCTCTGAAGATGGGATGCGGCTTGTCGCTACCAACAACAGACAGACTATTCGACGAAAAACGCCACGCATATCGGCTATTAGACACAGAGGCCGCCAACTCGAGCAAAGCTGTTTTTCCGCTGCTATTCGTGCCGCATAGCAAAGTATTTCGCGATAACGTCGCGCTAGGTGGAATAGCAAAACCAGCGAACTCTGAGTAAGCAATCGACTCGACCCAGCCCAACGGAGAAGGCATGTCGTCCATTCTTTTCCGAGTTCGGGCCTCTGCTAAACGCTTCCATGCAAAAAGAGTCTCCGCAGGAAAGTCTTTACCTTGCATTTTATCTATAAGTGTACCGTGGTGCGTGCAACACCAAATACCATTAGCAGCACTCTCGATGAAATCGGCAGCATGGCCGCCACGTCCCCTCGGCCCACCGAGCGATGCACTGTAAATATGGCAGGCCATACCCATATTGATAGAAGAATTCGTGGATTTCGAAGGTCCCATAGCAGGACGGGTGCATCTTGGAAACGAACAACGCCCTTCAGCGTTACGAAACAGTGTCAAACTGACGCCGGATTTAAAATCTATCTTTTTCGATAAAACGTTAGTTTTCATAGGATGTCACCTTTAACAATACGCTTCGGATATCGCGGTAATTTTTCTGCTTGGTTGACTCTGTTAGATCAGTTATCAACCATGCGTCCCTAACCTCACCTCCAGCCCCGCCCTCACTTGCTCCCACTCCGTATCAATGATGCTGAACCGCACCGAATTGCGCTTGCGTCCGTCCGGCATGATGCGTTCATGGCGCACGATGCCTTCCTGCACGGCGCCCAGGCGCAGGATGGCGGCGCGCGATTGCTCGTTCAGCTCGTCGGTGGTGAACTGCACGCGCACGGCGTGCATAGTCTCGAAGGCATGGGTCAGCAGCAGCAGTTTCGCTTCCGTATTGATGCCGGTACGCTGCACCGAGGCGGTCAGCCAGGTGTGGCCGATCTCCAGCTTGCGGTTGAGCCGGTCGATCTTCCAGAAACGCGTGCTGCCGACGATGGCGCCAGTGGCGCGCTGGACGATCACATACGGCATCACGGTGCCCGCCTGCCGCCCGGCCAGCGCGGTGGCGAGATACTGATCCACAGTGTCGGGACCGGGGATGTTGGTCACCCTGGACTGCCATAGCTGGCCGTCCTGCGCGGCGCGCAGCAGGGCCGGCGCGTGTTCCTGCTGCAGCGGCAGCAGGGTGACGATGCTGCCGTGGAGCGTGGGTTGTTGTGAATCCATGCTGCTGAGCCATCCTTCCGTGACGGGTATCGGAAGCACATGATAGCGCGCCCGGGCCGCCGGTTCAAAACCGCTGGCGCAACCCCAGCGCCAGCACGCGCACGTCGTTGCCCGCTGCGCTGACCGGCGTGGCGGCCAGGGTGGAAATACCCTCGCTGTTGTTGAGCACGCCGCCGATGCGGGTGTAGACCGACACGGTTTTCGAGAAGTTGTAGCTGTAGCCGAAACCGGCCGTAAACGAGTTCAGGGCATGATGGCCGGCCACATTGCGGTACATCAGCGCCAACTGCACCGTGTGGCGGGGCTGTGACTGGTAGACCAGGCTGAGCATGTGGTTTTGCGCGACCCGCGAGCCGGCCGTTTCGGGGGCGATGACGTTGAGCGAATAGCCGAGTGTGGAGGCGCCCAGCTGGTACTGCACGCCGACGCCGCTCCAGATATTCTTGACGGCCGGCACCAGCGCCGTGGGGTCGGTGTACACCACATTGTATTGTCCGCCCAGATACAGCAGCGGGCCATGGGCAAAGTGGGCCTCGATGCCGTAGTCGGCCGTCCGGTGATAACCGGCGTCATTGCGCTCGCGCGGCGCATACAGCACCTGGCTGGTGACGCCGCCCAGGTTCATGCTGGTGTAGGAGATGGCGTTGCTGATGCGCGAGTCGCCCATCGAGGCGCCATTGCCGAGGTCGCTGTTGCCGCCGACGATGGAGGTGAACGGCGAAAAGCCGGACACGCCGACGAAAGGGTCGAGCGCCAGCGACATCATGGCCGGGTACTGGCGCCCGAGCTTGAGGTAGCCGGTGCGGGGCGAACCAAGCGTGATGTTGGCTTCACGATTGAACAGGCTGCTGTCGCGCTGCAAGGTGGTGCCGCCGGCGGCGCCCGTGTCCAGCCCCACGGCGCTTTCCAGCAGGAAGCTCAAGGTGTAGCCGCCGCCCAGGTCTTCGGTGCCGGTCAGGCCGAAGCGCGAGGTCGAGCCCATGCCGCTGTTGAGCTTGACCGTATGGTCGCCGCCATTGCTGTAGGACACGGCGGCGTCGGCCACGCCGAACAGGCGCACGCCGGACAGGTCGGCCGCAGCGGCATGGCCGGCGCACACAACGGGGGAAAACATGGCCACGCACAGGATTTTTTTCATGATCGGCATTCAATAGGTAAAGGGAGTCCACGCGCGCAGCTGGCAGGCTGCGCGCGGGAGAACAAGCGAACAAAGAAGGGGGAAACTAGTCGAGTTGCTGGCCGGCTTTTTCACGGCACAATGCGACCGCCACCAGCGATACCAGGCCGGTGCCGATCACATACCAGGCCGGCCCCAGGTTGGAGCCGGTGACTTTCACCAGCCAGGTGGCGATCAGTTGCGAAAAGCCGCCGAAGATCGATACGCCGATGCCGTAGCACAGCGACAGGCCGGTGGCGCGCACGCGGCGCGGAAACTGTTCGGTCATCAGCACGATGGTCGACACCGAGGTGAAGACCAGCGGGATCACCATGATGATGACGGCGGAAAACAGGCCCAGCGCGTTGCGGCTGTAATCCATCAGCATGAAAGCCGGGAACACCAGCAGCATCAGCGCCACGCGCGACCAGGTGGCGACGGGCTTGCGGCCGATGCGGTCGGTGATGATGCCGGCCACGCCGCACAACAGCAGCTGCGCCAGGCCGCCTATCCAGGACGCCCACAGGGCAAGCTCGAACGGCATGTGCAGCACCGCCTTGGCATAGGTGGTGATGTAGTGCAGGACGATGTAGTTGGCCGAGGTGCCACCGATAATGATGGCCGTGCCCAGTACCAGCGCGCGCCGGTGGTCGCGCCAGATTTCACCCAGGGCCGACGGCGCATGCTTGCCGCCCGCCTCGTCGGCCGCCAGCGCGGCAGGATCGGCGGTTTCATCGAGCACGCGGCGGATGTAATAGCCGAGCGGCACCAGCAGCATGCCGAACACGAAGGGCAAACGCCAGCCCCAGCTTTCCAGCTGCTCGGTGGTCAGGATATAGGTCAGGCTCAGGCCCACGCCGGCGCCCACCAGGGTGCTCAGCGCCTGGCTGAACAGTTGCCAGCTGCTGTAGAAGGCGCGGTTCTTGTCGTTCGCATACTCCATCAGCATCGAGGTCGAGGCGCCCACTTCGCCGCCGACGGCGAAGCCCTGGATCAAACGGCCCAGCACCACCAGCAGCGGCGCGGCCACGCCGATCTGGGCATAGGTGGGCGTGACGATGAACAGCGCCGAACCGGCCGCCATCAGCCACAAGGTCAGCGTCATCGCATATTTTCGGCCCTTGCGGTCGGCGATGCCGCCGATGATGATGCCGCCCAGCGGGCGCATCAGGAAGCCGACGCCAAAGGTGGCCAGCGACAGCATCAGCGAACTCAGTTCGGAGGTGGACGGAAAGAACTGGCGGCCGATAATGGCGGCAAAAAACGTGTAGATCGAAAAATCAAAGAATTCGAGGCCGTTGCCGATCGTGATGGCGGCGATTTTTTTCGCCTTCGAGGGCGGCTTGACGGCGGCCGTGGCGCTCAGGGTGCTGACGTGTGTGCTCATGCTGGCTTCCAGTTTAACAAAGTGTGAACGGTGGTGACGCAACTGCCATGGCCGCGATCAGGACAGGAATTTTTCCACCAGCTTGACCCAGTAGCTGGCGGCGATCGGCAGGATGGCGTCATTGAAGTCATAGCGCGGGTTGTGCACCATGCAGCCGCCCTGCTCGCCTTCGCCATTGCCGATGATCAGGTAGCAGCCCGGGCAGGCCTGCAACATGAACGAGAAATCCTCGCTGCCCGTCAAAGGCTGCAGATCGGCAATCAGGGCCTCTTCACCCAGCCATTCGACGACGGCGGCGCGCGCCAGTTCGGTCATCGCCGCATCGTTCCGCAGCGCCGGATAGCGCCACTGGTAATCGATCTCGACGCGCGCGCCGAACACCCTGGCCTGCGCTTCGGCCAGTTCGCAGATGCGTTCGCGCAGGCGCTGGCGTACCTCCGGCGCATAGGCGCGCACCGACAGTTGCAGGTCGGCCGTTTCGGCGATCACATTCGGCGCATTACCTGCGTGCAAAGAGCCCACCGTCACCACCGCCATCTGGCGCGGATCGATATGGCGCGACACCACCGTTTGCAACGCCACCACGATGTGCGCGGCCACCAGCGTCGCGTCGACCGTCAGGTGCGGCATGGAACCATGGCCGCCGTTGCCCAGCACCTTGATCAGCACGGTATCCGACGAGGCCATGAAACCGTTTGGCAACATGCCGAAACGGCCGGCCGGAAAGCCCGGCATATTGTGGAAGGCAAAGATGGCGTCGCAGGGAAACAGCTGGAACAGGCCTTCCTCGACCATGCGCCGCGCGCCGCCCAAGCCCTCTTCGGCCGGCTGGAAGATCAGCCGCAAGGTGCCGTCGAAATCGGCTTCGGTCGCCAGGTGGCGCGCCGCCGCCAGCAGGGTGGCGGTATGGCCATCATGGCCGCAGGCATGCATGGCGCCGGCCGTGCGGCTGGCGTAGGGCAAGCCGGTCTGCTCGAGGATGGGCAGCGCATCCATGTCGGCGCGCAGGCCGATGATGCGGGGGCTGGTGCCCTTTTTCAGGGTCGCCACGATGCCGGTGCCGGCCAGCCCGCGGTGCAGCTGGTAGCCATATTCTTCCAGTTTCCGTGCGACCAGGTCGCTGGTGGCGAATTCCTGGTAGGCCAGTTCGGGATGGGCGTGGATCTGGTGGCGCAGTTCAACGCTGTCCGCCAGGTGTTCTACAATGCCGGGCACCAGTGCCTGTTGTGTCAGGGAATCGATCATGCGCTCTGTCATGCGTGTCTCCAAAAAGTCATCGGTCTGCATCGCGGCGGTGCGCCGCGTTGTTGGAGAGAACGTTGCAGCATGCATGCCACTGGGGCCCATCCAACATGGTGCAGGGGCCGGCAGGCGGTCGCCAGCAGGCGTTGGCGGCGCCGCCGGCACGGCGCGCCACAGGAGGAAACACGACACACGGCACAAACATGGCCTTGCCAGGAGGGGGTCAAGCAAATCTTGACATGACGGCCTATGGTTTGAACCACGGCCACCGTGCACTTTTCTGGTGCAGGCCGGCCATGCTGTTCCACGCGACCCGCACTATCGATACACAACCGAGCTGACCATGACCCGTTCATCCGACTTCAAACTACAACAACTGCAGTACCTGATCGCGATTGCGGAACAGGGCAGCCTGCGCCTGGCCGGCCTGGCGCTGGGGGTATCGGCGGCGGCCGTCAGCAAGGGCTTGCAGGAACTGGAAAACACGGCCGGCATGCGGCTGTGCGAGCGCCAATCGCAGGGGCTGACGCTGACCGAAGGCGGGCGCGCGCTGCTGGTACGGGCGCGATTGATCGTCGGTGAAATGGAGCTGGCGATGCGCGAACTGAACCGCCTGCAAAGCCATACGGAAACCCGGCTGTCGGTGGGCGTCACGCCGTGGTTTGCCAATACGCTGCTGGCGCCGACCATGCGCCGCTTCGTGCAGAAGCGGCCCGACATCAGCCTGCATTTCCACGAAACCGTGGGCACCACCTATGCGGCATTGCGGGAGGGCAGCATCGACCTGGCGATCGGCCTGGCGCCGGCCGACGATGGCGCCGGCGAGCTGGCCAGCCGTCCCCTGTTTGCCTACGGCCAGGCGGTGGTGTGCCGCGCCGGCCACCCGTACCAGAGCGCCCGTTCACTGGCGGTGCTGGCCGGACAATCGTGGATACTGAGCCACGACATCGATCAGTACAAGGCGCCGCTGCGCGAGTTTTTCATCGAGCATTACCGGGCGGCGGACGGGCAACTGCCGGCCGGCCGCATTCATTACGCGCGTTCGGCCATGATGGCGCTCAGCCTGGTGGAAGACAGCGACATCCTGTCTATCCTGCCGTGGCCGCTGATCGAAGCGCTGCGCGAACGGCACGCCATCGTGCCGCTGGCCCTGCGCGAGTCGATTCCGGACAATATCACCAGCTATCTGACGCGCAAGAACACGCCGGTCAACGGCAGCATCGGCGACTTTATCGCGGCCCTGATGGCCACGGTGCAGGAAGCGTCCAGCGCGCGGCAGGGGCCGCTGCACCGCTTGTTCCGTTCGCTCGAAGTGGTGCGTAACTGAAGCGTCAGGCTTCTTCGCGATAATATTCGCAGCCGTCGAAGGTGGTGCGCAGCGCCTGCTGCAGGCGCGCATATTTCTCGGGAGACAGGTTGAAGCGTACGTCGATCTGGCCGTCGTCGTCCATCTGCATGGCGGCCTCGGCGTCCATCTGCACCGACAGGCGGTTGGCGTGCAGGATCACGGCGTGCATATGGCCGTACCAGGAAAATTCCTGGCCGCAGTATTCGATATACGGCTCGTCCATGCCGAGCGACACGTCCTGTTCATCGTACTCATCGGCGCGCTGGAACATCAGGTACACGGGTTCACCCTTGGCCGTCGGTGCGGCCAGGGTGGTGATCAGGGCGTCGTCCTGTTCAAGGACGGACAATTCGGTGGCGGTAAATCCTGCGGACATGGCGTGCTTTCATCAAGGGAATGGCGCCACCATAGCGCAATTGGCGATTGCCGAACAGGCGCATTTATAATTGCCTCTCTCTACTCATTGCCGGAGTTTGCCTTGTCCACGCCCTACACCACCCGCCTTGCGATTCCCGACGTTGCCACCTATTGCCATCTGCGCAGTGTTTCCGGCCTCAGCCCCAAGAAGGCGGAAGCGGCGGCCAGGGGACTGCCCAACTCTTTATTTGCGGTGCAAGTGCTGCACGGCGACGAGATCGTCGGCATGGGCCGCATCATCGGCGACGGCGGCTGCTTTTACCAGGTGGTCGATATCGCCGTGCTGCCGGCGCACCAGGGCCGTGGACTGGGCAAGCTGATCATGCGCGAGATCATGCAGTACATCGAACAGCAGGTGCCGGTCAGCGCCTATGTCAGCCTGATCGCCGACGGCCAGGCGCAGGACCTGTACGCGCAGTTCGGTTTCACCCACACGGCACCAAAGTCGGTGGGCATGGCGATCAAGCGCTAATATCAGGCATGGCGGCCGAGGGGACGGCTTGCTATAGTGTCGGCAACACAGTGCCACCGCCAGCACCCCCACCCTAGAATTCAGAGAGATACCATGCTTTACCTGCTCGCCATTGCGGCCGTCATCGCCCTGCTGTACTACGTCTTCAGCGACCGCACGCCCGTCAAGCCGCTGAACAAGGCGCTGCTGTCGATCCGCGAGTACGTGCCGGCAATACCGCCCGGCGCACCAAGCCACCACTGGAGCGATGGCGGCCGCTATGCGTCGGAAGTGGAAAACGATGCGATGTACCAGCCGGCGATCGCCAGGCTGGCCGGCGAGCATGGTCCCGGCAATGCCGATGAAAAATGCCTGGCGCTGCTGGTGTGCGACGACGCCAACCCGTTCCAGGACAAGGCCATCGCCGTCTTCATCGATGGCTTGCTGGTGGGCTACCTGGCGCACAACGATGCGTTGAAGTTGCACCGCAACCTGGGCCACCAGGACCTGGCCGGCCAGCTGACCTCGTGCGACGCCGTGATCCGCGGCGGCGGGCTATGGAATGGCAAGCGCCTGTCGTACGCCGTGTGGCTGGACCTGTCGCCCTTCAACTGAGCATACCGCGCCGTCATTTTTGATGCACATCAAGTCCAGCACAAACCATCGCCCGTTTTCGTCGCGATTGCTGGACTTGGCTCCCGCCCCGTCCTAGCCTGTCTGCCATCGTCCATCCACGAGGAAACCATGGCTTACCAATCCATCCTGGTCCACGCCGACCTGTCGCGCCACGCCCCGCAACGCATCGCCATTGCCGCCACGCTGGCGCACACTCACGAAGCCCACCTGATCGGTGCGGCAATGACCGGCGTATCGCGCTTCTATCTGCAACACACGCGCGGCATGCACGGCGGCGCCGTGGCGGAACAGATCGCGGCGCTGCGTGGCAAGGCCGAGCTGGCGTTGACGCGCTTTGAAACCCAGGCACGCAAGGCCGGCGTGGCCTCGCTCGAACAGCGCCTGATCGAAGACGACGAAGACGGCGGCATGGCCGTCAGCGCGCGCTACAGCGACCTGACGGTGCTGAGCCAGCACGACGACAGCGAAGCGCTGCCCGGCGCGATGAGCGACCTGGTACCCTACGTGATGCTCAATGCGGCGCGGCCGGTGCTGGTGATACCGCACAGCGGCCAATTCCCGCGGACGGGCGACACCGTGGTGGTGGCCTGGGATGGCAGCATGGAAGCGACGCGCGCCATCGGCCATGCGCTGCCGCTGCTGCGCCGCGCGCGCCTGGTGGTGCTGGCGCTGCTGCATCCGCCGGCCGGCCACGTCCAGCCGGCGCGCCATCCGGGCGCCGATATCGCCGCATACCTGAGCCGCCATGGCGTGCCGGTCGAGGTACGCCAGGCCGTCACCACCGGCGACATCGGCGGCGCGCTGCTGTCGATGGCGGCGGAAACCGGGGCCGACCTGCTGGTGATGGGCGGCTACGGCCATTCGCGCTTCCGCGAAATCCTGCTCGGTGGCGTGACCGAAACCGTGCTGCGGCAGATGACGGTGCCGGTGCTGATGGCGCATTGATCTTGCCGGCATCAAGCGCGCTACACAGAGTTGCAGAATGGATATACTTGCCCGTTTATTCATATCGAGGCGGCGCGCATGAACGAAGAACTGGCAAAATGGAGCAGCAGCCTGCTGCCGTTCGGTAGCGAACTGCTGTGGACCGCCCTGCCGTGGATGCTGCTGTATGGCGTGCTCGGCTTTGTAGTGGCCGTGATCATCTGCTACCAGCTGGCCAAAAAATGCCTGCTGGTGCGCCGTCCGCCCGCCTGGCATGTGGCAGCCAAACTCAGCTATGTGCTGATCCTGGTGGCGCTGCCGCTGCTCGGCGGCGCGTTTGGCGCCGTGCACAGCGTGCATCGCCTGGTCAACCAGGCCCTGGTGCGCGATCTGCAGCCGGTATTCGAAGCCCATGCGCCGGTGCTGCGCCTCTATCTCGAACAGCGGGTCAAGCTGATCGCCCCGGACCAGCCGGTCAGCATGCGCAGCCTGATCGAGCCCCTGGTGCAAAGCATGTACTACAAACCGGTGTCGGATGATTACTGGGAGCGCAGCAAGGCGCGCTGGATCAATGAATTCACCTTGCGCCGTGGCAGCGTGTTGCTGACCGAGGTACTGCAGGCGCAACTGGTGAGCAGGGTCGGCGTACTGGGCGAAACGTTGAAGGGTTCCGACCTGCGTGACTTAAGCAAGCTCGACAAATCCCTGCCACTGGTCTTTGTCGACGCCATCGGGCGCCAGGCCAGTGCCTATTTCAATTCGCTCAAGCTCACGATCGGCCTGTTCCTGCTGCTGGCGCTGCTGCTGGTATGGGGCGAAATCATGCTGTACCGCCACTATTACCTGCGCCGTTATCCGCCCGCCACGGCGATGCCCATGACCATGCCGCCGATGTAAAAAAGCCGCCCCTCCTTGCGGATGGAGCGGCTTTCAGGCGGCAGGACCGCTCAGGACATTACAGTCGTTGCGCTACCGCATCGACCACGCACAGCGCCGTCATGTTGACGATGCGGCGCACGGTGGCCGATGGCGTCAGGATGTGCACCGGCTTGGCGCAGCCGAGCAGGATAGGGCCGACCGCGATGCCGTTGCCGGCGGCGGTTTTCACCAGGTTGTAGGCGATGTTGGCGGACTCGATATTCGGCATCACCAGCAGGTTGGCGTCGTGCTTCAGGTCCGAGTTCGGCATCAGCTTGTGGCGCAGCTTGCTGTCCAAAGCCGTGTCGCCGTGCATTTCGCCGTCGATTTCCAGGTCCGGCGCGCGTTCCTTGATGATCGCCAGCGCGGCGCGCATCTTCTGCGCCGAGGCGCTGTCGCTGGAACCGAAGTTCGAGTGCGACAACAATGCCGCGCGCGGCGACAAGCCGAAACGGGTCATCTCTTCGGCGGCCATGATGGTGATCTCGGCCAATTGATCCGCGTCCGGGTTTTCATTGACGTGGGTGTCGACCATCACCAGCTGGCGCTCGGGCATGATCAGCACGTTCATGGCGGCGTAGACATTGCTGCCGGCGCGCTTGCCCAGCACCTGGTCGATATATTTCAGGTGCAATTGGGTGGTGCCGAAGGTGCCGCAGATCATGCCGTCGGCGTGCCCCTTGTGTATCATCATCGAGCCGATCAGGCTGTGGCGGCGGCGCATTTCCAGCTTGGCGTATTCCTCGGTGACGCCCTTGCGGCTGGTCATCTCGTAATACGTGGTCCAGTAATCGCGGTAGCGCTCGTCGAAATCCGGGTTGATGATGTCGAAGTCGACGCCTTGCTTCAGCCGCAGGCCGAACTTCTGGATCCGCGTTTCCAGCACGGCCGGACGGCCCACCAGGATCGGACGCGCCAGTTTCTCGTCGACCACCACTTGCACCGCGCGCAACACGCGCTCTTCTTCGCCTTCGGCGTAGACGATGCGTTTGAGTTCGTTCGCGGTTTTCTTGGCCACCTGGAACAGCGGCTTCATGAAGGTGCCGCTGCGATAGACGAATTGCTGCAGGCTGTCGGCGTACGCTTGCAGGTCCTTGATCGGACGCGTCGCCACGCCCGAATCTTCGGCCGCCTTGGCCACCGCCGGCGCGATCTTGATCAGCAAACGCGGATCGAACGGCATCGGGATCAGGTATTCCGGGCCGAACGACAGGCTGGTGAAACCATAGGTGGTGGCGACGATGTCGGACTGCTCGGCGTGCGCCAGTTCGGCGATCGCGTGCACCACGGCAATTTCCATTTCGCGCGTGATGGTGGTCGCGCCGCAATCGAGGGCGCCACGGAAAATGTAGGGGAAGCACAGCACGTTGTTGACCTGGTTCGGGTAATCCGAACGGCCGGTGCAGATGATGGCGTCGCCGCGCACGGCTTTCACGTCGTCGGGCAGGATTTCCGGATTCGGGTTGGCCAGCGCCAGGATCAGCGGGTTCTTGGCCATGGTCTTGACCATGTCCTGTTTCAGCACGCCGCCGGCCGACAGGCCGAGGAAGATGTCGGCGTCGGGGATCACTTCGGCCAGGGTACGGGCCGGGGTGTCGCGCGCGAAACGCTCCTTGTCCGGGTCCATCAGCTCGGTGCGGCCCTTGTAGACCACGCCGGCCAGGTCGGTGACGAAAATGTTTTCAAGCGGGAAGCCCAGGTCGACGATCAGGTCCAGGCAGGCCAATGCCGCAGCGCCGGCGCCCGAGACCACCAGTTTGCAGTGTTTGATGTCCTTGCCGACATACTGGATGCCGTTCAGGATGGCCGCGCCGACGATGATGGCGGTGCCGTGCTGGTCGTCATGGAAGACGGGAATCTTCATGCGCTCGCGCAGCTGGCGCTCGATATAGAAGCACTCGGGCGCCTTGATGTCTTCCAGGTTGATGCCGCCGAAGGTCGGTTCCAGCGACGCGATGATGTCGACCAGTTTATCCGGGTCCAGTTCGTTGATTTCGATGTCGAACACGTCGATGCCGGCGAACTTCTTGAACAGCACGCCCTTGCCTTCCATTACCGGCTTGGCGGCCAGCGGACCGATATTGCCCAGGCCCAGCACGGCCGTGCCGTTGGTGATCACGGCCACCAGATTGCCGCGCGCCGTGTATTTGTAGGCGTTGGCCGGATCGATGACGATTTCTTCGCAGGGCGCAGCCACGCCGGGCGAATAGGCCAGCGCCAGGTCGCGCTGGTTGGTCAGTGTCTTGGTAGGCGTCACGCTGATCTTGCCTGGTCGCGGGCACTCGTGATACTCGAGTGCGGCGAGGCGCAATTGTTGACGCAATTCTTCTTTTTTATCAGATGACGAATCCATGCTGTGCTGCCTTCCTGTTTGGTCGATCGGGGTGTTCGCGATTTTATCAGACCGATACTTTCAATTAGCTAGGTATTTTCCGCAAGCATAGTCTGATATCACGAAAGCGCATAACCCGCCATTGTAAAGGTCACGGTCGGCGCAAACCGGATTGGCGTCAAAAACTATCGATTTTTGAATATCGATAATTTTTGACGATGAAAAATCACCTTACTCGAAATTGTCTTCGCTCAAAAAACCATAGTCCTCATCAATCAGCAGCTGCAGGTAGTCGTCAAAACTGTCGGCGATGACCTGGTAGTTGTCGGGGTCGTGCATGAAGCGCACCACCTGCCCCACTTTGCCTGAAGCAGACGGGTTGAAATCGATATACAGCAGGGAACTGCCGCCGTTGTTCATGCAGTGCGAAAAACAGAGCCGCTGGCCCTGCTTGATGGTCACGTCGATGCGCGCGTCGACTATGCAGGGATCTTCCTCGAGGTAATGGCCATAGATATCGGCGATACTGCGCTGGCGCGATTGCTGGTCTTCGAGGATCTGCTCGACCGAGCTCAGATAGTACGGATACTCGTACGCATCCGAGCCCAGCAGATACACCGACACCGTGCCGCCAGCATATTTCTCATGATAGGTGCCGTTGTAGATACTCAGCAGCTGCAACAAGGTATCCGGGCATGGCGGGTAGGCCTGGCGCAACTGTTCGAGCTGCTGTGCGCTGGCGCCACTGGCCAGCGCCAGTTCGTCCAGGCTTTCCTGCGGCAAGGCGTCGCGCACGCCAGCCAGATAACGTTCAAGGATGGCGGATTTATTGATCGGGGTCGACAAAGACATACTCCTGTTGGATCTGCAATTGCAGGTAATCATCAAAACCGGCGGCAATCACGCGGTATTCATCGGGGTCGTGCAGGAAGCGGATGAGCTGCCCGATCACGCCACCGGCTGCAGGAGCAAAATCGAGATACAGCATCGAGGTGCCGCCATTGTTCATGCAGTGGGCAAAGCACAGCCGTTCTCTGCCGCTGGCCTGCACATCGATGCGGCTGTCGAGCACGACATCATCATCGCCCGGCGGGTCGCCATGGATCTCGACAATGCTGTCGGGATACATCTGCCGGTCTTCCAGTATCTGTTCGACCGAGCGCAGGAAATAAGGGTAACTGCCCATGGCGGCGTCGGCGCCCAGCACCAGCACGGCCGTGCCGCCATCGTCATCATCGTCCCAGTGGGTGCCGTTGATCTGGCTCAATAAGGCCAGCAAGCTGGCGGGGCAGTCCGGAAACGCCTGCAACAGGCTTTGCAGCTGCGCCGCGCTGGCACCGCGCGCCCCGGCCAGCCGCGCCAGTGGCACCGGCGGCAGCGCCTGGCGCAGCCCGGCAAGATAATGGTCGACGATATTCATGCGCGATGGACTCCCGGTATGGCCAGTTGCAAAATATAGCAGCTCGGGTGGGTTCGCCTGCGCACACTAGCGCACCTTAGCGCAGCCTGCCACCCGGCGCAAAGCGCAGCGCGATCAGCAGCAGCAACACCACGCCACCGGCCATCACCATCCACGCCTGGGCCAGGCTGGCGCTATGCTGACGGATCAGGCCGGCAATAAACGGCATGCCGCTGGCAACGATATAGCCGCCCCCCTGCACGAAGCCCAGCAGTGCGCCGGCGCCGGCCGGCTCCGTCACATGGTCCATGCTGACGATCAGGGACAACGGAAACAGCGCGCCGATGCCGCAGCCCAGCAGTATCACGGCGGGGATCGCCAGCAGCGTGGGCGCCACGATCAGGCAAGCCAGGCCCAGCAGCACGGACAGCAGCACCGCCAGCAGCAGCGGACGGCGGTCCGTAAAACGGTTGATGATGCTGGAGACCACCAGCCCGGCCAGCACTTCCACCAGGGTCAGGGCGCCCAGCAGCAGGCCGCTGTGCGACGCACTCCAGCCCAGTTCGGTATAAAACGGCGGCAGCCAGGCCAGTACCAGGGTGTAGGCGCCGGTGCCGATGCCAAAGAACAGCATCAGCAGCCAGGCGCGCCCACTGCCCACCGGCAAGCTGGCGCCTGCGCCAGCTTGCACTTCATGGCGGCGGCCCGCCGCGCGGCGCCACAGCAGCAGCGCGGCCAGCGCCGGCAGCGCCCACAGCGCCAGCAGCACTTGCCAACCCAGGGTTTGCCCCAGCGGCGAGGCCGAGGCGGCGGCCAGCGCCGCGCCGCCCATGATGCCGGTGGTATAAAACCCCATCAGCTGGCCGGCGCGTTCGGGAAAGTGGCGCTTGATAAAGGCTGGCAGCAGGGCTTGCACCAGCGCGATGCCAAGGCCGCCGAGCGCGGCGGTGGCGATCAGGCCGGCGCTGCCGTGCAAGGGCCAGCGCAGGGCGCAGGCCAGCGCAATGATGGCGATGCCCAACCCCACGCCGCGCACCACGCCCAGCCGGCGCTGCAATTGCGCGCCCGCCAGCGCGCACACGCCCATCGCAAACACGGGTACGGTGGTCAGCAGGCCGGCATCGGCACTGCTGATGCCGGTGCTGGCCTGGATGACACCGAGCAAGGGACCGATGGCGGCCAGGATGGGGCGCAGATTGAGTCCGAGCAAAATGATGGCGGCCACTAATATAGCCGTGGAAGGTGGCTGCGGCGTGTAGCGTGTCGATGACATGGATAGTCCTTGCCTCGCTGGGAGGCACATGGTTTAATATTTGAAGAAAACTAACTCGATGAAAAGTATCTTAACATGAAGATTAAAAACAGTCTCGACGTCAAGATAAAGGCGGTGGCATGACGGACACTCCGCAGGAACACCAGCGCGCCCGATTTGCGGCCGAACAATGGCAGCGCGAATTGCCGCAACTCGATACCCGCGCCATGCAAGTGGTGGGGCAACTGGGCACGGTGGCGCAGCTGATGGCGCGCGACTGGCTCAATCCCCTGTTTGCCGAACACGGCCTGCAGCCCGGCGAATTCGATGTGCTGGCGACCCTGCGACGCTCTGGCGCGCCGTATGCGTTGACGCCGACGGCGCTGTACGAAGCGGCGATGCTGTCGTCGGGCGGCATGACGAATCGCATCGACCGGCTGGAAACGGCCGGCCTGATCGAACGGCAGAAACACCCGACCGACCGGCGCGGCGTGCTGGTGGCGCTCACCAGCGAGGGCAAGGAACTGATCGACAAGCTGGTGCTGCTGCATGTGGCCAACGAGCAGCGCATGCTGGCGGCATTGACCACGCGCGAACAAACCCAGCTGGGCCAGCTGCTGGACAAGCTGCTGCAGGGAATGGTGCAGGCAAAAGCCTAGGACAGCAGGCGGATCAGCTCTTGTAGTGGCGCATGATCGCGGCGCGCCAGGCGCCGCAGTTGCTCCGGTGTACAGGTGTGGTACAGGGCGTCGAGCGGCGCCTGGCTGGCCGCACGCAGATCGGGTTCGCCGCCGGCCGGCGCTGGCACATGCCCTTCGACATGGGTCAGGAAATAATGGCGTGGCGCGCCGCGCAGATTGGCCGCGAACCGCAGCACCAGGCCGTTGTCGAACAGCAGCGCGCCACAGTGCGCGTCGCGCCGCAGCAGCACCCTGAACGCCGGCATGGCTGGCTTGCCCACGGCGCGCAGCACGCCCGCCAGCCTGACCTGATAGCCCAGTTCCAGGCCATTCGCGCACCAGCGGCCCTGCGCGAGAAACACCTTGCATGCAAGCTGCACCGCCCTGCCCGCGCGCCGGAAACGGCGCTGCTCTTCGTACAGGCAGATCTGTGCCGGATTGCCGCAGGCGTCAAAACCGCGCGCTTCGAGTTCCTCGCGCGCAAAACTGCGCAAGCCCATCACGGCGGGGTCGCGCAGCACGCCATCGCGCACATACGACAGCAACACGGCATGGATATCGGGAGTGGTCATCCTGGCGCCAGAAAAAATGGAAACGATGGGCATTGTAGGCCAGCCTATAATCGAGTCCCGGCACACTATTGCAATCGACCATGGCCCAGCCCGACAACCTTTCCGAATTCGACCTGATCAAACAGTATTTCGTGCGCCAGCGCCCTGGCCGCGCCACCTTGGGCATCGGCGACGACTGCGCCCTGCTGACGCCCTCGCCAGGCAAGCAGATCGCGATTTCCTCGGACATGCTGGTGGAAGACCGGCATTTTTTTGCTGGCGCCGACCCGCGTAAACTCGGCCATAAAAGCCTGGCGGTGAACCTGTCGGACCTGGCCGCCATGGGCGCGCGCCCGGTGGCATTTACCCTGGCGCTGGCCTTGCCGCAAGCGAGCCGCGCCTGGCTGGCCGGCTTTGCCGAAGGCCTGTTTGCGCTGGCCGACGCCCATGATTGCGAACTGATCGGCGGCGACACCACCAAGGGGCCCTTGAACATCTGCATCACCGTGTTTGGCGAACTGGCGCCCGGCCAGGCGCTGCGCCGCAGCCGCGCCGTGGCTGGCGACGATATCTGGATCAGCGGCAGCGTCGGCGACGCGCGCCTGGCGCTGGCCGGCTACCGCATGGAACAATCCTTGTCCGCCGACCAGCTGGCCAGCGCGGCGGTGCGCATGCACACGCCCACGCCGCGCGTGGCGCTGGGCCGCGCCCTGGCCGAAGGCAGCCTGGCGCACGCCGCCATCGATATCTCGGACGGCCTGGTGGGCGATCTTGGCCATATCTTGAAAGCGTCGCAGGTGGGCGCCACGCTGGATGTCGACGCCCTGCCCGCCGGCCCCATCCTGGCACTGCAGGAAACCGGTTTGCGCCGCCGGTTCGCGGCGGCCGGCGGCGACGATTACGAGCTGTGCTTCACGGCGCCCGTTGCATCGCGCGCCGCCATCGCCGCGCTGGCCATCGCCTGTGGCACGCAGGCCACGCGCGTGGGCCACATCGAGGCCGGGCCCGGCTTGCGCCTGGTGGATGCCAGCGGCGCGGCGCTGGATCTGAAGCTCAGTTCGTTTGATCATTTCAGCGATTGAATCGTCTGCGGGGGATCCCTCTATGGTGCTGCCGATGCCGCTTCCATGGCAATATGACCGGCAAAAGAGGTAATGAAATTCTTTAAACTCGTCAGTTGCGAGAGATCCACATACGCACCTGTATTGATCGCCTCTTTTGGAGTGGCAATAACTGAGGCTGCAGTGTATAGCTGCTCCTGAACCAGACGTTGGCACAGGATATCGTATCGCTTCAAATATGATGCTCCCAGAAACTCTGGAAAAACCGAAAAATGCCGAGATTTGTCACTTACTGGAGAACGTGATTTGGGCGCATCCTCAACCACCATCAGCCAACCGACAAAAGGCTTGGGATGCTTGCCAAACGCATTTTCCCGATAAGCAGTCCAGATATCATGTGCCGTCCCTATCGCTTCTTCAGTCCGATTGTTAAAATTATTGCCAAATGAAGGGCCGACTTGACTCTTTAATTCAATCGCGGCGACAAGCCGATCATGGTGGATAACCAGCAAATCCCACTTCTTGGTAGGCCGAAAATAGCCGGGGAGCGTGACCAGGGAAGATCGCTGATGAACTTGCGCATCGGACAAACCGTTGGCCGCAACCAAATCCAGGATCAATGACACGAAGTCATCAAGATTTTTGCCACCGGTAACCCCAGCCCGTTCGCCCTGATCTTTTATACCGGCCTCGATTTGCTTTTGCCTGGCCTTCTCCCGATTGCCCCAAAACGCCATAATGGATTCAGCCGCCTTTTGTTGGTAATTTGCAAGGTCAAGAGCCATGGTTCTTTCGATTAATGTGCAAGAGTGTGTCGCTCCTGTTGGGTTAAAGAGTACAGATCCGCTGTCGCTTCATTGCATTCGTCTATGTCCAAGGCAGAGGCCGCGTTGATCAGGCGCTCTCTCATGGCAGGCGAGATACTGTCCCATATTGGCAGACGTATCCTGCGCAAATACTGCGCCTGGAATCGCAGATACCCACCCCTCATTTTCGTTGAGTAAGTAGAGATGAACAGACGCGTGATGCTGGAGAGCAGCACCGCTTGCAATGCTCTCAGGTCCCAGGTATCCGACACAATAAAGTACAAATTATGATGTGGATAAAGATTGCCGCTTTCAAATGCGACCTGGGCTTCGCCACGGATATCTGGAATCAACAGTTTGGGGCGCGAAGACAGCGATGGTGTGATGCGATCAATGGTCCTGTACCAGTTTTCGGGATTCTTTTTCGCCACATGCCTGCCCATGATCTGTTGCCGATGGCCTTCAAGATAACGGCGAAGTTTGGGGTACTTGGCGAGGTCGACCAGAGGCCCTTCATCGGTAAACGGATTAATGACACCATAGCCGCGCCAGACCACATGACCGCTTGCCAAGTCCTTCGCCATTGCCAAAGGCAACTTTCTATCCTCTTCAACATCCAATTCAGAAAATTGACCGATAAATGCCTTGTCTGCGCCAGTAGCAACGCCAATTCCTACCTTGCAACCAACCTCTTCAAGTATCGGATAGTCAGCTTCCAGTCGCTTGATGAGAAGAGTTTTAGCCGACAAATCAAGTATCCAAGGCGAGCTTCCCGACACGATGCCTGTAATCTCACGGATCAGTGTGTCCGCCAGTACTGGAGAATGAAAAGCGAGCGCCAATGTTCGCAAATAATCGTGATCAAGTTGGGGCCGATCGGCGACACGAGTGGGACCGGGACGGTTCCTTGAGATGACTGTAATAGCTGGATAGGCACTCACCTCTGAATGAAATGCATCGGCATCGACCATATCGATATACGCGCCCAGGTGGAATTGCTGCGATACCAGGTCTCGCAATGGCCCGCCATACTTGTTCTTCATCCATCGATCCGAGCAGATAAAACTCAATTGCCCTCGATCTTTCAACAGGTGAAGCGAGCGTTCGATGAATGGCACATACAAGTCAGCCCTGTCGTACAGTGTCGTGTAGCGGCGGCGGTATTCTTCCAGCAAAGGGGCAGGAATAAGCTCCTGCCGTACATAGGGTGGGTTGCCAACGATAAAATCAAACTCTGATGGTATATCTGCCAGTAAATAATCTCCCTGTACCAGCCAAACCCGAGCAATACGCTGTGCTTCGTCCAATGGAAAATGGGAGCGTATCAGCAAGGCGACCACCTTGTCTCGCGTGAGCATATAGCTGTCCGCATGCAGCTCGACCGCCTGGATACAATGATCAATCGAGCCAATTTGAACGCCTGACTGTTGGGCTCGCAAACGTGCGGCCAGCAGTCGCTCAATCGCCGGCAGAAGAAAATCGCCATCGCCAAAAGATGGCTCCAGCAGCGAAGCTTCGTGCAGATCGATATCCGCGGTATAACCGACCAGATCGAGAATAAAATCGACGACCACCCGCCGCGTAAAAATAGCGCCGCGTTCATCAGCATTACGGGGTGCGGCAGCATCATGGAATACCGCCGTCGCATCACCGAAACCAGACAGGGATAGCTGTTGCTGGGCATTTCTACGTTGTTTTACAAGTGTCATATAGGCTTGGCTTACCGGGCTATGCTTCCAGATAGACTGAGGAAAGCAAACAGCAATTTTAACAGTCCGACTGCTGGGCCACACTTGGTTTATCTCAGTTGCGAACGCCCCACCCCCGGCTGGTTGACCATCCAGTAATGCTGGAACGCCAGCCGGATATTGTCGCGCAGCTCGGTGTCGTCCCACGGCTTGGTATAGAAGCGGTAGATGGCGCCGCGGTTGATAGAGTCGAGCACGGCTTCGAGTCCCGTGTAGCCGGACAGGATGATGCGTATGGTTTCCGGATACAGTTCCTTGACCTTGCTGAGGAATTCGGTGCCGCTCAGGCCCGGCATGCGCTGGTCGCAGACGATCACGTGCACGCGGTGCAGGGCCAGCAGCTCAAAGCCTTCGGCGGGCGTGCTGGCCGTCAGTATCTGGTAGCCGTCGGGGCGGAACAGGCGGTGCAGCGACGACAGCACATTGACGTCCTCGTCGACGATCAACAGGGTTTGCGCCGGCTGCGCGGCCGGGTCGTGGCCGGGCGGCAGGCCGGCGCCGGCGACGATGATCTGGCCCAGTTCCAGCGCCGGCAACGCGCGGCTGAAATAAAAACCCTGGATTTCGTCGCAGCGGTTG
Organism: Janthinobacterium sp. PSPC3-1; assembly: GCF_049896105.1. Taxonomy (NCBI): domain Bacteria; kingdom Pseudomonadati; phylum Pseudomonadota; class Betaproteobacteria; order Burkholderiales; family Oxalobacteraceae; genus Janthinobacterium; species Janthinobacterium sp. PSPC3-1. Next base: position 95,741 of record NZ_JAFCTQ010000020.1, on the reverse strand, counting down.
CGCCGCAGGTATTCCAGTTGCGGGCGCGATTCGACGCCCTCGGCCACCACGCTCAGTTTGAGGCTGTGCGCCATGCTGATGATGGCCAGCGCGATGGCCGCGTCGTTGGGGCTGCTGGTGATGTTGCGGACAAACGCGATATCGATTTTCAGCTTGTCGATCGGAAAGCGCTGCAGGTAGGCCAGGCTGGAATAACCGGTGCCGAAGTCGTCGATGGCCACCTTCACGCCGATCTTCTTGAGCTTGCCCAGCACGACGATGGTGCGTTCGGCATTCGACATCAGCGCCGTTTCCGTCAGTTCCAGTTCCAGCAGTTCGGCCGGCACCAGGTAGCGCGCCAGCGCGCGCGTCACTTCGGCTTCCAGGTCGCCTTCGGCAAACTGGCGGCTCGACACATTGACGGCCACCCGCACCGGCCCCACGCCCTCGTCGCGCCACTGCGCGATCTGGCGGCAGGCGGCCTGGATCACCCAGGCGCCCACGCGCCCGATCAGGCCCGTGTCTTCCAGCACCGGCACAAATTCGGCCGGTGCCACCAGGCCGTAGCCGGGACGGCGCCAGCGCAGCAGGGCTTCCACGCCGCTGATGCGGCCGGTGCGCAGGTCGACCTTGGGCTGGTAGTGCAGGATGAACTGCTCGTGCTCGAGCGCATGGCGCAGCGCCAGTTCCAGGTCCAGCCGCGCCAGGACCTGCACGTTCATGCCGGCCGTGAAAAAACGGTAGCCATCGCGCCCGGCCTGCTTGGCGCCGCCCATCGCCGTGTTGGCATATTTGATCAGGGTTTCCGGGTCCTGCGCGTCGTCGGGATACATGGCGATGCCGATGCTGGCCGTCAGGGTCGCCGCGTGGCCGCTCAGGTCGAACGGCGCGCGCAGGGTGTCGCGCACCTGGTTGGCCACCGCCACCGCGTCCTGCTGGTTGCGGCTCATGGTGAGAATCAGCGCGAACTCATCGTTGCCCAGGCGCCCGACCGTGTCGCGCAGGCGCACGCAGGCCACCAGGCGGTTGCTGAACTGGCGCAGCAATTCGTCGCCCAGGGCCGCGCCCAGGGTGTCGTTGATGCTTTTAAAACGGTCCAGCGCGATGAACAGCACCACGATGCGCCACGATTTTTCCTGCGCCAGCTCGACCGCCTGCGCCAGGGTCTGGTAGAACAGGCCGCGGTTCGGCAGGCCCGTCAGGCTGTCGTAATGGGCCAGGTGCTTCAGGCGCTCCTGCACCTGGCGCCGCTCGCTGATATCGCGCGCCACGGCGATCAGCAGCGGCCCGCCGCCGGCGCCGCCATCGTCGCTGGCCTGTGCATGCCAGTACCATTTCAATTCGACTGGCACCAGGCTCAGATCGCGCCGTTGCAGCTCGCATTCGCCGGCCTCCAGCGCCAGGTGGGCGGGCGCATCAGGCGAACCGGACAGCGGCAAGGGCGGCGCCGGCAGCAGCACGCCGGGCGCCAGCGCCAGCAGTTCTTCGCGCGCAAAGCCCAGCAGGCGGCAGGCGCCATCGTTGACATCGACCAGCGCCATGCTGAACACGTCGACCAGGAAGATGGCGTCGCTGGCCGCATCCATCGCGCCGCGAAAACGCCGCAGCTCGGCCGTGCGCTGGCTGGCCAGGTTTTCCAGCCGGGCGCCATGATGGCGCGCGGCGCGGTGCAGCAACCGTACTTCAAGCAGGTTGCGGATGCGCGTCAGCACTTCGAGCGCATCGAAGGGCGTGCTGATGAAGTCGCGCGCGCCCGCCTCCAGCGCCGCCAGCCTGGCGCCGGGGTCGGCCGTGATCACCAGCACCGGCAGGTAGCCTTCGCGTTCCAGCGGGCGCAGCGCCTCCATCACCGCATAGCCGCTCATGGCCGGCATCACCAGGTCGAGAATGATCAGGTCGTACTGGTGGCGCTGGTGCAAGGCGGCCACGGCATGCGCATCGGCCGTGCTGGTGAGCGAGGTGTAGCCGCCGCTTTCCAGCAGGTGTTCCAGCAGGCGCAGATTGACTTCCTGGTCGTCGACGATCAGGATGCGCGCGCCATGGATATCGGCCTGGCTGATCATGCGCCCGCTCCCGGCTGGCGTTCCCTCGCAATATGGTCCGGCGCGCCGTGGACGGCGTGATTGAATGCGTCGACATCGAGCGGCTTGTTGTCTTCCACGTACAGCAAGGTCACCTCGTTCAACGGCTGGCCGGCAACGGCCGGTGCCGGCACGGCGTCGGCGGCGCGCAGCGCGATCCAGAAAGTGCTGCCGGCGCCCGGAAGGCTGGCCACGCCGATGCCGCCGTCCATCAGTTCCACCAGGCGCTTGGTGACCACCAGGCCGATGCCGCTGCCCTCCTGCGCGCCGCCCTCCTGCCCCAGGCGGTTGAACGGCTGGAACAGCAGCGCCTGCTGGGCGTTGTCGAGGCCCATGCCCGTATCGCGCACGCTGATGCGCACCCGCCCGTCCACCTGCAGCGCGCAGTCGACGTTCACGCTACCCTGGTCGCGGTTGTACTTGATGGCGTTCGACAGCAGGTTCAGCAGGATCTGCCTCAGGCGCGTGCGGTCGGCCTGCACGCTGAGGCGGCAATCGTCGGCGAACGCCATGGCGATGCCGCGCCCGGCCGCCAGCGGCACCGTCATGTGGCGGCACTCTTCGAGCAGCGGCCGCAGGGCCACCGGTTCGAGCGACAGGCTGAGCGTGCCCGATTCCACCTTGGCCAGGTCGAGGATTTCATTGATCAGTGTCAGCAGGTGGCGGCCCGCTTTCAGGATATGGCCGGCAAACTCCTTCTTTTGCTCCAGGGTCGACGGCAGGCGGTCGGAACCGAGGATTTGCGCGAAGCCGAGGATGGCGTTGAGCGGCGTGCGCAATTCATGGCTCATCGACGACACAAACGCCGACTTGGCCTGGTTGGCGCTGCGCGCCTCGTGCATCGCCAGCGCCAGTTCGCCATTCTTCAGCTCCAGCTGCAGCGTGCGTTCATGCACGCGCGCCTCGAGTTCCTGGTTCAGGCGCATTACCTCCTGCTGTGCCTGCGCGCGCTGTTCCGCCTCGCGCGCCAGTTCGCCATTCGAGCGTTCCAGCGCCTGCGTGCGCTGCTCGACCTCGGCCAGCAGCAGCCAGGCCATCAGCAGCGCCAGCACCGTCACGCCCAGCGCGATGGCCAGGTAGTCGGCGAACAGCTTGCGCTGTGCGCTGTGCACCTCATAAGCAAGGATGGCCGCGAGGGAAATGAACAGCGCCACCAGCGTGCCGAGCAGCACCATCGACATCAGTTTGTGACGAATCGAACGCAGCCTGATCATGTTGATGACAGCCAAGAAAAAGATGGTTGCGGTAAATCGCGCGCCAGTCGCCGACCGGCATCCCTGATCATGAGTGTACGCATATCCGCTGTCAAAGGGGAAACTTTCATGGCGTGCGTACGCCTTTTTCGGCACAGTGCGCTGTGCTACAGTCGGCACCTGCCCACCTTATTTCACACCCATGAACAACGATCTTTTTGACTTGGCCCGCGACGTCGGCCAGGCCCTGCATGCCAAGGGGCAACTGCTGGCCACGGCCGAATCGTGCACCGGCGGCGGCGTGGCCCAGGCGGTCACTGACATCGCCGGCTCCAGCGCCTGGTTCGAGCGCGGCTTCGTCACCTATACCAATCTGTCCAAGACCGAGATGCTGGGCGTGCCCGCGCAGTTGATCGCCGGCCACGGCGCCGTCAGCGAGGAAGTCGCCGCCGCCATGGCGCGCGGCGCGCTGGCCCACAGCGGCGCGCACGTCGCCGTGGCCACCACCGGCATTGCCGGCCCCGGCGGCGCCGTACCGGGCAAGCCGGTGGGCACGGTGTGTTTCGGCTGGGCCAGCGCCGGCGCCGTGCAGACGGAACGCCAGGCATTTGCCGGCGACCGCCAGGCCGTGCGCGAGCAGGCGGTGGCGCATGCCTTGCGGGGCTTGCTGAAATTTACGGCGTAGTCCTGGCGATCATGGAACGGTCGCGGCCGGCCTGCTTGGCCGCGTACAGGGCGCTGTCGGCGCGCAGCAGCAACTCGTGGCGGCCGGCGCCGTGCAGCGGGTATTCGGCGATGCCGGCCGAAAAAGTGCAGCCGGACAAGCTATGCGGCGCCTGCTTGATCAGCAACTGGCGGTAGCGCGCGGCAATATCGTCGACCTTGTGCGCCGCCACCAGGCTGTCGGCCTGGCGCAGCAGCAAACAGAATTCCTCGCCGCCGTAGCGGCACACCATGTCGCTGCCGCGCAACTGGCCTTCGACCAGGCGCGCAAACTGGATCAGCACTTCGTCGCCGAAGTTGTGGCCGTAGGTATCGTTGATGCGCTTGAAGAAATCGAGGTCGATGATGATGATGGCCACCGGTTCATCGCCATTGGCCTCGTGCAAGATGGCGTTCAGGCAGCTTTCGAAATGGCGCCGGTTGTACAAGCCCGTCAGGTGGTCGCGCATGGCCTGTTCCTTCAGGCTGTCCTGCAGCGAATTGACATGCATGATCTGGTGCGCCAGTTCGCGGTTCAGGTGCTCGAGCTTGACGTTTTCCGATTCGCGCGCGGCCTGCAGTTCCAGCGCCTTGTCACGCTCGGCCTTCAGGTTGCGCATCTCTTTTTCCAGGTTGCGCATCAGCACGCGCGAGGCCCGCGCGGAACGGCTGCTCGCTTCGAAGGCGGCGTGATACTGCTGCAGGAAACCATACGCGTCCTGCCAGTTGCCAAGCCGGGCGTTGATGTCGGACAGGCCGCGCAGGATCTGCTGCTGGTGAAACGGATTGCGTGTCCAGCTGAGCAGGCTGTGTGCCTGCGTCAATGACACCAGCGCGGTGGCCGGGTCGCCCGCGTGCAAGTCGAGCTTGCCGCGCACCAGCCACACATGCATCTGCTCCTCCAGGTCCTGCGTCTGCTTCGCGTATTGCTCGGCGCGCTGCAATAATTCCAGCGCCGTTTCCGGTTGCTGCAGCGAAATGGCGGCATGGGCGGCGATGCAAAACAAAAAGGCGCGGATCGCCAGATCGTCTTCGGGCCACTCATAAAACGGTTCGACCAGGGCCAGCGCCTCGGCCGGCTTGCCGGTGGCCAGCAAACACATGGCCAGGTTGGCCGAGACGATGGTGTGCTGGTATTTGAGCTTTTGCGTGCCGATGATGTCGAGCGCCTCGTACAGCAAGGGAATCGCATCTTCGTCATTGCCCAGGTCATGCTGCGACGAGGCCAGGTTCGACAGGCTGTTGACACGGTGCGCGGGCGTGCCGAAGCGCTCGGCGATATCGAGCGCCAGCAAAAAGTTGCGCGGCCCCTCCTGCGTGTCGCCACGGTTCAGGGCGTCGACGCCCAGGCGCGCATACAGCATGAATTTATGCAGGGAATCGGGAATCTGCGCGGCGAGCTTGCGTGCCAGAAAGAAAAACTGTTCCGCTTCTGAAAATTCCCCGCGCCGGCTGGCGTAGGCGCCCTGCAGCGCGGCCACTTCCATGCTGCCTTCGAGGTCATAGCACTGGTGAAAATACTGCTGCAGCGCGGCGCTGGACGGTTCGGCTTCACTGCCGTAATAGGCCAGCCAGCACTGATTGAGTTCGGCATACGCATGGCCGCGCGGATACTGCTGGCGCTCGGCGGCGGCCAGCGCCAGTTGCGTCAGGCGCCTGGCCTGGCGGCGGTTGCCCACCACGCAAGACAGGCCCTGCAAATTGAGACGGTCAATATCGGTTTTATCGAGGCTGGATAGCGGCACGGCAACCTTTTCACACTCTGGGGTGGATTTTTCATACAAAAATTGCTTTGTATCAATGGTATTCTTCCCCTTTATCATAACCAGATTTCCTGGTGCACATGGTATCTTTGCAAAGGGTTGTGGTAAAAACGCCAGTGCGCGCTGCTTGCCGGCATGGCCGGGGGCGGTTGCCTGCGGAACAAAAAACAACTATTCTCAACAATCGCCAGCCGCCACTCCGTCCATGACCCTGTCTTCCCCGCTGTCCTGCCCGTTTACCGCCTGCCTGCCCTTGCTGCTGTTATGGGGCTGCGCCGGCGCGCCGTCCGCCCCCGCCACGGCGCCCGCCTACCTGGCCGGACCCGCCTACACCGTCTACGCGGCAGGCGATATCGCCGATTGCCGCCAGCGCGGCTGGCAATACACGGGCGCGGCGCTGACGGCTGAACTGATCGCCGGCGAACTGGCCGGCAAGCCGGAAGCAGCCGTGCTGAGCCTGGGCGACCATACCTATCCGGTGGGCCTGGCGGCGGAATTTCGCGATTGCTATGCCCCCACCTGGGGCCGCTTCAAGGAACGCACCTACCCCACGCCCGGCAACCATGAATACTACGGTTCCAAGTCGGCCAGCGGCTATGTCGACTATTTCGGCCGGCCCGACTATTACAGTTTTCAATTGGGCAGCTGGCATGTGATCTCGCTGAACAGCCATTTGCCGGCCGCGCGGCTGGACGAGCAGCTGGCCTGGCTGAAGGACGACCTGGCGCGCCACCCCACGCGCTGCACCCTGGCCTACTGGCATGCGCCTTTGTACAGCTCGGGCGGCCACCGCGCGCCCAAGACCATGCAGCCGGCCTGGCAGGCGCTGCACGAGGCGGGCGCCGAACTGGTACTGTCGGGCCACGACCACGATTACGAGCGCTTCGCGCCGCAGGACGCCAGCGGCAACGTCGACCAGGCACGCGGCCTGCGCCAGTTCGTGATCGGCACCGGCGGCGCCTTTCTGACGCCCTTCTTTTATTTCATGCCGCACAGCGAAGTGCGCGACAACAGCAGCCATGGCGTGCTCAAGCTGCGCCTGCACGAGGCCGGCTACAGCTGGCAATACCTGGCCGTGCCGGACGACGGCACAGTCGCCCGGCCGGCGCCCGACAGCGGCGCGGCGCCCTGCCATTGATCTTTTCACTTATTACAGACCCAAATCACCTGGAGTAGTCGCAATGCAAAACACGGTACATTTCATCCTGCAGGGCAAAGGCGGCATCGGCAAGACGCTGGTGTCGACCCTGCTGGCGCAATGGATGGGCGGCAAGGATGACACCCCGCTGCGCTGCTATGACACCGACCAGGAAAACGCCACCTTCTCGCGCTACAAGGCGATGAACGTCAAGCATGTGCCGGTGATGACGGAAGGACGCATGATCGATCCGAAGCGTTTTGACGCGCTGATGATCGACATCCTGGAAGCCGACGGCAACTGCGTGGTCGACAACGGCGCCAATACCTTCTCGCCGCTGATGGGCTACCTGCTGGAAAACGACTGCTTCGCGCTGCTGGAAGAATCGGGCCGCAAAGTGTATATCCACACCATCGTCGGCGGCGGCGATACCCTGCACGACACGGCCACCGGCTTTGTCGCCACGGCCCAGTCGACCAAGGTGCCGCTGGTGCTGTGGCAAAACGAACACTTCGGCCTGCTGCAATCGGCTTCCGGCAAGCAGTTCATGGAATCGCAGTCGTATGCCGACCATCGCGCGCGCGTCAAAGGCAGCATCACCTTGTCGCAACGCAATCCGGACACCTTTGGCGCCGACGTGAAAAAAATGAACACGGCCCGCCTGACGATGCAGGAAGTGCTGCAGAACGACAAGTTCAACATCATGGAAAAACAGCGCATCAAGGTGGTCTACCGCGATATTTTCGAACAACTCGACAAGGTGCAATGGTAGTGGACCAACACAAACTGCGCAGCCATGTGTTCGACAAGACCGGCATCAAGATCGATACCGACGACCCGATTTTCGCCCTGGTCGCACTGAACGAAGCGGTGCTGGCCGAGACCATCGAACGCCAGCTGGCGATACTCAATGCCGCCACCGACGCGCTGGCGGCGCAGGCCTGTGCGGCGGGCGGCCTGCCGCCGCTGGCCAAGCCGCTGATACCACCAGCGCCGGCGACCCATGCCAGCGGATGGACGCCGCGCGAATGGCGCCTGCTGGGCGCGGCCGCCATCGTCTCGCTGGCCACGTCGCTGCTGGTGCTCGGTGGCGCCGCGCTGCTGTGGCGCTGACCCGACAATTCCTTATAACCATCAACTGGAAGCACGCATGAAACCGATCAAACTGCTGGCCATCCCCGCCCTGATGCTGTCGCTGTACGGCGCCCCGCTGTCTCTCGGCCATGCGGCCGAAGCCGCCGTGGCCGCGCCCACCGGCGCCACCGCCGTGCCGAACATTGCCTACGAAAAATACACCTTGCCCAACGGCCTGGAAGTGATCCTGGTCGAAGACCATAAACTGCCCGTCACCGCCGTCAATATCTGGTACCACGTGGGACCGGCCAATGAAGCGCCGGGCCTGACCGGTTTTGCCCATTTGTTCGAACACATGATGTTCGCCGCCACCAAGCACGTGCCGCGCGGTCTGGCCGACCAGTTGCTCGAAGGCGCGGGCGCCACCGATTCGAACGGCAGCACCGATTTCGACCGCACCAATTATTTCGACACGGTACCGTCGAACCAGCTGGAACTTGCGCTGTGGACCCATTCCGACCGCATGGGCTACCTGCTCGACGTGCTGGACCAGACGGCGCTGACCAACCAGCAGGACGTGGTGCGCAACGAGCGCCGCCAGAGCGTGGAAAACGCCCCGTACGGCATCGTGCAGGAAGCGCTGTTCCACCAGCTGTTTCCGAAGAACCACCCTTATTACGCCAGCGTGATCGGCTCGCACGCCGACATCCAGAACGCCAAGCTGGACGACATCAAGGAATTCTTCACCAAATACTATGGCCCGAATAACGCCAGCCTGGTGATCGCCGGCGATATCGACAAGGCGAAAACCAGGGAGCTGGTCAACAAATACTTCGGCAGCTTCAAGAGCGGCCCGGCGGTGGAAAAACCGAACGTGGTCACGCCCGCCATCACCAGCGAGCGCCGGGTGGTGGTGCAGGACAGGGTCGAATTGCCGCGCGTCTATTTCGGCTGGCTGACGCCTTCGGCTTACACGAAAGACGATGCGGAACTCAAAATTGCCGCGCAGATCCTGGCCGGCGGCAAATCGAGCCGTTTATATAAATCGCTGGTGTATGACAAGCAGATCGCCCAGGACGTGGGCGCCGACCAGGGTTCGGCCGCGTTGACCTCGATGTTTACCATCGACGCCACCGCCCGCCCCGGCCACAAGCCGGAGGAAATCGAGCAGGCGCTGAACGCCGAGCTGGAAAAACTGCGCGCGGAAGGCCCGACCGAGAAGGAAATCGAGCGCGCCCGCAACGGCATCGAAACCATCATGCTGAGCCAGGTGGAAAAAGTGGGCGGCCGCGGCGTGGCCAACCTGCTCAACGAATACAACCAGTACACGGGCGACCCCGGCTACCTGGCGAAAGATATCGAACGCTACCGGCAAGTGACGGTGGCCGGCGTGCAGCGCGCGGTCGACACCTACCTGAAAACCCAGGCGCGGGTGGTGGTGTATGGCGTGCCCGGCAAGCCCGACCTGGGACCGGAAGTGGCGACACCCGCAGCGGGCAAGGTCAAGGCCCAGCCCGGCACGGCCATCAATGCCGACGAGCCATGGCGCAACAAGGTACCGGGCGCCGGCCCCGCACCGGCGATCAAGCTGCCGCAAGGCAAATCGTTCACGCTGGCCAATGGCCTGACCGTGATCCACAACTACAACCCGGCCGTGCCGCTGGTCGCCAGCCAGCTGGTGGTGAAAAGCGGCTCGGGCGCCAATCCGCTGGCCCAGCCCGGCCTGTCGAGCTTTACGGCGCAGTTGTTGCAGGAAGGCACGGCCTCCCGCAGCGCGCCGCAGATCGCCGATGAAGTGGCGCAGCTGGGCGCCTTCCTGGGTACCGGTTCCGGCGCCGACAGTTCGTTCGCGCAGATGACGTCCTTGAAAAGCACCTTCCCGCAGGCGCTGGACCTGCTGGCCGACGTGGTGCAGCACCCGCAGTTTCCGCAAGAGGAAGTGGAACGCCAGCGCGCCAGCCGCATCGGCAACCTGGCGCAGCAGCGCGAAAACGCCGGCTTTGTCGCCGCCCGCGTGGAAGCGGCCGCCCTGTACGGCCCGAAGCACCCGTACGGCTATATCCAGCTGGGCACGGAAGCGGCCCTGAAAGCCACCACCCGCGCCGACCTGCAGCGTTTCTGGCAGCAGCATTACGTGCCGAACAATGCGGCCCTGATCGTCTCGGGCGATATCACGGAAAGCGAACTGAAGGCGCTGGCTGAAGCCAAGTTCGGCGCCTGGAAAGCCGGCGAAGTCGCGCCATCGGTGGCGGCCACGCCTGCCACCAGCAAGGCCAGGCTGATCCTGGTCGACAAGCCCGGCGCGCCACAGACGGCGCTGCGCCTGTCGAACATCGCGGTCGACCGCAAGACGCCCGACTACGCACCGCTGCAAGTGATGAACGCGGCCCTGGGCGGCCTGTTCACCAGCCGCCTGAACACGAACTTGCGCGAAGAAAAGGGCTATACCTACGGCGTGCGCTCGCAGTTCCAGTACCGCAGCCTGCCCGGCCCGTTCGCGATCGCCGCCAGCGTGCGCACCGACGTGACGGGCGCGGCCGTGTCGGAAACGGTGAAGGAACTGCGCGCCATGATCGCCAAGCCCTTGTCCGCCAAGGAACTGTCGAACGCGCGCAATTCGCAGGTGCTGTCCTTGCCGGGCCAGTTCGACACCAACGCCAGCGTCAGCGCCAGCATGGCCAACACCTATGTCTACAACCTGGGGCTGGACTACTACACCCTGCTGCCGCAGCGCTTTGCCAGCGTGACGGACAAGCAGGTGCAGCAGGTGGCAAGGAAATACCTGCAGCCTGAAAAGCTGATCGTGATCGGCGTCGGCGACCAAACAAAAATAGCGCCGCAACTGGCCAAGCTGAAACTGGCGCCGGTGGAAGTGCGCGACGCGGAAGGGAACGTCAAATAAGGCTTAGCGTCGCTTGAACAAAGCGACGCTATCGACGATCGCCGCCACGGCCACCCCGGCCGTGTAGGCGATCAGGTCAGCCCAGCCGAAGAACGATCCCAGCACCAGGTGGCCCAGGGTGTGGCTGCGCAGCTCGACGATCCATGGCGCCTGGTAGAGCTGGCTGAACTCGACCGCAAAGCAGACCAGCAAGGCCCACAGCGCCAGCTGCCAGGTACGCATGCGGGTGGCAACGATGCCCAGCGCAAACACGATCATCATGGCCCACAGGGCGTCGCCCGGATACTTGCCGAGCGCGTCGGGCAGCGATTGGGGAAAGGCGCGCGAGGCCAGGCCCAGCGCAATGACCACCACGGTGGCAGCGAGCTGCAACAGGCGGCGGCGTTCAGGTTTTACCAGGAACATATTTCCATTCAAGACAGGTGACGGGCCGCACCAATGCGGCCTGTGCCGTATTGTACTGCGCAGCAACACGCAACTGGCGGCTATCTGGGCGACAAGCTGACATTCTCGGCCAGGAAATCAAGCACGGCGCGCACGCGCAGCGGCACATGGCCGCCTTGCCCCACATACACGGCGTGCACTTCTTCGCTGTCACCGGGATTGCACGCTTCCAGCACGGCCCGCAGGCGGCCGGCGGCCAGGTCGTCGCGCACCTGGAAGGCCGCCAGGCGCGCCAGGCCGACGCCGGCCAGCGCCAGCTGGCGCAAGGCCTCGCCATCGCTGGCCTGCACATTGCCCAGCACCGGCACGATGAATTCGCCGCCGTCGTGGCGCAGCGGCCAGCCGGTATTGGTGCGCGCGTAATTGGCGTCGAGCAGGTTATGACCGGCCAGTTCGCCCGGTGTGGCCGGCATGCCGCAGCGCGCCAGGTAGGCGGGCGAGGCGACGATCACCATCGGCGTCTGGCCCAGCTTGCGTGCCATCAGGTTCGAGCTTTTCAGGGGGCCGGCGCGCACGGCCACGTCGGTGCGTTGCTCGAGGATATCGACCACGGCATCGGTCAGCACGATGTCGAGCGTCACGCCAGGATAGCGCGCCAGAAACGCCGGCGCCAGCGGCAGCAAAAAATGGTGGCCGAACGGCACATTGGCATTGATGCGCACGCGGCCGCGCGGCGTGTCCTGCACGCCGGCGCAGCGCTCGGCCTCGTCCAGCGCCTCCAGCACCCGCACGCCCCGCTCATACAGGCCGCAGCCTTCGGCCGTCAGCTGCAGCTGGCGCGTGGAACGGTTCAGCAAGCGCGCGCCCAGGCGCTGCTCCAGGCGCGACACCAGTTTGCTGACGGCCGACGGCGTCATGCCGCAGGCGCGCGCGGCCGCCGAGAAACCGCCCAGTTCGATCACGCGCACGAATACTTCCAGCTCGCCCGAACGGTTGACATCGAGTCTTCCCATGTGAATTCAACTCATAAATGTTCTTCGTTCACATAGTCTAGTACATGAATGGAAGTGAGGCCATCATCGAGTCTTTCCATCAAGGTAGCCTTCCACCATGACACTGTATGCCGCCCTTTCCGCCCTGCTGCTGGCCAGCGCCCCCGCTGCCGGCGCCGACACCGCCTGGCTGGCCAGCTGGAGCGCCAGCCCGCAAGCCGTCTGGAGCAACGACTTCATCCTGCCCGCCAACGTGCCGGCCCGCCTGCACGACCAGACCGTGCGCCAGGTGGCGCGCGTCAGCCTGGGCGGCCAGCGCGTACGCATCGTGCTGTCGAATGCCCATGGCGCCACGCCGTTGACGATAGGCGCGGCCACCCTGGCGCTGGCGGCGGAAGGATCGGCCATCGTGCCGGGCAGCTTGCGCGCCATGACGTTTGGCGGGCACAGTGGCGCCACCATCGCACCGGGCGCACCGCTGCTCAGCGACCCGATCACGCTCGGCGTGCCCGACCTGACCCGCCTGGCGGTCAGCATCCATGTGCCGCAGGATACGGCGATCACCACGTTCCACTGGGACGGCCGCGAGACGGCCTGGATCGCGCCGGGACAGCAGACGGGCGCCGGCAGCCTTGATGAAACGCGCGCCACCAGCACCACGGCGCGCCTGTTGCTGAGCAGCATACAGGTGGAGGCCACTGCGGCCACGCAGGCGGTGGCGGTGATCGGTGACTCGATCACCGATGGCGCCGGCGCCAGCCTGGGGCGCGATACGCGCTGGCCCGACGTGCTGGCCGAACGGCTGGCGCCGCATGGCGTGGCTGTCATCAATGCCGGGATCTCCGGTGCGCGCCTGCTGGCCGACGGCATGGGCAGCAATGCGCTGGCGCGGCTTGAACGCGATGTGCTGGGCCAGCCCGGCGTGCGCACGGTGATGATTGCTTTGGGTATCAATGACATCAGCTGGCCCGGCACGGCCTTCGATCCGCATGGCCGGCGGCCGACGCTGGAAGCATTAACGGCAGGCTACCGCCAGTTGACTGCGCAGGCGCGCAGCCGGGGCATGCGCGTGATCGTCGCGACATTGACGCCATTCGAAGGCGCCCTGCCCGGCACGCCGCTGGCCGACTACTACCAACCAGAAAAGGAAGCGCTGCGCCAGCGGCTCAATGGGTGGATACGCGGCAGCGGCAGCTTTGACGCCGTGCTCGATGCCGACGCGCTGTTGCGCGACCCGGTGCATCCCTCACGGCTGCTGCCGGCGTACGACTCGGGCGACCATCTGCACCCGGGCGACGCCGGCAACCGCGCGCTGGCCGAGGCGGTCGACCTGCGCGTGTTGATAGCTGAGCCTTAGTCGCCCAGCCCCGCATACAGCGCCGTGCTCAAGTAGCGCTCGCCGAACGACGGGATAATGGTGACGATGGTCTTGCCGGCGTTTTCCGGACGCTGCGCCACCTGCAAGGCAGCCCACAGGGCGGCGCCCGACGAGATGCCGACCAGCAAGCCTTCATCGCTGGCGGCCAGGCGCGCGGTGGCGAACGCATCGTCGTTCTTGACGCAGATGACTTCGTCATAGATGGCGGTATTCAGGATCTGCGGCACGAAGCCGGCGCCGATGCCCTGGATCGGGTGCGGTCCCTTGGTGCCTTTCGACAGCATCGGCGACGCTTCCGGCTCCACCGCGATGATCTGCACGCCGGGCTTGCGTTCCTTCAGCACTTCGCCGATGCCGGTGATGGTGCCGCCGGTGCCGACGCCGGCGATGACGATGTCGACCTGGCCATCGGTATCGCGCCAGATTTCCTCGGCCGTGGTCTGGCGGTGGATGGCGGGATTGGCGGGGTTATTGAATTGCTGCAGCATCAGATAGCGCGGATCGGCGGCGACCAGTTCTTCGGCCTTGCGGATGGCGCCCAGCATGCCTTCGCTGCCTGGCGTCAAGACCAGTTCGGCGCCGTAGGCGCGCAACAGGATGCGCCGTTCGCGGCTCATGGTGTCGGGCATGACCAGGGTGCAGCGGTAGCCGCGCGCGGCGCAGACCATCGCCAGCGCGATGCCGGTATTGCCGCTGGTGGGCTCGACGATGACGGTGTCGGAATGGATCAGGCCGGCGCTTTCGGCGGCCGCGACCATGGCCAGGCCGATACGGTCCTTGACGCTATGGGCGGGATTGTAGAATTCGAGTTTGGCCAGGATGGTGGCCACACTGCCGGCGGCGATGCGGTTGATGCGCACCAGCGGTGTATTGCCGATCAGTTCAGTGACGTCGTTGGCGATATTCATGGGGGAGTCTCCACGGTTGCAGGAAGCCCCAGTCTACCGCCTTTGACAGCAACGCGCGAGGGCGTTGCTGTCAAATAATCAATTACTTAATATCAAGCAATTCGACATCGAAGATCAATGCCGAGTTCGGTGGAATGTCGCCATTGCCGGCGCCGCGCGGGCCGTAAGCCAACTCGCCAGGAATGATCAGGGTGCGCTTGCCGCCCACTTTCATGCCGGCCACGCCCTGGTCCCAGCCCTTGATGACCATGCCCTTGCCCAGCGGGAAGTCAAACGGGCCACGGCCGACCGAGCTGTCGAACTGCTTGCCGCGCGAGTTTTTCGCCAGCGGACGGTAGAGCCAGCCCGTGTAATGCACGCTGACGGTATTGCCGGCCGTTGCTTCCTTGCCGGCGCCAACCTTGTTGTCGATAATGATCAGCTTGTCGGCCGCAGGGCCTGGGCTCATCGATACGGCCGACGCCGGTACGGGAGCGGGGACTTGCGCCTGCGCCAGCGACGCGGCGACGGAGCAGATCAGGGCAAACAATACGGAGCTACGCGTCATGATGGTTACTTTCCTTGAGTTTCAATGAGATTTCAGTCAGACCCTGCCATGGCTGATGGGCAGGATGCGCGACAATAATAGCAAACCATGGGAGCGATATGAAAAACTTGTCACCACAGCCACGCCTGTTTTATGGCCTGTGGCCCGATGCGGCCACGCGTGGCGCCTTCGCCGCGCTGCAGCCGGCCGCCGGCGGCACGCCCTCGCACGCCGACAAGCTGCACCTGACCATGGCGTTCCTGGGCCAGCGCGAAGCGCACGATTTACCGGTGCTGCAAAGCATCCTCGACGAGGTACCGGCCAGCGCCATGACCTTGTGTTTCGACCATTACAGTTATTTTCCCAAAGCCGAGCTGAGCTGGGCCGCGCTGCGCGAGACGCCGCCGGCACTGCTGGCGCTGCGCGCCGCGCTGATGCAAGAGCTCGCTTGCGCCGGCCTGGCGCCCGCCTTCGAGCACGACCGTTTTACGCCGCACGTGACCCTGGCGCGCAAGGCGGGCCCGCCCCCATCGGCGCCGTTTTCTCCCATCACCTGGCAGGCCGGCGAACTGGTGCTGGTCGAGTCAATCAAGAGCAGCGGCGACTACCATATCCTGGCCAGCCGGCGGCTGGGCTAAGATGTCGGCCTGTGGCTGGCGCAGGCTTTTCAGCGCATGCGCGGCGGCCACCATGCCGAAGCTGGCCGTGACCACCACGCTGGAACCGAAGCCGGCGCAGTTCAGGCCGGTCACGCCGGCGGCCGCGCCATCGCCACTGATCTCGCAGGCGTCGCCAGTCTCGGGCGTCGTTAATGGCTCCATCGAAAACACGGCGTCGACATTGAACTTGTTTTTCACGCCGCGGGGAAAACCGTAGTCGGTGCGCAAATGCTTGCGCACGCGCTTGAGCAGCGGTTCCTGTTCCGTTTTCGCCAGGTCGCGCACGGCGATCAGGGTCGGGTCCGTCTGGCCGCCGGCGCTGCCGATGGTCAGCATCGGCAGGTTGCGGCCGCGGCAATACGCGATCAGCGCCGCCTTCGAGCGGGCATTGTCGATGGCGTCGACCAGGTAATCGAAATGCTGGCCGCCCAGCAATTGCTCCAGGTTATCGGGGGCAATGAAATCTTCGACTTGCGTGACCTGGCAAAACGGGTTGATCAGGCTGATGCGTTCGGCCAGGGCCGTGATCTTGGCCTTGCCGATGGTGTCGCTCATGGCCTGGATCTGGCGGTTGATATTCGACTCGGCCACGTTATCGAGGTCGATCAGGGTCAAATGTCCGACGGCGCTGCGGGCCAAGGCTTCGACGATCCAGGAACCGACGCCGCCCACGCCGATCACACACACATGGGCGGCGCGAAAGCGCGCCAGTGCCGGCGCGCCATACAGGCGGGCGATGCCGCCGAAGCGCCGTTCAAAATCGATCTCGGTCAAGTCCGGGGAAATAAGTTCATGGGTGGAGGTATGCATGGCGCCATTTTAACGGACACGGCGCTGACGGATATTCTAAAATGACCGACACTAGCGTCCGGCAGGCAGCGACTGTCGCCGCGCCCCAACACTGCACAACATCGATTAACAGGAAAGCACACCATGACCGTCCCGCTGTTCGACTCCGTTCCCGGCTTTGACCAGCCGATTGCCGTGCTCAAGCATTGCCACGACAAGATCCGCAAGCAACTGACGACCTTGCAAAACCTGCTGGCCTACCTGCCCCAGCAAGGCAATACGATCGCGGCGCAGCAGGCGGCCAAGGCGGTGCTGCAATACTTCAACAAGGCCGCCCATCTGCATCACGATGATGAAGAGCAGGACCTGATGCCGATGCTGCAAGCGACCGCCAGCGGCGCGGACGCCGCCCTGCTGGCCACCCTGGTGCCGGAAATCCTGGCCGACCATCAGCGCATGGACCAGGCATGGTCCACCCTGCGCCCGCAGCTCGATGCGATTGCCGCCGGCGCCAGCACCGAGCTGTCGACCGATGGCGTAAACGCCTATGTGGACGCCTATCACGCGCACATGAGCAAGGAAGAAAGCCAGCTGGCGCCGATGGCCAAGCGCCTGTTCAGCGCGCAGCAGATGGAGCAATTGGGTACGGCCATGCAGCGCCGGCGCGGGATTGCGCCGGAAGAGGCACCGGCAGCGGCCGACCCTGCCGCCGCCCTGGCCGCCATGCGCACCGATTACCTGCATTCCAGCCTGTCCGAAGCCGATGTGCTGGCCGACCCGGTGGCGCAATTCCAGAAATGGTTCGATGAAGCGCTCAAGGCACAGGTCGGTGAACCGAACGCCATGACCTTGTCCACCGTCAGCCCTGAAGGCAAGCCCAGCTCGCGCATCGTGCTGATCAAGCAATTCGACGCACGCGGTTTTACCTGGTACACGAATTACAACAGCGAAAAAGGCCAGCAACTGGAGCACAACCCGCAGGCATCGCTGCTGTTTTTCTGGCGCGAACTGGAACGGCAAGTGCGTATCGAAGGCACGGTGGTAAAGACCTCGGCCGCCGAGAGCGACGAATACTTCAATGTGCGGCCCTTGCAAAGCCGCCTGTCGGCCATCGCCTCGCGGCAAAGCGCGACTATCGGCAGCCGCGCCGAACTCGAAGCCAATTTTGACGCCGTGGCGGCCGTCGCCGGTGACACGCCGGCGCGTCCCGCGCACTGGGGCGGCTACCGCCTGCAGCCGGAACGCATCGAATTCTGGCAGGGCCGCCGCTCGCGCTTCCACGACCGCATCGTATTTACCCGTGGCACCGACGGGGCCTGGAGCATGGAGCGTCTGCAACCGTAGTGCAGGCGCAGAGCAAACCCATCAATATGGGTGTAGGCTATGAGGGGTAGGATCTGAATAATATTGTTGTTCAATTAACGGCCGCCGACGCGGCCGCTTCATTGGAGGCTATCTTGTTTGTTCAAAACCAACTCAAGTCCTGGATAGACGGCATGCGCAGCAAGGCTGCCTTGCCGCTGCGCATAGAGCTGTGGAACGGCCAGCACGTCGACCTGTCCAGCGAAGCGCCGCGCGTCACCATCCGCCTGCCCACGGTCGCCTCGGCCCGCTACCTGCTCAACCCTTCGCTGGCGAACCTGGGGTCGGCTTATGTGGAAGGCAATATCGAGGTCAAGGGCACGGCCCAGGACATGATTTCCATCTGCAATGCGCTGGCGCGCAACACCCTCAAGCCGGAGGGCAAGCTGGCCCGCATCGTGCGCAGCTTTACGCACGACAAGAGCAAGGACGCCGAAGCGATCCGCTATCACTACGATGTGTCGAACGACTTCTACCAGCAGTTCCTCGATCCGGCCCTGGTGTATTCCTGCGCCTACTTCGAACACGGCGATGAAACCCTGGCGCAGGCGCAAGTCAAGAAGATCGACCATATCCTGAAGAAAATCCAGTTGCAGCCGGGCCAGAGCCTGCTCGATATCGGCTGCGGCTGGGGTGCGCTGGTGATCCGCGCCGCGCAGCAATATGGCGCCCGCTGCGTCGGCGTGACCCTGTCGGAAAACCAGTACCAATTGGCGCGCGCGCGTGTGGCACAGGCCGGCCTGGAACACCTGGTCGAAATCCGCCTGCAGGACTACCGCGACGTCACGGGCCAGTTCGACCGCATTACCAGCGTCGGCATGTTCGAACACGTGGGCCTGAAGCACTTGCCCGATTATTTCTCCATCATTAACAAACTGCTGGCGCCGGAAGGCATGGCGATGAACCATGGCATCACTTCCACCGATCCGGACAATGGCGAAACGCCGTACGGCGGCGGCGAGTTCATCGAAAAATACGTGTTTCCGCATGGCGAACTGGCGCATATCGGCAATGTGCTGAAAACCATGCAGCAAGGCGGGCTGGAAGTGCTGGACGTGGAAAACCTGCGCCGCCACTATGCGCGCACGTGTGCGCTATGGACGGAAAACTTCGAAGCGCATGCCGAGCAGATCCGGCCGCTGGCGGGCGAGCGCCGTTTTCGCATCTGGCACGTCTACCTGGCCGGCTGCAGCTATGCTTTCGAGCAAGATTTGATCAGCCTGTACCAGATCGTCTGCGTCAAGGCGGGCCGGCGTGCCACTACCCTGCCGTGGTCGCGCAACTACATGTACGACGCGCAAGCGATCGCGCTGCCGCCACAGGCGCCCGTGCTGGCCCATTAACCTGATTTGGCCAGGCTGGCGTAGATGGCGCGAAACTGGTCGACCTTGGGCACCGCCACCAGTGCGCAATAACTGAGCAATGGGTGGCGCGCCACATAATCCTGCTGCGCGTCCTCGGCCTGATACCAGGGCGCGGCCGGCAGTACTTGCGTGACGATGGGCGCATCCCATACGCCGGCCATCTCGGCGATCACCTGGCGCGCCACCGCTTCCTGCCGTGCCGACTGGGCAAAGATCACGGAGCGGTACTGCGGTCCGACGTCATTGCCCTGCCGGTCGACGGTGGTCGGATCGTGGCTGGTGAAAAACACTTCCAGCACGTCGTGGTAGCTGACGATGGCCGGATCGAATGCCAGCCTCACCACCTGCGCGTGCCCCGTGTCGCCCGTGGCCACCTGCTCGTGCGTGGGCTGCGGCAAGTGCCCGCCGGCATAGCCGCACGCCACCGCCGTCACGCCGCGCACCTGGCGGTAGACCGCGTCCAGGCACCAGAAACACCCGCCACCGAGTACCGCCACCTCCATCTGTTCGCTCATCTCGTACTCCCGGATCGTTCATTATTCGCCATGACAATCTTGCTTGTTCCACCACTGTAGCGCAAACCCGCGCCGCCTGCCGCCAGCGTGCAACTTGCCTTTCCAGCCATGCTTGCGCCGTATCGGTGATTTTTTGGCATAATGTCGGCAAACAGACAGGTCTCCCATGAACACACTTTCTCCCCGCGCGCCGGCGCAAGCATTCGATACACCTCATTTCCGACAGGCATTGTCGCAATTTGCCACCGGCGTGACGGTGATCACCACGCGCCTGGCCGACGGCACATTTCGCGGACTGACGGCCAGTTCCTTCAATTCCGTGTCGCTGTCGCCGCCGCTGGTGCTGTGGAGCCTGGGCGAGGCGGCCAACAGCATGCCCATCTTCAGCGGCAACTCGCATTATGTGATCAATGTGCTCGGTGCCGGCCAGGCCGAACTGGCGCAACGTTTTTCGCGCCGTACGCCGAATCCCTTCGACGACGTGGAATACGAACTGTCGCGCACCGGCCAGCCCATCCTGAAAGGCGCCTCCGCCTGGTTCGAATGCCATAACCGCAGCCGCTACCCGGAAGGCGACCATGTCATCTTTGTCGGCGAAGTCGAGCAATGCGCGTATACGGCCCAGCCGCCGCTGATTTTCCATCACGGCAAGTTCAGTACCCTGCCCGAGTAAGGCGCAAAAAAAATCCGCCAGCTGGCGGATTTTTTTCGACTGCAGCTAGCTTAGAAAAACTTGTAGCCGATGCCGACGCTGACGGCGGTCGGGTCCAGCTTGATATTCTGCGTCTGGCCGGTCGAGAACTTGGCCGTGGTTTTCAGATACGTCTTGATGATGCCCACGTCGGCGAACCAGCGCTCGTTAAACGCCAGGGTGGCGCCCAGCTGGATGCTGCCGGCCAGCTTGTTTTTCAGGCGGTAGGTCGATGGAGGTCCACCCGGATCGAGCAGGGCCGTCATCGCGCCCGAACCGCGTTCCTTCTGGAAGTAGGCATACGTCAGACCGGCGCCCACGTAAGGACGGATCATGGTGTTGGCCTCGAAGAAGCGGTACTGCATCAGAAAGGTCGGTGGCAGCACCTCGGACGTGCCCAGCTTGCCGGTGCCCTTGATAGCACCATCGCCCACCAGGTCATGCTTGTACGGCACGCCCAGGTGCAGCTCGGCCGAAATATTGTCGGTGACCATATAGGCCAGGGTCAGGATCGGCTTGGTGTCGGACTCGACGTCGGCCTTGGTGTTCGGCAAGGCCGGCGCCGTCATGTCGCCGCTGGTGACATGCGGGGTGATCTTGTTGAGGCCGACCTTGGCGGTAAAAGTACCGGCGCTTTGCGCGGAGGCCGCCGACGCCAGCGTCATGGCCGCGATGGCCGCCAGCAACTGCGCCGCGCTATTGAAACGTTTGTTCATGTTGTCTCCTGATTCATCATGTGCGGATAGTGGACTATCCAGTCATTCCTTCAGGCGCCCCGGCATGGCCGGGGCGCTGCCCGATTACAGCCAGCCGCGCGTTACCATGTCTTTGGCCACATAACGCGCCAGCAACAGGTTGTTGAACGGCGAAGGATGCACATCGTCGGCATAGGAGTAATGGCTGACGTCGCCGGCGATCAGGTTGCTGCCGTTACACACCAGCGAGCTGCCCAGCGGATTTTTGGCAGCGGTCAGGTCGCAGGCAGGCTCCTTGACGTTGGTCAAACCATACGGACCAGGGTTGCTGGCCTGGTCGTGGCTGACGGCAAACACGTCGACCAGCAGGACCTTGTCATTGGCGGCCAGGCCGGTGCTGATCTGGGTATTGAAGGCGCTCACCATGGCATTGATCAAGGCGCGGGTGTTGGCATCCTTGCTCAGGCCCGATGGCGTATTGGCCACGTCCGGCAGGTTGTTGACGACCACATGGGTCGCGCCCTTGGCAATGATCTGGTCCTTGACCAGCGCCACCAGTTCGGTACCGGCCGTGCCCATGGCGGTCACCAGTGCCGGGCCGTTGGCGGCGGCGTAGTCGGCGCCGGCCTTGGCGCCGGCGGCGGTGGCGGCGGTTTGCGCCGTGGCCACCATCGGGCCATAGACGGCGGCCGAAGCGACCGCCGAATTGCCTGGCTGCACAGCAGCGGCGCCAACGGCGGCCGTCACGATGGTGGTGGTGGTGGCGCCTGGCGCCGCGCTGGCCGTGCGGACGGCCGCGGTGATGGCGGCGCCGGCGGTGGCAGGATTGGTGGCGCCGGCGGCCAGCAGCGGAATCAGGGTGCTGGCAAACGTGGCGCTGCCGGCGGCGGTGCCGGCGGCCGTGGCGGCCGCTTGCAGGGAACCCAGCTGGAACAGCAAGTCATTGCCGCCCGCCATCACGAACACCACTTCGGTGCCGCTGAACTTGCCACCCGATGCCGCCAGGTGGTTGGCGATCTGGGTGGTTACCGGCACGGTCAGGGCGCCCAGCGCGCTGCCCGTCAATTTGTTGTTCGGGCCGACCGGGTTGGTCACGCGCGAGCCGCCCATGGCATAGCCGAAGCAGCCGGCCTTCTTGACCGATGGCACGAAAAAGCCCTGGGCCACATTGCCGTCCAGGCCGGTTTGCGCGGCGCAGGGTGCCGGCAGGCCGAATTGCGCGGCCAGGTGCTCGGTCCAGTTCTTGCCGGTCAGCTCGGGATTGATGGCGGTATTGTCGCCGTTGATGGTGAATTTGCCGCCTTTCAGGGCAGCGACCGTGCCGACCGCATACGAGCCGACGTCGGACAGGCTGTCGCCGAACGAGACTTGTGCCGTGTATTTGACTTTCAGGGTCTGGTCGCCGCCGCCGGAGCCGCCGCAACCGGCCAGGACAGCCGCTGTCAGCGCGGCAAGCGCGAATTTGGTGTATTGCATTTTGTCTCCTAATGGTCTTTTTTTGGTTTACAAACGAACGGGCGTGCTATTCGCTACCCAACTAATATGCCATCGTTCCGTACGCTTGTATAGAAATTACGCTTGAAAAAACAGCCAAATTACAACACCTCTTTCCCTACCGGCAAGACAGGGCGATACGACCAATTATGGCGCAAGAGTACTGATTCGTGGCAATGATTTGTATTGCGTTGCATCAAGAAAAAGCCCCTGACGGGGCTGGTTTCAGACGCTGAGAAATTGCTGCAGGATGCCGGTCGAGCCGAATGCGGCGCGGCGCAGGCGGTCATTGACGCCCAGCCAGGCGGGGCCGGTGGGCGGTGCTTCCACCAGGATCAGCTCGGCGCCGACCTGGTCCATCGTGCGCAGCGAGGCGTACAGCGCGTGTGCGTAGGAAGCGGGGTCCGCCTTCAGGCGCACGCTGGCCGACGCCGGCGGCAAGTCCGAATAGTGGATCAGCGCCACCCGGCGCCCGGCATTGAGCAGCTGGTTCAGGGTTTCGCCCAGCAGGTCGCCGTGCTGCATCGCAACAGGAGTATGTGGCGCATAGTGCGAATCGAGCGTGCCGGAGGCGCGCGGCGCGGCCGCGTCGGGCAGGGCCGGCAGCTGGCCGATCACCGCCGCGATCTGCTCGCCGCTGATATGGCCGGGGCGCAGCAGCACCGGGCCATGCGTGGCCAGGCGCGACAAATCGACGATGGTCGACTCGATGCCGACCTCGCTCTGGCCGCCGTCGAGCACCGCACCCAGCAAGCCGCTGGCCAGTTCGGCCTCGAATTCATCGCGCACATGCTGCGCGGTGGTCGGGCTGACATTGCCGAATTTGTTGGCCGACGGCGCCGCCACGCCACCGTTGCCGCCCTTGAAAGCGGCTAGCAAGGCGATAGCCACCGGGTGCGAGGGGCAGCGCAAACCGACCGTATCCTGGCCGCCGGACACCGCATCGGGAATCTGCGCGGCGCGCTTGACGATCAGGGTCAGGGGCCCCGGCCAGAAAGCGGCCACCAGTTGCGTCGCTTCCACCGGCAAGTCGTCGCACCAGTGCGCCAGGTCGGCGCCCGGCGCCACATGCACGATCACCGGGTGGTCCGACGGGCGGCCCTTGGCCTGATAGATGCGCGCCACGGCGGCGGGGTTTTCCGCATCCGCGCCCAGGCCATACACGGTCTCGGTGGGAAAGGCCACCAGCGCGCCCGCTTCCAGCAAGGCAGCGGCGGCCATGATCGACTGCTGCTCGCTCACGGCGCAATTCCCAGGATCAGGCAAGCCTCATGCAATTGCTGCTGTGCTTGCGGCAAGGTGGCGGCGACCAGGGTCAGGTGCCCCATCTTGCGGCCACGGCGCGGATCGTCCTTGCCGTACAGATGCAGGCAGGCGCCCGGCAGCGCCAGCACCTGGTCCCAGGCAGGTTCACGAATGGCATCGCTGTCATCGCTGAACCAGGCGTCGCCCAGAATATTGAGCATCACCGCTGGCGAGTGCTGGCGCGTGTCGCCCAGCGGCAAGCGCGCCATCGCCCGCACCTGCTGCGCGAACTGGCTGGTGACGCAGGCGTCCATCGTGTAATGGCCGCTGTTGTGCGGCCGTGGCGCCATTTCGTTGACCACCAGCGAACCGTCGGCCAGCACGAAAAATTCGATGCACAGCACGCCCACATAACCGAGCTCGGCCACCATGGCCTGCGCCGCCCGCTGAGCTTTCGCGGCGCAGTCGATTGAGACGTTCGGACCCGGCACGGTGGTGGTAAACAGGATGCCGTCGCGGTGCACGTTTTCGGCGATCGGATACACCACCGAGTCACCATCGACGCCGCGCGCCGTCAGCACCGACACCTCATAGGCCAGCGGCAGCATTTTTTCCAGCAGGCAGGTGACCTGACCCATCTCGGCAAACGCGGCGCGCACCTCGTCGCGCGACTTCACGCGGACTTGCCCCTTGCCGTCATAGCCCATGCGCACGGTTTTCAAGATACCGGGCAGCAAGTCGTCAGGAATCGCGGCGATATCGTCCTCGCTGGCGATCACCTGGTGCGGCGCCGGCAGCACGCCGGATTTCCCGGCGCAATCGACAAAGAAACGTTTTTCGGCGATGCGGTCCTGCGCCACCGACACGCCATGCGCGTTCGGCGCGACAAACACGCTGCCGGCCAGGCGCGACAGGCTGTCGGCCGGCACGTTTTCAAATTCGGTGGTCACCGCCAGGCATTGCGCGGCCAAGGCATCCAGGCCGGCGGCATCGCTGTAGCCGGCGTTGACCAGGCGCTGCGCGACCTGGCCCGCAGGACAGGCGTCCGATGGCTCAAGGACTGCCACCTGGTAGCCCATGCCCTGGGCCGCCTGGGCGAACATGCGGCCCAGCTGGCCGCCGCCCATCACGCCCAGCCAGGCGGGCGGGTTGGCGGTGGGCAGGAAGGGAGAGGACTGCGGATCGAAAGAATTGCTCATTTATTCCAGCGGTAAAGTCATCGCCTTGGCGGCGTCGGTTTGCGTGACACGGAAGGCTTCCAGCTGCGCGGCCAGTGCGTCGTCATTGGCGGCGATCATCGCCACCGCCGTCAGCGCGGCATTCGCGGCGCCCGCTTCGCCGATGGCGAAGGTGGCCACCGGCACGCCCTTGGGCATCTGCAGGATCGACAGCATCGAGTCTTCGCCGCGCAGGTATTTCGAGGGCACGGGCACGCCCAGCACCGGCACGATGGTCATCGCGGCCACCATGCCAGGCAGGTGGGCCGCGCCGCCGGCGCCGGCGATAATCGCGCGCAAGCCACGCGCACGCGCGCTTTTCGCATACGCATACATTTCGTCGGGCATGCGGTGCGCGGAAATGACCTGCGCCTCGAACGGCACGCCGAACTGTTTCAGGATGGCGACGGCGTTCTGCATCACGTCCCAGTCCGAGGACGAGCCCATGATCACGCCGACCAGTGGTGTTGGTTGATCAGTCATCTCAGGCCTTCAGCTTCTCGCCGGTCAGGCGCTCGATGGCTTCGAAGTACTTGGCCTGGGTCTTGTCGATCACGTCGGCCGGGAGTGCCGGCGCCGGCGCCGTCTTGCCCCAGCTCAATGTTTCCAGATAGTCGCGCACGAACTGCTTGTCGAACGATGGCGGCGACATGCCGGGCTGGTACGAGTCGGCCGGCCAGAAGCGCGAGGAATCGGCCGTCAGCACTTCGTCCATCAGATGCATCACGCCATCGTCGTCCAGGCCGAATTCAAATTTGGTGTCGGCAATGATGATGCCGCGCGTGGCGGCGTAGTCGGCGGCCGCCTTGTACAACTGGATGCTGACGTCGCGCATTTTGGCGGCCAGTTCCGCGCCGATGCGCTGTTCCATTTCAGCAAAGCTGATGTTTTCGTCGTGCTCGCCCAGCTCGGCCTTGGCGGCCGGCGTGAACAGCGGTTCCGGCAGTTTTTCAGCCTGTTGCAGGCCGGCCGGCAGCTCGATGCCGCAGATGCTGCCCGTGTCCTGGTAATCTTTCCAGCCCGAACCGATGATATAGCCGCGCACCACCGCCTCGACCATGATCGGTTTGAGGCGCTTGGCCACCACCGCGCGGCCTTGTACCTGCTCCACTTCCTCAGGCGCCACCACCGATTCAGGCGCCACGCCCGTCAGGTGGTTCGGCACGATATGGCCCAGCTTTTCGAACCAGAAGTCGCTCATCTGATTGAGGACCTTGCCCTTGCCGGGAATCGGCTCGTTCATGACGACGTCGAAGGCCGACAGGCGGTCGGTGGTGACGATCAGGATCTTGTCGTCGCCGACGGCGTAGTTGTCGCGCACCTTGCCGTGGCCGAGCAGTGGCAGGGAATGGATGGAGGTCTGATAGAGGCTGTTCATAGCGGAGGGAGTGGTTGGATGAAACGAAACATGAAGCGAAACCGGCGCGCAGGACAGTCGCCCGCCGGTCGAGAACAACGGGCCAGGATCAGTGTCCGGGCCCGTTCCAGACAAGATTTTACTTCACAATCTGCGACAGTTCGCCGGCCTTGTAGCGCTCGGCCATTTTTTCCAGCGGAATCTGTTTGATTTTCGACGCCTGGCCTTCGCAGCCAAACTGCTGGAAGCGGGCGCGCACGATCTGCTCGGCAGCCAGGCGGGCTGGTTTCAGATAGTCGCGCGGGTCGAATTTGGACGGGTTCTGGAACATGAACTGGCGAATCGCGGCCGTCATCGCCAGACGGATATCGGTATCGATATTGATCTTGCGCACGCCGTGACGGATGCCTTCCTGGATCTCTTCGACCGGCACGCCATAGGTTTCCTTCATGTCGCCGCCGAATTCACGGATGATGGCAAGCAATTCCTGCGGCACCGACGAGGAACCGTGCATCACCAGGTGGGTGTTCGGGATGCGTGCGTGGATTTCCTTGATGCGGTCGATGGCCAGGATTTCGCCGGTCGGCTTGCGGGTAAACTTGTAGGCGCCGTGCGAGGTGCCGATGGCGATCGCCAGTGCATCGCACTGGGTGCGCTGCACGAAGTCGGCCGCTTGCGCCACGTCCGTCAGCAATTGCTCGCGGGTCATCGTGCCTTCGGCGCCGTGGCCGTCTTCCTTGTCGCCCTTCATGGTTTCCAGCGAACCCAACACGCCCAGTTCGGCTTCGACGGTGACGCCGATGGCGTGCGAGAACTTCACCACTTCGCGCGACACTTCGACGTTGTATTCGTACGAGGCGACCGACTTGCCGTCCGCTTCCAGCGAACCGTCCATCATCACCGACGAGAAGCCGGAACGGATGGCGGCCATGCAGATCGCCGGCGACTGGCCGTGATCCTGGTGCATCACGACCGGAATATGCGGATAGGCTTCGATGGCGGCGTCGATCAGGTGACGCAGGAAGGCTTCACCGGCGTACTTGCGCGCGCCAGCGGACGCCTGCATGATCACCGGCGAGTTCAGCGCGTCGGCGGCAGCCATGATGGCCTGCACTTGCTCCAGGTTGTTGACGTTGAAGGCCGGGATGCCATAACCGTTTTCGGCGGCGTGGTCCAGCAATTGACGCATGGATACGAGAGACATGGTAATACTCCAGATAACAATAGAAACTGTGGCGACGCTTCGCGGCAGGGTGAGCCGCGCCGGCGTCTGCTAATTTTCACAAACGTCTGACAGAACCGTAGCGAGCGGCAGCGAGTTGCGGCCGAGAAGCGCAGCTGTACTTTAGTACAGTGAGCATCGCAGGCTGCAAATCGCGACGCGCAGTAGGTTATGTCAGGCGTTTTCAGTCGTATTCGCCCACGCGTACGATCTTCAGAGCATTGGTACCGCCGGCCTGCCCCATCGGCGAGCCCCAGGTGACGACGATCATGTCGCCCTTTTTGACGATGCCATTGGCGACCAGCAAATCTTCGGCCTGTTTCAGCACTTGTGCGCTGCTGCCGTTCTGCAGCAGGTGGTAGGCGCGCACATTGCGGTACAGGGCGGCCTTGCGCTGCGTGGTCACGCTGGGCGTCAGGGCAAAAATCGGGGTGTCGATGCTGTGGCGGCTCATCCACAGCGGGGTCGAACCGGACTCCGTCATCGCCACGATGGCTTTCACGCGCAGGTGGTGGGCCGTGAACAGCGCGCCGTAGGCGATCGACTGGTCGATGCGGGTAAACGTGACGTTCAGGAAGTCGGCATCGAGCTTGTTGTATTCGGACTGCTCCGCTTCGACGCAGATGGCGGCCATCATTTCCACCGTCTCGATCGGGTACTTGCCCGAAGCGGTCTCGGCCGAGGTCATCACGGCGTCGGTGCCGTCCAGCACGGCATTGGCCACGTCGGATACTTCGGCGCGGGTCGGCACGGCGTTGACGATCATCGATTCCATCATCTGCGTGGCCGTGATCGCCAGCTTGTTCGAGGCGCGCGCCATCTTGATCATGCGCTTTTGCAGGGCCGGCACGGCCGCATTGCCCACCTCCACGGCCAGGTCGCCGCGCGCCACCATGATGCCGTCGGAGGCGTCGAGGATTTCCTGCAGCACCGGTATCGCTTCGGCGCGCTCGATCTTGGCGATCATCATCGGCTTGTGGTGGTAGGGCTCGCCGGCGATATTGGCCAGGGTGCGCGCCATTTCCATGTCGGTCGCGTTTTTCGGAAACGAAATGGCCAGGTAGTCGGCCTGGAAGCTCATCGCCGTCTTGATGTCTTCCATGTCCTTGGCCGTCAGCGCCGGCGCCGTCAGGCCGCCGCCCTGGCGATTGATGCCCTTGTTGTTCGACAACTCGCCACCGATCTTGACCACCGTGTGGATTTCGTTGACGACGATGCGCTCGACGATCAGCACGATCAGGCCGTCGTTCAGCAGCAAGACGTCATCCTTGTTCAGGTCGCGCGGAAGGGCCTTGTAGTCGAGGCCGACGCGTTCCTGGTTGCCCAGCTCGCCATTCTCGCCCCACTTGGCATCCAAAATGAACTTGTCGCCCGGTTCCAGCTGGATACGGCTGTTTTCAAACTTGCCAACGCGAATTTTTGGGCCCTGCATGTCGGCCATGATGGCCACTTCGCGGCCGCATTCGGCCGCCGCCTGGCGCACCAGCGCCGCGCGGTCGATATGGTCTTGTGCCTTGCCATGGGAAAAATTCAAACGCACCACGTCGACGCCCGCCCGTATCATCTTGACCAGAATGGCCAGGTCGGTGGAGGCGGGGCCGATGGTTGCTACGATTTTTGTACCGCGTGGCATAGGATTCCTTGTGCGTGAGCAAGAGGTTGGAACATATCGAGGCTAAAAAACTGCGCCTCGGCAAGGTAAAAGCGCAGCGGTCAGGCTGCGCTTGGTGCGTACTTACTTTACAGCGGCCCTGTCTTAGCCGGCGCGCTGGACCAATACTTCGACTGCTGGCAAAGTCTTGCCTTCCAGGAATTCCAGGAAGGCGCCGCCGCCGGTCGAGATATAGCTGATTTTATCGGTAATGTCATATTTTGCAATCGCCGCCAGGGTGTCGCCACCACCGGCGATCGAGAACGCTTTCGACTCGGCAATGGCCAGCGCCAGCGTTTTCGTGCCATGGCCGAACTGATCGAATTCGAATACACCGACCGGACCGTTCCAGACGATGGTGCCGGCAGCGCCAATCTGTTCGGCCAGCAGGGCCGCTGTTTTCGGGCCGATATCGAGAATCATGTCGTCGTCCGCCACATCGGCCACGTCCTTGACGGTGGCCGTCGCGGTTGGCGAGAATTCCTTGGCGCATACCACGTCGACCGGAATCGGCACTTGCGCGCCGCGCTGGGCCATGATCTCGATGATGGCCTTGGCTTCATCGACCAGTTCCGCTTCCACCAGCGACTTGCCTACATTCAAGCCGACCGCCTTCATGAAGGTGTTGGCGATGCCGCCCCCGACGATCAGGTTATCGACCTTGTCGGACAAGGCCTTGAGGATGGTCAGCTTGCTCGACACTTTGGAACCGGCAACGATGGCCAGCAGCGGCCTGGCCGGCGCATGCAGCGCCTTGCCCAGCGCGTCCAGTTCGGCGGCCAGCAGCGGGCCGGCGCAGGCGACCGGGGCGAACTTGGCGATGCCGTGGGTGGAGGCTTCGGCGCGGTGGGCGGTGCCGAAGGCGTCGTTGACATAGATATCGCACAGCTTGGCCATTTTTTGCGCCAGTTCATCGCTGTTTTTCTTTTCGCCCTTGTTGACGCGCACGTTTTCCAGCAGCACCACCTGGCCGGCGGCCAGGGATTCCAGGCCGGCGCCGTCGATCCAGTCCTGTTTCAATTCCACTGCCTGGCCCAGAAGTTCCGACAAACGGACCGCGACCGGCGCCAGGCTGTCGGCCGGCTTGAATTCGCCTTCGGTCGGACGGCCCAGGTGCGAGGTCACCATGACGGCGGCGCCAGCGGCCAGTGCGGCGCGGATCGCCGGCACCGAGGCGCGGATGCGGGTGTCTTCAGTGATCTTGCCACTGTCATCTTGCGGCACGTTCAGGTCGGCGCGGATGAATACGCGCTTGCCTTGCAGGGCGTTTTGGTCGATCAAATCTTGCAGACGGATGAAGTTGAGAACAGCTGACATGGCGATCCAGATGACGAGTGGAAGGAAGTGCGCTATTTTACCGCAAGCACCAGCGCAATTCGCTGATTTGTCCCGCTTTACTGAAAAACATGCAACAAGCGCAATCCGGTGAAAACCAGCATGCCGAACACGATGGTTTGCAGCATATTGCGCCGTATCAAATAAAAAATCGTCGCGGCAATACCGGACAGCAGTTTCAAATTGAACAGGTCGAGCTGTACCTGGGCGCCATCCATCAGCAGGCCGGGCGCGATAATCGCCGCCAGCGCGCAGGCCGGCGCAAAGCGCAGCATCTCGTTCACGCGGCGCGGAATCGTGATGTGATGGCCCACCAGCCAGAAGGTGCTGCGGGTGGCGGCCGTGGCCAGCACCAGCACCACGATGGTGGCCCATACGTCAAAACTGTCCAGGTTGATTGCGTCAGCCATGTTTTTTCGTCCATTTTTCCGTCAGTTCTTCCACCGCCATGGCGGTGACCATGCCGGCCAGCACCGCTACCAGCAAGCCCAGCTTGTACGGCAGGCGGAAGGCAGCCACCGCCACCGCGCCCGACACCAGCACGCCGCACAGGGCCGCGCGGCCCGGCACCAGCGGCACTGTCACGCAGATGATGGCCAGGGTCCCGGCAAAGCCCAGGCCCCATTCGGCCGGCACCGCGGCGCCGAGGAAAATGCCGGCCAGCGAGCCCACCTGCCAGGCCGTCCAGTTCGGGTAGATCAGGCCTTTCAAAAACGGCACCTTGCCCGGATCGGGCGTTTCCAGCGGGTAGCGCTGCAGGAACAGGCCGACCGCGATATCGCCCGAAATATAGCCGAGCGCAAGACGCTGGCGCCACGGCAGGTGGGCAAAATGGGGCGCCAGCAGGGCCGAAAAGATCACGAAACGCAGGTTGACCACCAGCGCGGTGGCAAAAATCACCCAGATCGGCGCGTGCGCGGCCAGCAGCGGCAAGGACGCCAGCTGGGCAGAACCGGCAAACACCAGCAGGGTCATCACGCTGGCCTGCGTGACCGTCAGGCCGCTTTTCACCATGGCGATGCCGACCACCATGCCCCAGGCGGCGATGCCGATCAAGGTGGGTGCGCCCAGCAGCAGGCCTTCGCGGAACGACTGGCGTTGCACGGTGGTGCTCAAACGGCGCTCCGGCCGGCAAAGTGTAGTATTCGCACAACGATGGTGCAGGCCAAGGGCATCGCGCGCGGCGATGAAAAGACGGTATCAGGGTTCATGGTGGCGGCATGCACGCGCGCTTTTCGGGTGAAAACGGCGGCTTGCCCTAGCGGATCAAGCCGCCATTCTACGGATGAATTTTACTGCCTGCGCGAATCCGTTAAAATCGTGCTTTCGCCGCAGTTGTATCGCACCTTCATTTTCACCATAACTTATACCTTAGCCTCACGGAGCATGACAAGATGACAAACACCACCCAGCCAGCGGTCGAACTCGACGGTAAAGACCTGCCAGCCCACTGCCCTAACCCGGCCATGCCGCTGTGGTCGTCGCATCCGCGCGTGTTCCTGGAGTTTGATAGCCACGGCGTGGCCAAGTGCCCCTACTGCGGCACCGCCTACACCCTGAAGCCAGGCGCCAGCGCCGGCCACCACTAATCCGCCCAGCCGCCCAGACCGGAGTCGTCATGAAAAGTGTGAAGGAATTGAATGGCAGCGCCGCCGAAGTCGAAGCGGCTTTCTATGATGCCCTCAACCGCGCCGACCTCGATGCGCTGATGGCGCTGTGGGCCGACGATGAGGAAATCGTCTGCATCCACCCGGGCGGCGCGCGCCTGATCGGCCATGCCGCCATCCGCGCCTCGTGGGAAGCCGTGCTTGCCGGGGGCGGCCTGCATATCCGGCCGACCCAGCTGCATGAAACGCATAACCTGATGAGCTCGGTCCACACGGTGGTCGAGGGCGGCACCGCCAGCGAAGGCACGCCCGCGCATTTGCTGGCCACCAATGTCTACGTGAAAACCCCGCGTGGCTGGCGCATCGTGCTGCACCATGTCTCGATCGCCCCCGGCGGCGCACCATCGGACGCGGCCGGAGCGCAGATCCTGCATTAACCGTCGATGAACTACCGCGCGCCTTTCTGGTTGCCTGGCGGCCATCTGCAAACCATCGTGCCGGCCACCTGCCTGGCCAAGCCGGCGGTGGCGTTCCGGCGTGAACGCTGGCAGGCGCCCGACGGCGATTTCGTCGATGTCGACCTGGTCGACGGCCAGCCGGGCCTGCCCTTCGTGGTGCTGTTCCACGGGCTGGAGGGTTCATCGAACAGCCATTACGCGCGCGCCCTGATGGCGCAAGTGGCGGCGCGCGGCTGGTCGGGCGCGGTGCCGCATTTTCGCGGCTGCTCGGGCGAGGCCAACCAGGCGCCCCGCTTCTATCATTCGGGCGACGCCGAGGAAGTGGACTGGGTGCTGCGCCGTTTGCATGCCCGCGCGACAGGCAAATTTTACGCGGCCGGCGTCTCGCTGGGCGGCAACGCCCTGCTGTGCTGGCTGGGGCAGTCGCAGCATGGCGCCGATTTCGTCGACGCGGCCGCCGCCGTCTCGGCGCCGCTGGACCTGGCGCAAGGCGGCAAGGCCCTGTCCTCGGGCGCCAACCGTTTGTATACCCGCATGTTCCTGAACACCCTGAAACCGAAGTGCCTGGCCAAGCTGGAGCAGTTTCCCGGCCTGTTCGAGCGCGAAGCCATGCTGGCCGCGCGCGACCTGCACGCCTTCGACAATGTGGTGACGGCCCCGCTGCACGGCTACCGCGACGCCGACGACTACTGGCACCGCGCCAGCGCCAGGCATGTGTTGCAGGACATCACCGTGCCGACTTTGGTGCTGAACGCGCAGAATGATCCGTTTTTACCGGGGCAATATCTGCCGCGCCTGGCCTCGCCGGCCGTGACCCTGGATTATCCGCGCCACGGCGGCCATGTCGGCTTCAGCAATAGCAGCCTGGACTGGCTGCCGCGACGCTTGCTGCAGTTCTTCGAACAGGGCAGCGCGGCGCCACCGTTGGCGCAAAGCTGTCAGGCTGGCGCCATCACCGCTCTCAAGGAAGTTGCTGAACATGGATGAACTCGTCAAACAGGCGCTGGCCAAATGGCCGAACGTACCGCATTGCTACGGCTGGCTGGGGCTGGACGCGCGCGGCCACTGGCGCATGCGCGACGAGCGCGCGCAGCAATTGCAGCTGCCCGGCGACAAACTGGCCCATGCGGCCCTGATCGGCTTTATCAACCGTAACTATGATCACGATGAACGCGGCTGCTGGTTTTTCCAGAACGGCCCGCAGCGCGTCTACCTGAACCTGGAAGCGACGCCGTTTATCGCGCGCAGCGACCCGCAGCACGGCTTTGTGCTGCAGACGGGCGCACCCTTGCCGGCCATCGATGCGGCGTTTCTATGCGACAACGGTACGCTGATCCTGCAACACGGCGAGATCGTCGCGCAACTCGACGACCGCGACATGGCGCAGGTGGTGGGACAGTTGCGCCTCGACGGCAAGGCAGTCAGCGACGAAGCCTTGCTGGCATGGCTGGACAGTGGCGCCGGCGCCTTGACCTTGCTGCATGGCGGCCAGGCGATCCCGGTGCGGCCGCTGGCGTACGCCGAAGTGCCACAGCACTTCGGTTACCAGAGAGTACCGCAGCCGGCCTGATCAGGACTTCTCCGCTTCCAGCTGTTCGCGCCGCTTCTTCTGCAGCTCGCGTTCGCGCGCGTCGATCACGGCCTGGTCATAAAAGGTGGCGTCGGTCGACTTGCGGGCGATCGTCAGCTGGTCCAGCGCGGCCATGGTGGCGCCCTGCAGCACATACGATTCGGCCAGCGCGATATGCTGCAAGGCCATCTTGCCCTGGGTCGAATAAGCTTTGGCCAGCAAGTCGTACAGTTCCGGCTCTTCCTTGTAGAGCTGCACCTGGTCGCGCAGGTAGATGGTCGCCTGGTCGAGCTGCTTGTCGGCGATCAGCGCTTCCGCATACTGATAGGCAATCCCGCGCGACAGCGGAAACTGGTGGCGCGCCGCATCGGCCGCCTTCACCGCCAGGGGCGCCACTTCCGGCTTTTGCGCCGGCATCAGCAGCACTTCCAGCGCCAGTGCCGCCAGCAGCGAATTGGGGCCCTGCGTGCCGCCCGACGTCAGCACGTTCGGCCCGGCCGGCTTGTGCAAGGCCGCGTTGGCCGCATCGAGTTCGGCCTGCGCCTCAAGCGTCTTGCCCTGCTTGATGGCGACAAACGCCAGGCCATAGTGGGCCGCCGTCACCTGGAAACGGCTTTGCTGTTCCAGCTGGGTCCTGAAGGTTGCTTTGGCGTTCAGCAAACCCTGCATGCTTTCATCCTGCAGCACGCGGGCACGCGCGCGCGCCAGGTGGAAGTTCAGGCTGTCGGCCCGCTGTTTGTACGGCTGCTCGCGGATGCGCGCCTGGATGTCGGCGATGCGGTCGGTGGTCAAAGGGTGGGTTTGCAGATAGGCCGGCATCAGATCGCTGTACGAACGGCTGGCCGCCTGCATGCGGCCAAAGAAGGCCACCATGCCGGTGGTGTCGAAACCGGCTTCGCCCATGATCTGGAAACCGATGCGGTCGGCCTCGCGCTCGGCGTCGCGGCCAAAATTGAGCTGGCGCTGGATCGCCAGGCCCTGGCCGGCGGCAAACACGCCCATCGCCACGTCGCCCCCGGCGCGCGACGCCAGCGCAGCCAGCAGAATCGCCGCCAGCGGCATCAAGGCGTCCTGGCGCTGCTGGCCCAGCATGCGCGCGATATGGCGCTGCGCCACATGGCCGATCTCGTGCGACAGCACGGAAGCGAGTTCCGCCTCGGTCTGCGCCGCCAGCAACAAGGCCGAATGCACGCCGATAAAGCCGCCCGGCAAGGCAAACGCATTGAGTTGCGGATCGCGCACGACAAAAAAGAAATAGTCGTAGCTGGTTTCGCCGCGCACGCTGGGCCGCGCCGCCACCAGCGCATTGCCGAAGGTATTCATGTATTCCAGCAAGGGCGCATCATCGAGATAATCGCGGTCGCCGCGGATGCTGCGAATGATCTCTTCGCCAACCTTGCGCTCCATCGCCGGCGACAAATCCTGGCGCGACGCGTCGCCCAGATTGGGCAAATTCGGCGCGGGCGCCACCGGCAGCGGCGTCCACTTGCTCTCGGGCTTGTTTGGCGTGGCGGCGGCGGCGCCATACACGCCAGGCTTGGGCTCCTGCGCCAGCGTCCATGGCGCGGCCAGCAGCAACGCCAGCGCACTGGCGCGCAAGGAGATCATGGGGGAAATAAGTTTGGATTTCACGGCTGCTATCATAACCTGTAAGCGGCGTCATTTTCCACGCGTGCGCCCCGCCCTATAATGATGGCAAGAACAACCGCCAGAAATCGACCAGACACCATGACCACACCAGAGCAAGACGCGCCCGCCGGCGCACTGACCCACTTCGACGCCACCGGCCAAGCCCATATGGTCGACGTGGGAAACAAGGGGGACACGCGCCGCAGCGCCGTGGCGGCCGGCACCATCCGCATGCAGCCAGCCACCCTGACCATCATTGTCAAAGGCAACGCCAAGAAGGGCGACGTGCTGGGCATCGCCCGCATCGCCGCCATCATGGGCGCCAAGCGCACCAGCGACCTGATTCCGCTATGCCACCCTTTGGCGATCACGCGCGTGACGGTCGACTTCGAAATTGACGAAGCCGCCAGCAGCGTCCACTGCCGCGCCCAGGTCGACACGACAGGAAAAACCGGTGTGGAAATGGAAGCCCTCACATCAGTACAGATCGGTTTGCTGACCATCTACGACATGTGCAAGGCGGTCGACCGCGGCATGGTGATGACCAATGTAAGGGTGCTGGAAAAGCATGGCGGCAAGTCAGGCGACTGGACGGCCGCTTTGTAAACGCAGCTCATTGAGCAGCCACGCACCACACCCCAGGCACAGCGCGATGACCGCCACCGACAGCGGCAAATGAAACTGTTCCCGCCCCGCCAGCGCAAAGCCGGCGTGGATCAAAAAGGTAGCCACTCCCAGCGCGCCACAGATGCCGGCGTACAGGCGCGCACGCGGCAAGGCCAGCAGCACCTGCCGGTAGCCGGCCAGCACCACGGCGATGGCCGCCAGGTTGAATGCCAGGAAGCCCTGCACGCCGCCCGGCAAATAAAACATTTCCCATTCACGCCAGTAGGCGGCGTCGATCTGATGCAGGATCAGGCATAACATGGTCCAGAAATAGCTGCGCGCCATGATGTCTTTCATGATAAACAAGATGACGCGATTGTAAAACATGAGTGCCAGGTCGCCGGCGTTTTTTGACAGCTATGCTTTTTCCGCAAGCTTCATGCATACTGCGATCACATCATCATGAGGAAAGCGCGCGCATGACAGACAAGGAGACCGCGATGGAAGCCAAGCTCGAACAATTCGAATTCGATGCGATGAACCTGCAGGTCGGTGGCCGCATCCAGTTCATCACGCATCGCGGCATCAAGCCGGTGCGGCATTTTTCCACCTTGATCGGCTATCTGCGCGATGAATACCTGATCGTCAAGACACCGCAGGAAAACGGCAAGGCCATCGTGCTCGACGAGGGTGACAAGCTGACCATCCGCGTGTTTTCGGGTGTCAGCGTGTGTTCGTTTGCCTGCAGCGTGCTGCGCGTGTTTGGCCGGCCGCTGCATTACCTGCATCTGAGCTTTCCGGACATCATCAACGGCACCAGCTTGCGCGGGGCGATGCGGGTCAAGGTCGAGTTGCTGGCGCAGCTGATGTGCCGCGACCAGCCCGAAGTACCGGTGTGTATCGTCAACCTCAGCGTCACCGGTGCGCTGATCGAGTCGCCCGGCATGCTGACGCCCGACGACAGCGGCGTGACCCTGGTATTTACCCTGCTGGCGCCGCCGCGCCAGCAGCCGCTGCGCATCGCGACGCGGGCCCGCATCCAGAATCTCAGCATGGGCAAATCCACCACCGCCATCGTCGGCGGGCAAGACGATGTCTATACCTATGGCCTGCAATTCATCGACCTGGAATCGGCCCACTATACCTTGCTGCAAAACCTGATCTATGAAGCCCTGATCACGGACCGGCAAAAAATCGTCTAGCGCCGGCGACCGTCACAGCGACGCCGCCGCCTGCGGTATATTGCTGCGCAAAATTGCTTCCCTGGCCGCCGTATTGGTGATGCTGGTCGAGTTGAACCAGGTCAGGCTGCTGCTGCCGGTACGCAATGCCATGGTGATCGTCTGGCCGCCAAGCCCCGTACCGAGGTCATTGGCCAGCGTCAGCGTGATATCGCCATTGAGAACGGCGGCGCTGGCCACTTCGCGCGTCGCGCTGAAGGCCGGAATCGCGCTGGGCGCCGCTTCGCTGGAGGTACTGCAGGCGGACGCCTCGCCACCATTTTCCTGCACGCACAAGGCGACCGCCGTCTTCAGCGGCGCGGCCGCCGCCAGCACATTGCTGACCTTGGCCCGCATCGTGTAGTCGCTGTATTGCGGAATCGCCACGGCTGCCAGGATGCCGGCAATCGCCACCACGATCATCAGTTCTATCAGGGTAAATCCGGACTGCGCGCGCATGGTGTTCTCCTGTGTTCACATGTTCATCAGGGAGAAAGTGCAAGCGCCATGCCAGCGCCGCGCACGGGCGGCGCCAGGCATCAAGGCAAGAAAAGCGACGCGGCACGTCCGTTTGCGCCCGCCGCCGTCGCCGCGTGACCAGAATGGCCGTGGCCGCCAGACAATAAAAAAAGGAGCCGAAGCTCCTTTTTTGTACTGTTTCAACCAGGCTGTATTACAGCATGGCTTTCAGCAGACGCGCCATTTCCGACGGGTTCTTGGTGACGGTGATGCCGCACGCTTCCATGATTTCCAGCTTGGCTTGTGCCGTGTCGGCGCCGCCCGAGATCAGCGCGCCGGCGTGGCCCATGCGCTTGCCTGGAGGCGCGGTGACGCCAGCGATAAAGCCGACCACCGGTTTTTTCATGTTGTCCTTGATCCAATAAGCGGCATTGGCTTCGTCAGGACCGCCAATTTCGCCGATCATGATGACCGCGTCGGTATCCGGATCGTCATTGAACATCTTCATGATGTCGATGTGCTTCAGACCGTTGATCGGGTCGCCGCCGATGCCGACTGCCGACGATTGGCCCAGGCCCAGTGCGGTCAGTTGACCGACTGCTTCATAGGTCAGGGTACCCGAACGCGAGACCACGCCGATGCGGCCCTTTTTATGGATGTGACCTGGCATGATGCCGATCTTGATTTCGTCTGGCGTGATCAGGCCTGGGCAGTTAGGGCCCAGCAGCAGCGTTTTGCTGCCCGACTTGGCCATGCGGTCTTTCAAGGCCATCATGTCACGGACAGGAATGCCTTCGGTGATGCAAATGGCCAGATCCATTTCAGCCTCGACAGCTTCCCAGATCGCGGCGGCCGCGCCTGCTGGCGGCACATAGATCACGGAAACGTTGGCGCCGGTTTCTTTTTTCGCTTCGGTCACGTTGGCGAAAATAGGAATGCCTTCGAAATCTTCGCCGGCTTTTTTCGGGTTCACGCCTGCCACGAAGGCAGCTTTGCCGTTCGCGTAGTCGCGGCAACCGCGGGTGTGGAACTGGCCGGTCTTGCCGGTGATCCCTTGGGTAACGACTTTGGTATCTTTATTGATCAGAATGGACATGTTGATTCCTTAATTAAGCTTGACCGGCAGCAGCGGCAACGACGCTCTTGGCTGCATCTTCCATGGTGTCGGCTGCGATGATAGGCAGACCGGAATCGGCCAGCATCTTTTTGCCCAGATCTTCGTTGGTGCCCTTCATGCGCACCACCAGCGGTACGTTCAGCGAGACGGCTTTCACCGCGGCGATCACGCCTTCGGCGATCACGTCGCAACGCATGATGCCGCCGAAAATGTTCACCAGGATGGCTTTCAGGCCTGGGTTTTTCAGCATGATCTTGAACGCTTCGGTCACTTTTTCCGCCGTGGCGCCGCCGCCGACGTCGAGGAAGTTGGCTGGCTCGCCGCCGAACAGTTTGATGGTGTCCATGGTGGCCATGGCCAGGCCGGCGCCGTTTACCAGGCAGCCGATGTTGCCGTCGAGCGAGATGTAGGCCAGGTCGAATTTCGACGCTTCGATTTCAGCTGGATCTTCTTCGTCCAGGTCGCGCAGGGCGATGATTTCCGGATGACGGAACAGGGCGTTCGGGTCGAAGTTGAACTTGGCGTCCAGGGCGATGACCTTGCCGCTGCCGGTGACGATCAGCGGGTTGATCTCGGCCAGCGAGCAGTCGGTTTCCCAGTAGGCTTTGTACAGGCCTTGCAGGTTGACGCGGGCGTCGGCGATCGAACCGGCAGGCACGCCGATTTTGGTCGCGATGTCGTCTGCCTGGGCATCGGTCAGGCCAACGCTCGGCTCGATGGTGACGTGATGGATCTTCTCAGGGTGGCTCTCGGCCACTTCTTCGATGTCCATGCCGCCTTCGGACGATGCCATCAGGACGATTTTCTGGGTCACGCGGTCGGTGACCAGCGAAACGTACAGTTCCTGTTTGATGTCGGCGCCTTCTTCCACCAGCAGGCGGTTGACTTTCTGGCCTTCGGCGCTGGTCTGGTGCGTGATCAGCTGCATGCCCATGATCTGGTCGGCGTATTCCTTGACCTGTTCGATCGATTTCGCCACTTTCACGCCGCCGCCCTTGCCGCGGCCACCTGCGTGGATCTGTGCCTTGACGACCCATACCGGGCCGCCCAGGGTTTCCGCAGCCTTGACTGCCTCGTCGACGGACATGCACGGAATACCGCGTGGTACCGTCACTCCGAATTGCCGGAGGATTTCTTTGGCTTGATACTCATGGATTTTCATGCTGGCTTCCCTTCTGATACTGATTTGTAAAAATACGGTTAGTGGTGCAAAAAAAACAGGAAAAACAGCGCCGGGATCACGCTTTGGCTACCCAGCGCGGGTAATACTGTGCAACCGCCCCGCCATCGGTGCGCAGGGCATGGCATTTGTCGAGTTGAAACGGCTTTTCATGCGGCAAATCAGCATTCGCACCGTCACGGGTCGACCAGACATCACCGGCAAATGCCTGAACCGCCGCAGTCGGCAAGACTTGCGCCAGTTCGGTCAAATGGGTACAGCCGGCGATTCCCGCCAGGCGCTCTTTCAAGTCGCGGCGGAAATTCTTCAATAGATTCAGACCGATCAGCGCCTGGTAAGCGGGGCCGATGGTATCGCAAAAGCCGGGATAGGGAACGGAATCGGAGGCAGCTTCGGCCTCGACGATGGTCAGTTCGCGATCGACGGTAATGCGCAAATGGAGGTCATGCAGGGGGGCGCCGGCGGGACGGGGGCCGGAGGCCAGGGTCGCGTCGAACGATTTGATGTCGGTGATGCGCGCGTCGATATCCCACAGGCCGTCGTCGCGCAGATACGCTTGGACGTCGATAACGCGGGAGTGCCGTAAGGCGCGCCGGGATACGGGAGTTGACAGGGGCATGGACCGATGCCGCTTGCGCGGCCTAATTTAGTAAGCAGCCATGTGCATAAAGCACGCCGTTCGCAGCTTCTACGAACAGCAACCGCACCTGCGGCGCCGCAAAAACCCTAAAAGTGTAGCACATTGCGCGCCGGTTGCGCCGCAACATAATTTTTCAGTGCTTAGTTAAAAACATTTCAAATTATAAATGGAAAACAGCGATTTTCATAAAGTCATTCAATTTGTGAATGATGGCTATCATAAAAATCACTGTCATCGCCGCGACGCGCCTGGCTGGCGCGATAGTGTCAGTCAGCCACGCCCAGTGCCTGCAGGATCGGCAGCACGTTGACGAGGAAGCTTTCCGCATGCACGGCCAGTTCGGCCAGGTTTTCCTCGTCGGTCGTCAGCACCGTGCCATTGCGCACCACGGTTTGCTGCAGTGCGCGGAAAGCCTGCCAGGCAAATGCCGCCCAGGCGTCGCTGCCCTGATGACCTTCCAGCCTGGCCAGCAGGAACAACTGTTGCAAATGCAACACACCGATCCCCCCGCCGGTCACCGGACTGGCCAGCGCGGCCAGGTCGGTACGCCCCAGCGCCTTTTCCAGCAAGTGCCGGTTCAGCCTGGCCGTGGCCGGCCGCGCCAGCGCGATCGCGGCGTCATCCTGCACCGTTGAAATGCAGGCTTTATGCGCCAGCACCAGCACCATCTGCAGCAAATTGCCCAGTTCGGCCACGCTGGCAGGCAAACGCTGTTGCAGTTCACCGATGGTATGGATCTGGTAATCGGCCAGCAGTTCCAGCAGCGGACCATAGATGGCCTGCTCCATGTCGGCCTCGCCCAGGGCGCCCACCACCCTCATGGTGATGTGCTCGATCGGCGCCACCAGCAGGATGCGCACGGCGCGCAGTGCGGTGCTCTGTTCATGGGCGGTCAGCCTGCGGCTGCCCTTGATCCAGTAATCCTGGCGGAACTGGCGGTTGACCAGGAAATCGGCGGTGTTCTCGCGGAAAGTGGCATCCGGAATCTGCGCCAGGAAGGCCAGGTGTTCGGGCGACAGATTGAGGGGCGCAACATGATCGGGATAGGCGGCCGAGCCGGCAAACTCGAGCTTGACGGCAGCGAGCACCGGCTTGATGGCCGAAAACGACACCGGCTGCCAGTAGTGATTGAAATATTCGTGCGACAGGTAATTGCGATCCTGCTCGCCGATCTGCTGCAGGCGCACGGCGATGGTGGGGTTGGCCTGCAGGTAGCGCGGCTTGGTCTCCATCATGCGGTTGACGAAGGACAGGGCGCTGCCCACGCGCGTCAGGGAATCCTGCCCCGGCGCGCTCATGACGCGGCTGTGCTGCTCCATCAGGTCGCGGATCGGTGCCATTGCCGCCCAGCCCGCCTGCGTGTTGTAGCTGATGTACAGCACGCCGCCCGGCTTGAGCTTGCGCGCCAGGAAATCGGCGATATGCGCCTGGTTTTCCGGCGAGATCCAGCTCCAGATGCCGTGCAGGGCGATGAAATCGAAGTCGGGCAGGTCGCTGCGGGTGCAAAAGTCCTGAAACGATTGTTCCGACAGCACGGCGCCATTGCCCGAGACCTCGGCCAGTTCCTGCGCAAAAGCGGTCTGGGCCGGATTGAAATCGGTGCCATACCAGCGCACGCCAGACGCCGCGGCATGGATATTGACGGTCATGCCCTGGCCAAACCCCAGTTCACATGCGGTGCTGACCTTGGGCGGCTGTACGCCCCAGCTCAGCAGCAGCAACTGCGTGCGCAGCGGGTTCAATTCCGTGTAATAGCCGTAGGTGTATGCGGTTTCGGCCGTGTAGCCGGCATGCCAGTTGCTCATCAGGTGTCCTGTATCCCATGGTAGAAAGTGCCGGCGCGCACCATGCGCCACCGTCTGTGGGCAGAATAACTGATCCTTGCCTGCAAGTTAACAATTATTGATCATCATCGGGATCGAGTCCCTTGATTGCCACCTGCACGGCGCGCTGCGAAAAGCCGCGCTGCATCAGGAAACGCATCTGCTTGTTGCGCTGTTCGGCGTCCTGCGCCACTTCGCCGAACTTGCGGCGCCACACCTCGCAGGCGCGTTCGGTTTCGCCTTCGGCCAGGCCGGCCTTGAGCTCCTGCAGCGCTTCGCCCTGTATGCCATGGCTTTGCAGTTCGGCCATGATGCGGCTGTTACCGAAGCGGGCGGAGCGGCGGTGGATCAGCGATTCGGAAAAACGCTCCTGCGACAGCCAGTTGGCCTGCTCCAGGCTGTCGAGCAAGGCTTCCACATCATCGCCTTCCTCGGCATGGCGCTGCAGCTTGCGGCGCAATTCCATGCGGCTGTGTTCGCGCATCGACAGAAAGCGCAAGGCCCTGCCCTTCAGGCTTAATTGCACTCTGGCCATATCCCCACCTTGTTTCTGATGACTGTGATCCAAACACAATCGCCGCCCGGCGCAACAGCGCGGGACGGCGATCATGATCCTACCTTGCGGCAAGCCGCTTTGCTATTTACCAGGGCGCTTTATTCGGCAGCCTTGGCTTCCGCGGCGGCCTTGGCGGCCTTGTCGGCGGCTTTATCGGCTTTTTCAGGCTTTTCAGCGGCCAGCGGCGGCAGTTCGCGCACGCCCAGCGAGGCGCGTACCTTGTTTTCGATTTCACGCGCCAGCGCCGGGCGCTCTTGCAGGAAGGCGCGGGCGTTGTCCTTGCCCTGGCCGATGCGTTCGCCGTTGTAGCTGTACCAGGAACCGGATTTCTCGACGATCTTCGCGTCCGAACCGAGATCGAGGATCTCGCCTTCGCGCGAGGTGCCTGCGCCGTACAGGATGTCGAAGTGCGCTTCCTTGAACGGTGGCGCGATCTTGTTCTTGACAACCTTGACCTTGGTTTCGTTGCCGATCACTTCGTCGCCCGACTTGATCGAGCCGGTGCGGCGGATGTCCAGGCGCACGGAAGCGTAGAATTTCAGCGCATTGCCGCCGGTGGTGGTTTCCGGGCTGCCGAACATCACGCCGATCTTCATGCGGATCTGGTTGATGAAGATGACCAGGGTATTGGTGCGGTTGATCGAGCCGGTCAGCTTGCGCAGCGCCTGCGACATCAGACGCGCCTGCAGGCCTGGCAACGAGTCGCCCATGTCGCCTTCGATCTCGGCGCGTGGCGTCAGCGCCGCCACCGAGTCGATCACCACCAGGTCGACGCTGCCCGAACGCACGAG
This sequence comes from Janthinobacterium sp. PSPC3-1, assembly GCF_049896105.1. Lineage (NCBI taxonomy): Bacteria > Pseudomonadati > Pseudomonadota > Betaproteobacteria > Burkholderiales > Oxalobacteraceae > Janthinobacterium > Janthinobacterium sp. PSPC3-1. The sequence goes on along the minus strand of NZ_JAFCTQ010000020.1, from coordinate 51,469 downwards.
GGCGTCGCAAATTTCCAGCGCCTGCTCGCCCGTGTCCGGTTGCGAGATCAGCAGTTCGTGCAGGTTCACGCCCAGCTTTTGGGCGTAGCCGACGTCCAGTGCGTGCTCGGCGTCGATAAAGGCGCAGGTGCCGCCCAGTTTTTGCATTTCGGCGATGGTTTGCAAGGTCAGCGTGGTTTTACCCGACGACTCGGGACCGTAGATTTCCACCACGCGGCCGCGCGGCAAGCCGCCCACGCCCAGCGCGATATCGAGGCCGAGCGAACCGGTCGACACGACTTGCACTTCTTCGATCGGTGCGCTGGCATCCATGCGCATGACCGAACCTTTGCCAAACTGCTTCTCGATCTGTGCCAGCGCGGCGGCCAGCGCCTTGGCTTTTTCCGATGCGGGTACTACAGCTCTTTTATCGTCCATTTTGTTCTTTCAGCCCGAACTGGCGCGTGGGGTAGGTTAAATTCATCACAGACACTACTGTATAAAAAAACAGTGCTTAATGCAAGCGGAACGTGCATTTGATTTGAAACAGATCATTACAAGGCGGGTTTTTCATAAATATTCGCCACCTTGCGCAAAATGAAACACAATACACACTTCTGATGTCGCAAGCTTAGGAATCTGCCATGCGTATTTTACTTGCCGAAGATGACAGCGTGCTGGCCGACGGGCTGACCCGTTCGCTGCGCCAGTCCGGCTATGCCATCGACTGCGTCAAGAATGGCCAGGAAGCCGATACGGCCCTGTCCACCCAGGAATTCGATCTGCTGATCCTCGACCTGGGCTTGCCGAAATTGAGCGGCCTGGAAGTGCTGCGCCGCCTGCGCGCGCGCGCCTCGCTGCTGCCGGTGCTGATCCTGACGGCCGCCGATTCCATCGAGCAAAGAGTCAACGGCCTCGATCTCGGTGCCGATGATTATATGGCCAAGCCCTTCGCCTTGTCCGAACTGGAGGCAAGAGTGCGCGCCCTGACCCGCCGCGGCGCCGGCGGCGGCGCCACCGTGATCAGGCACGGCCCGCTCAGCTATGACCAGGTCGGGCGCAGCGCCTATATCAACGAGCAGATGATCGACCTGTCGGCGCGCGAACTGGGCTTGCTGGAAATCCTGCTGGGCCGCACTGGCCGCCTGGTGTCGAAGGAACAGCTGGTCGACCACCTGTGCGAATGGGGTGAGGAAGTGTCGAACAACGCCATCGAAGTGTATGTGCACCGGCTGCGCAAGAAGATCGAGGTGGGCGGCGTGCGCATCGCCACCGTGCGCGGCCTGGGTTACTGCCTGGAAAAATACACGGAAGCGCGCGTGCCGCTGGACGGCGGCGACGCCAGCAAGTGAAGCCAGGTGGAGCGCCAGCCGACGAGCTGGACGAAGACGACTGGTACGAGCCGCCCACCAGCGAGCAGGATGAAACCATCCAGCATTCGCTGTTCGGCGAGATCCTCGACTGGATGCTGGCGCCGCTGCTGCTGCTGTGGCCGATGAGCATCGCCATCACCTACCTGGTGGCCAAGGGCATCGCCAACCAGCCCTTCGACCATGCGCTGGAAGACAATGTCACCATGCTGGTGCAGCAGTTCAAGCTGGCCGACGGCACCCAAGCGGCAGGCCAGCTGCCCGGCCGCGCCGGCGGCAATGCGCGCGAGGCGCTGCGCGGCGACGATGTCGACGCCGTGTATTACCTGATGCTCGACCAGCAGGGCCGCTACCTGGCCGGCGACCGCGACCTGCCGCCGCCGCAGGATGCCGAGCGCTACCGTAGCGGCACGGTGCTGTTCCGCAATGACGCCGTGCACGGCACGCCCGTGCGCGTGGCCTTCTCGTATATCGACACGCCCGACGGCGGTGGCGACGATGGCGAGCGCGCGCTGGTGCAGGTGGCCGAAACGCTGGAAAAACGGGCCCAGCTGGCCAATGAAATCATCAAGGGCGTGATTTTGCCGCAGTTCATCATCTTGCCCGTCATCCTGGCGCTGGTCTGGTTTGCGCTGTCGCGCGGCCTATCGCCGCTGGCGCAGTTGCAGGAACGCATACGGGCCCGCCCGCCCGACGACCTGTCGCCGATCGACTCGGGCCAGGTGCCCGAGGAAATCACGCCGCTGGTCGGCTCGCTCAACGACATGCTGTCGCGCCTGTCGCTGTCGATCGAGATGCAGAAACGCTTTATCGCCGACGCCGCCCACCAGATGAAGACGCCGCTGGCCGGCATGCGCATGCAGTCCGAACTGGCTCTGCGCCAGACCGACCAGGACGAGATCCACCGCTCGCTGCAGCAGCTGGCGAAAAGCTCGGAAGCGGCCACGCGCCTGGTGAACCAGCTGCTGGCCCTGGCCCGCGCGGAAAACCAGCCGCAGGCGGGCACGGCCTTCGAACCGCTGGAACTGAGCGAGCTGGCGCGCACCGTGGTGCAGGACTGGGTGCAAGCCTCGTTTGCCCAGCAGATCGACCTGGGCTTCGAACAGGCGGCAGAACCGGTGATGATTTCCGGCAATCCCATGATGTTGCGGGAACTGCTGGGCAACCTGATCGACAACGCGCTGCGCTATACGCCGCTTGGGGGCAGCGTGACGGTGCGCGTGCGCAGTACGCCGGAGCTGGCCATCCTGGAAGTGGAGGATACCGGCCCCGGCATTCCCCAGGCCGAACGCAGCCATGTGTTCGAACGCTTTTATCGCATTCTCGGCAGCAATGTCGATGGCAGCGGCCTGGGCCTGGCCATCGTGCGCGAAATTGCCCAGCAACATGGCGCCGAGGTCGACATCTTCCACAATCCGCGCGCGCAGACGCCAAAGTTGCCGGGCACCCTGCTGCGCCTGTCGATCGCCCTGCTGCCGCCGGCAACCCCGCCCGAGGACGACATCACGTATGGATAAGCTCAAGCCAGCGCCCAGCCCCACTCTGCTGGCGCGCCGCGCCGCGCACTGGCAAGCCACGCAGCGCCTGACGGCGGTGCTGCTGCTGGTCTGGCTGCTGACGGGATTTTTGACCGTGTTTTACGCGCGCGAACTGCTGCATTTGCAGCTGTTCGGCTGGCCGCTGCCGTTTTACATGGCGGCCCAGGGCGCCTCGCTGGTGTATCTGGCCATCATCGGCTGCTATGCCTGGCGCATGCGCCGGCTCGACCAGCGGTGCCAGGCGGAAGAGTCGCCATGAGCGCGCCACGCAGTTTCTTCAGGCGCCTGTCGCGCTATTACCTGCTGTTTTCGGCCGGCTTTGCCGCTTTCCTGCTGGCCCTGACGGTGCTGGAACAGGAAGGCATGTCGCGCGTGTGGATCGGCTATCTGTTCATGTTCGCCACCATCACCCTGTACGCCACCATCGGCGTCATCAGCCGCACCTCGAACGTCACCGAATACTATGTGGCGGGGCGGCGCGTGCCGGCCCTGTTCAACGGCATGGCCACCGCCGCCGACTGGATCTCGGCGGCCAGCTTCATCAGCCTGGCCGGCGGGCTGTACCTGAACGGTTTCGACGGCCTGGCTTTCATCATGGGCTGGACCGGCGGCTATTGCCTGGTGTCGCTGCTGATCGCCCCGTATCTGCGCAAATTCGGCCAGTACACGATTCCCGATTTCCTGGCGGCGCGCTATGCGGGCGGGCCGGGCGGGCGTGGCGCGCCGGTGCGCGTGCTGGCCGTGGCCGCCACCATCGTGGTCTCGTTCACCTATGTGGTGGCGCAGATTTACGCGGTCGGCCTGATCGCCTCGCGCTTTACGGGCGTCGATTTTTCGGTCGGCATTTTCCTCGGCCTGGCCAGCATCCTGGTCTGTTCTTTTCTTGGCGGCATGCGCGCCATTACCTGGACCCAGGTGGCGCAGTACATCATCATCGTCGTGGCCTTCCTGATTCCCGCCATGTGGCTGTCCGTAAAACATGCCGACAATCCGGTGCCGCAGATCGCCTACGGCAAGGTGCTGACGCAGCTGAGCGCGCGCGAGCACGTGCTGGACCAGGACCCGAAAGAGCGGGAGGTGCGCGACATCTACGCCCAGCGCGCGCGCAACTACCAGGCTGACCTCGACGGCTTGCCGGCCTCGTGGGAGGCGGGCCGGCTGGCGGCCCAGCGCCAGCTCGATATCCTGCGCAAGCGCAATGCCTCGCTGTTCGACATCCGCAGCGCCGAGCGCGCCCTGATCGCCTATCCGAAAAGCCCGGAAGAGGCGCGCGGCGTGTGGCAGTCGGCGCTGGCCCTGAATTTGAAGCGGGCCGAGCCGATCACGCCGCATGCCCAGCCGTTTCCCGCGCCCGACCGCGCGCAATCCGATATCAAACGCAACAATTTCCTGGCCCTGGTGTTCTGCATGATGCTGGGCACGGCCGCGCTGCCGCATATCCTGATGCGCTCGTACACCACGCCGTCCGTGCATGAAACCCGGGTCTCGGTGTTCTGGACCCTGTTCTTCATCCTGCTGATTTATCTCACCATTCCGGCGCTGGCGGTGCTGGTCAAATACGATATCTATTCGGCCCTGGTCGGCACCCAATATGCGCACTTGCCGACGTGGGTCTCGTACTGGGCCAATGTCGACAAGCTCAGCCCCTTGATCAGCATCGTCGACGTCAACCGCGACGGTGTGGTGCAACTGGCGGAAATTGCCATCGATGCCGACGTGCTGGTGCTGGCCACGCCCGAGATCGCCGGCCTGCCGTATGTGATCTCGGGCCTGGTGGCGGCCGGCGGCCTGGCCGCCGCCCTGTCGACGGCGGACGGCTTGCTGCTGGCCATTTCCAACGGCCTGTCGCACGACATCTATTACAAGGTGGTCGACCCGACCGCCTCGACCCAGAAGCGCGTGACGATCTCGAAACTGCTGCTGCTGGCCGTCGCCTTTATCGCCGCCTATGCGGCCTCGCAAAAGCCGGCCGATATTTTATCGCTGGTCGGCATCGCCTTTTCGCTGGCCGCCTCGACCCTGTTCCCGGCGCTGGTATTGGGCGTGTTCTGGAAACGCGCCAACCACCACGGCGCCGTGGCCGGCATGCTGGCCGGCTTTGGCGTCTGCCTGTACTACATGCTGCAGACCAGCCCGATGCTGGGCGGCGGGCCGGCCGGCCAGTGGTTCCATATCGCGCCGATCGCCGCCGGCATTTTCGGCATGCCGGCCGGCATGCTGACCGCCGTGCTGGTCAGCCTGCTGACGCCGGCGCCGGGCCGGCGCAGCACCGGGCTGGTCGACCATATCCGCGCGCCGGAATAACCCCCTTGGCCGGGCTGGTCAAATGCACACCGAAATGTTATCCTGAGAGAAATAATATCAAAATAAATACCATATTTGGCATTCTCGACAGGAGTATTCATGCAGTCCAGCCTGGCCCGTTTCACCGCAGCACTCAGCACCCTGGCACTCGGTCCCCTTTTCATGCTCTCCTGCGCCAGCCTGCCGGCCCATGCCGGCACCGCCGCCAGGACCGCCAGCAACGCCCCCATTCCGATCGGCGATTTTTTCAACAACAGCACCTTCAGCGGCGCCGTGATGTCGCCCGACGGGCGCCACCTGGCCGTGCTGGTCAGCGCCAAGGGCGGACGGGTGCAGCTGTACACGGTGGAACTGGCCGGCATGAAAGTGAGCGGCCTGACCTCGTTCGAGGACGCCGATATCGCCCAGATCGCCTGGGTCAACGACCAGCGCATCGTCTACAGCGTGGCCGACCACAATATCGCCGAGGGAGACGTGCGCCACGGTCCCGGCCTGTATGCGATCAATCTCGATGGCAGCAACTACCGCCAGCTGGCCAGCAATACGTCCACCAACCGGACCGCCACCGGCTCGCATATCGGCCGCGCCTTGCGCGACGCCGTCAGCAAGACCAACCGCGATGTCGAGTGGGTGGTCTACCAGGAAGAGGGACATGGCTGGGCGTTGCCGAAAAACAATATCGACTTCTGGACGCGCGCCGAGAAGCTCTTGCAACGCTGCATAGGTAGACAAGCCGCGCAATGACGCATGCGATGTCAAGGTCCATCATGCGCGCGGCCCTGCTGGCGGCGCTGGCCCTGTGCGCCATCCGTCCTGCCGCCGCACAGGCGCCAGCCCCGCCCACGGTGCACGTCACTGCCCTGATGACGGTCGAACAGTTTTTCGAACCAGCCTCGCTGAGTGGCGCCACGCTGTCTCCCGACGGGCGCCAGCTGGCCATGCGCGTCACGCCGGCCGAAGGCCATGAACGCCTGGCGGTGCTGGACCTGGCCAGCATGCGCAGCACCACAGTGGCGGCCTTCCGTGACGCCGATATTGGCGACTTCCTGTGGGTCAATGACACGCGCCTGGCGTTTCGGCTGACCGACCGCGCGCTGGGAGGCGCACCGACGCGGTATGGCTCCGGCCTGTACGCGGTCGACAGCGATGGCGGCGCCCTGCGCCAGCTGGCCACCCGCATGCAGGCGCCGCAACGACTGGCGGCAGGCAGGGGCGGCGAATCGCAGATCCTCGACCTCAAGCCCATGCAAGGTGAAACGCACGCAAAAGCAGGCCGTGCACTGCTACCCTACAACACCGTGCTGATGGACAGCATCGGCGACCAGCGCGGCAACGGCATGTTTGCGCTGCAGGTCGGGCGCGGCGAATTCGGCGCCGTGCACACGGCCTCGCTGTGGCGGGTCGACAGCGTCAGTGGCAGCTACGCGCTGGTCGACGCGCCCGCGCATGTGCGCTACTGGCTGTACGACCACGGCGGCCAGGCGCGCATCGCCACCGCGCAGCAAGGCGGCCAGAACCTGGTGTACTGGCGCATGCCCGGCACGGAACAGTGGCAATTGCTGGCGCAATTCGATCCGCGCAGCGACGATCCCGATGTCTTCGAGCCGGCCTTTCTGGCGCCGGACGGCAGCCTGTATGTCACCGCCAGGAACGGCGGCGACAAGGCGGCGCTGTACCGCTATGACCTGCACACCCGGCAGCGCGACGCGCAGCCGCTCGTCTCCTCGCCCGACCATGATATCGACGCCAGCATGCTGCGCAGCGATACCGCCCTGCTGGGAATACGCTACACCACCGACACCGAGGTGACTCTGTGGCTGGACGCGGACATGCAAGCCGTGCAGCGCCACGTGGACGCCCTGCTGCCGGCCACCACCAATACCGTGAGCGTGGGCACGCGCAGCAGCACCCCGTTCGTGCTGGTGGCCAGCTGGTCCGATACGCAACCGGCCATCTACCGCATCTTTCACCGCGACACCGGCCAGCTGACGCCATTGGCCAGGTCGCGCCCGGCCGTCAATGCCGAGCGCATGGCCGGCAGGCAGTTGCGCCATTACCGCGCCCGCGACGCCCTGCGCATTCCCGCCTGGCTGACCCTGCCCCGCACCGGGCCGCGCAGTGCGCTGCCATTGATCCTGTTCGTGCATGACGGCCCGTGGCAGCGCAGCACGCCAGGCTGGCAGGGCGCCAGCCAGTTCCTCGCCTCGCGCGGCTACGCCGTGCTGGAACCCGATTACCGCGGCAGCACGGGCCTGGGCGCCGCGCACTTCCGGGCCGGCTGGCAACAATGGGGCCTGGCCATGCAGGACGACCTGGCCGACGGCGTGCGCTGGGCTGTCGCCGAGGGCATAGCCGACCCGCAACGGGTGTGCATCATCGGCGCCGGCTACGGCGGCTATGCGGCGCTGATGGGACTGGCGAAAGATGGCGACCTGTACCGCTGTGGCGTGGCCTGGTCCGCCGCCACCGACCTGGCCGCCATCGCCGATGGCCGCTGGCGCGTCGGCGCCACGCTCTACGAAGGCTACGACCGCTATCCGGCCGCCAGCCAGATTGGCGACGCGCGCCGTGACGCCGCCCGCCTGCGCGCCACCTCGCCACGCTACCTGGCGCAGCACATCACCCAGCCGCTGCTGCTGGCGCATGGCTATCGCGACCATGTGGTGCCCTTGTCCGACGCCTATGCGCTGTACCAGGCTATCCGCCAGGGCAACCCGGACGCGCAATGGCTGCGCCATGACGACGAAGGCCAGGACTGGCGCCTGACGAAAAACCGCATCGACTTCTGGCAGCGCGTGGAACAGTTCCTGGCGCGCCACAATGCCCCCGCCCACCCCTGACCTTGTCCCCGATGAATCTATCCCGTTTTTTATTCTCCGCCATGGCGGCCGTTTTTTTCGCCGCCACGCACGCCGGCGCGCACTCCGCGCCGCCGATTGCCGATTTCTTTGCCAACCCCGAATTCAGCGACGTGCAGTTGTCGCCCGACGCGCGCCACCTGGCCGTGCTGGTGCTGGGGCCGAACGGGCGCGAGCGCCTGGCCGTGGTCAACCTGGCCAATAACAGCATCAAGGTGGTGGCGCAGTTTGACGACGTCGACGTGGGCGATGTGGAATGGGTCAATCCCGAGCGCCTGGTATTGTCCACGCGCGACTACCAGACGGCGCCCGGCGAGCGGCGCTACGCCCCCGGCCTGTACGCCGTCAACCGCGACGGCAGCGATTTTCGCCAGCTGGCCGAGCGCAGCTTCGCGCCCAACCTCTCGACCTCGGTCTACAAGCCGCTGCCCTGGCATACCTGGCTGACGGGCCAGCGCGGCGCGCAAGATTCCAGCGTCATCTATGTGACCAGCACCGTCTACACGGCCACGCGCGAAGTCGACTACACGGCCCTGCTGCGGCTCGATACCGTCACCGGCCGCAGCACGGCCGTGGCGCCGCCCGGCAAGGTACGCCGCTGGCTGCTGGACCAGGACGGCGAACCGCGCATCGCCGTCACCAAAGTGCGCAATATCGAGACCATCCTGTACCGCGAGCCAGCCAGCGGCGCCTGGCGCCAGCTGGCGCAATTCGATGCCTACCTGAAGGGTAAAGAGGCGTTTACGCCGCTCGCCTTCGGTCCCGACGGCACCCTGTATGTGAGCGCCCGCGTCGGTGGCGACACGCTGAATCTGTACCCCTGGGATTTGGCCGCCAACCGCATCGACGCCACGCCCGTGATGGCGCTCGATGGCTACGATTTCAGCGGCAGCCTGCTGGTCGGCAAGGGCAAACTGCTGGGCCTGCGCTACCTGGCCGAGCGGCGCGGCACGCGCTGGTTCGACCAAGCCATGGCCGCCACCCAGGCCGGCATCGACGCCGCGCTGCCGCAGACCGTCAACCTGATCTCGGTCGCGCCCAGGGCGGCGACGCCCTTCATGGTGGTGGCCTCGTATGCCGACGTGCAGCCGGTCAGCTTTTCCCTGCTCAACAGCGAAACCGGGCAGCTGACCGCCATCGGCGCCTCCCTGCCACGCATCAAGGCGGCGCAGATGAGCCAGCAAAAGCTGGTGCATTACCCGGCGCGCGACGGCTTGACGATCCCGGCCTGGCTGACGCTGCCCGTCAACAGCGACGGCAAGAACTTGCCGCTGGTGGTGCTGGTGCATGGCGGACCGTATGTGCGCGGCACGTCCTGGCAGTGGGACAGCGAAGTGCAGTTCCTGGCCTCGCGTGGCTACGCCGTGCTGGAACCCGAATACCGCGGCAGCACCGGCTTTGGCAGCAAGCATTTCCATGCCGGCTGGAAGCAATGGGGCCTGAAAATGCAGGATGATATCGCCGACGGCGCGCGCTGGGCCATCAAACGGGGCGTGGCCGATGGCCAGCGCATCTGCATCGCCGGCGGCAGCTATGGCGGCTATGCCACCCTGATGGGCCTGGTCAACGATCCTGATTTGTACCGCTGCGGCATCGACCTGGTGGGCGTGACCGATATCGGCCTGCTGTATACCGGCCACTGGAGTTTCGCCTCCGACATGAGCGACGACTGGAAACAGTACGGCATGCCCGAACTGATCGGCGACCCGGTCAAGGACGCGGCCCAGTTCAAGGCCACCTCGCCGATCGCCCAGGCCGCGCGCATCACCCAGCCGCTGCTGCTGGCCTATGGCGCGCTTGACAAGCGCGTGCCGCTGTACCACGGCAAGCAGTTCCACGCAGCCGTGAAGCAACATAACCCGCAGGTGGAATGGGTGGTGTACGAGGAAGAAGGGCACGGCTGGTCGCTGCCGAAGAACCGCATCGATTTCTGGACCAGGGCCGAACGATTCCTCGACCGGCATATCGGAAAACAGGGCGCGGCGGCCAAAAAGGAGTAGGCTGGAGGACCGTGTGACTTGCCAGGAGATCCTATGCCGTCCGGAAAAATTCTTGTTGCGCAAGGTGGCGGCCCCACCGCCGTCATCAACCAGTCGCTGGTGGGCGTGGTGCTCGAATCGCGGCGCTTCCAGCACGTCACGCGCGTGTATGGCGCGCTGCACGGCGTGCGCGGCATCATCAATGAAGACTTCGTCGACCTGACGCAGGAAACCAGCCACAACCTGGAACTGGTGGCCGCCACGCCGTCGTCGGCGCTCGGCTCCACGCGCGACAAGCCCGACATCGCCTACTGCCAGCAGATCTTCCAGGTGCTGCGCGCGCACGAGATCGAACACTTCTTTTATATCGGCGGCAATGACTCGTCCGACACGGTGCGCATCGTCAGCGAAGAGGCGCACAAGGCCGGCTATCCGCTGCGCTGCATCCATATCCCGAAGACCATCGACAACGACCTGGTTGGCAGCGACCATACGCCGGGCTTTCCGTCGGCCGCCCGTTTCGTGGCGCAGGCGTTTGCCGGCGCCAACCTCGACAACGCCGCCCTGCCCGGCGTGTATGTCGGCGTGGTGATGGGCCGCCATGCCGGCTTCCTGACGGCCGCCTCGGCCCTGGGCAAGAAGTTCCCGGACGACGGGCCGCACCTGATCTATGTTCCGGAGCGCACCTTCGTGCTGGAGCAGTTCCTGGCCGACGTCAAGGCGATGTACGAAAAGCATGGCCGCTGCGTGATCGCCGTCTCGGAAGGCATCCACGATGCCTCGGGCGAGCCGATCGCCAGCCTGCTGGCCAAAAAGACAGGCAGCGAAGTCGAACGCGACGCCCACGGCAATGTGCAACTGTCGGGCACCGGCGCGCTGGCCGACCTGTTGTGCGACGAGATCAAGGCCAGGCTGGGCATCAAGCGCGTGCGCGGCGATACCTTCGGTTATCTGCAGCGCTCGTTCATCGGCTGCGTGTCGGACGTCGACCAGCGCGAAGCGCGCGAGGTGGGAGAGAAGGCGGTGCAATACGCGATGTGGGGCGACCGCGACGGGTCGGTTGCCATCAAGCGCACCGGCTATTACTCGGTCGACTACGAACTGCTGCCCTTGACGGAGGTGGCGGGCAAGACGCGCACCATGGAAGACGAATTCATCAGTGAAAGCGGCACCGATGTGACGGACGCTTTTCGCCTGTACCTGCGCCCGCTGCTGGGCTCAAAGATGCCGGACGCGTTCCGGCTGCGCTGCGCCAGGGTGGCGAAGATCCTCCAGCCCTGAGCGGCGCGGTGTCACTGCTGCTGCAAGGCCGGCAGCAGGGGCGTGATCTCGCCATCGGACGGCAGCGGCGCCAACTCCAGCAAACGCATCAGCAATGGATAGACGTCGACGTTGTCAAATGCCGGCAGCACCACGCCCGGCTTGAACGCGGGGCCGCTGGCGATGAACATGGCGCGCATTTCCGGCGCCATATTGTCATAGCCATGGCCGCCGCCTTTCACGCGCGCCGCGCCGCGCTCGTTGAATACCAGCGCCCAGCCCGGCTCGCCCAGGCCCAGATACTGCGGCACGCGCGGGTTGCTGCCATACACGAAACGCGCCGGAATATCGGCCTTGTGCCAGCACTGCATATGCTCGTGCGCCCGCAGCAGGGCCGCATCGAGCGCCGCTTCCTGTCCCGGCACGGCATCGAACGATGCGTACGGACCGCTGGCCGTAACGCGATAACTGTTCTCCGGCGCCAGCGCATCCATGCGTATCACGCGCGCGCGGCTCAAGGGCGCCATGCCATGATCGGACACGATCACCAGGTTCGGGTTCAGGTGGCGGCTGGCCAGCCCTTGCATCAGGCGGGCCAGCGCCTGGTCCACGTGCGCCACCGCCTGCGTCGTGTGCTCGTCATCCGGGCCATGGGTATGCCCGGCATGGTCGACATCGTCCAGGTACAAGGTCATAAAGCCCGGCAAGGCGTCAGGCGGACCGTCGAGCCAGGACAGCAACCGGTCGACGCGGTCATTGGCCGGCAGCTTGCCATCGAAGCGCGGCGCGACGCTGGGACGCACGCCGTGGATGGCCGCTTCCGAGCCGGGCCAGAACATGGTGGCGCTGCGGAGGCCGTTGCGTTCGGCCGTTACCCAGACAGGCTCGGCCTGGTCCCACCAGCGGCGGTCAGCGACGGCTGCGTTATTGCTCAAGGTAAATCGCTCGCCCGGTATGGCCGGGTCCAGCATCGTGTTGTCCACCAGGCCGTGATGATCGGGACGCAAACCTGTCACCAGCGTGTAGTGGTTCGGAAAAGTGACCGAGGGGAAAGACGGGCGCATGGCCTCGGCGCGCACGCCACCGGCGGCCAGCTGGTTCAGCGTGGGCGAGACGCCGCGCTCGAGGTAATCGGCGCGAAAGCCATCGATCGACACCAGGATGACAGGGTTGCGGGCCACGGCATGGCCGGCGGCAGCGAGCAGGCACAATGGCAGCAGCGCGCTGGCGAGTTGTTTGATGAGCATGCGGATACCTGCAAAAATACGTGAGCCGATATTGTAGAAAATAAATATGACGCAGCCATGAAAAAAGCGGACCACGCCAGGGCGCGATCCGCTTTTTTTCATGCTGCCAGTCCAGGTATCAGGCTGGAACTCAAATAACGATGGTCTGGTGCTCGTCGCCCACTTGCGCGCGGATGGTGCCGATGGTGTAGACGGTCTCGCCGGCCGCTTGCAGCTGCGCGATGGCGGCGGCGGCGTTGTCGGCCGACACGATCACCGTCATGCCGATGCCGCAGTTGAACACGCGGTGCATTTCAGCGTCGGCCACGCCGCCGTGCTGTTGCAGCCAGGTGAACAGCGGTGGCATGGTCCACGCTTTCGAATCGAGCTCGGCAACCAGGCCAGGCTGCAGCACGCGTGGAATGTTTTCCACCAGGCCGCCACCGGTGATGTGCACCATGCCCTTCACTTCCATCGAGGCCATCAGCGCCAGCAGCGGCTTGACGTAGATGCGCGTCGGCTGCATCAGCACGTCGGCGAGTTTACGGCCGTGGAAGTCGCCTTCCAGGTCCGGCTTGGCCACTTCGATGATCTTGCGCACCAGCGAGTAACCGTTCGAGTGCACGCCCGACGAGGCCAGGCCCAGTACCACGTCGCCCGGGGCGATCTTGGTGCCGTCGATGATATTGGCTTTTTCCACCGCGCCGACGGCAAAACCGGCCAGATCGTATTCGCCGGCCGGGTACATGCTCGGCATTTCCGCCGTTTCGCCGCCGATCAGCGCGCAACCGGCTTGTTCGCAACCCTGGGCGATGCCCTTGATGACGTCGGTGGCGATGGCCACGTCGAGCTTGCCGCAAGCGAAGTAGTCGAGGAAGAACAGCGGCTCGGCGCCTTGCACCAGGATGTCGTTGACGCTCATGGCGACCAGGTCGATGCCGACCGTGTCATGGCGGTTCAGTTCGAACGCCAGACGCAACTTGGTGCCCACGCCGTCGGTGCCCGAGACCAGCACCGGCTCCTTGTACTTCTTGCTGATTTCAAACATGGCGCCAAAACCGCCCAGGCCGCCCATCACACCTTCGCGCATGGTGCGCTTGGCGTAAGGCTTGATTGCTTCGACTAGAGCGTCGCCTGCGTCGATATCGACGCCAGCGTCACGGTAGGAAAGGGAAACATTAGAAGTCTGGTTCATGGTGTGGTGGCAGCGGAGGCGGTAAAATGGAAGGCGGAATAGAACACGGATACCGGCTGGCGCGCACGCGCATCAAGGGCATCAACCCTTTGCGGGCGGCGCGCCAGCCGGTCAATTCGGTCGATCAAGCCGCTATTTTATCAAACTGACCCCTGAGTTTGTAATTAACTGCCTTTTTTTAACGCAAAACCAAAAAACTTCATGCCCTTTGCCATCACCGCCGAACAGAAGCAAACAGCATTTTGGATCGCGGTCTGGCTGGCATTGCTGCTGTTGCTGGCCACCCTGGGCCCCATCCTCACGCCTTTCCTGGCCGCCGCCGTGCTGGCCTATGTGCTCAATCCGGGCGTGGACCGTTTGCAACGCTTGCATTACCGGCGCTTCCACTTGCCGCGCCCGCTGGCCGTGCTGCTGGTGGTCATGCTGTTTTTCCTGGCGCTGACAGCCCTGGTGCTGATCGTGGTGCCGGTGCTGCAAAAAGAAATCCCGCTGCTGCAGGCGCAGATCCCGCAATTTCTCACCAAGGCAAACGAACTGATCGCGCCCAAGCTGCGCGACCTGGGCATCCGCGTGCGCCTCGACGGCACCGGCATCAAACGCATGCTGAGCCAGCAGATGGCCACCAGCGGCGACGAGATCTGGAGCACGGTGCTGGCCTCGGCGCGCATCGGCGGCACGGCCGTGCTGGGCTGGCTGGCCACGGTGGTGCTGATTCCGGTGGTGCTGTTCTACCTGCTGCTGGACTGGCACCCGATGCTGGCGCGCATCGCCGGCGCCGTGCCGCGCCGCTGGGTCGGCCGCACGGTGGCCATGGCGCAGGAAGTCGATACCCTGCTGGCGCAATACCTGCGCGGCCAGTTGCTGGTGATGCTGGTGCTGGCCGCCTATTACTCGATCGCCCTGATGATCGCCGACTTTGAAGTGGCGCTGCCGGTGGGCATCATCACCGGCTTGCTGGTGTTTATCCCCTACCTGGGTTTCGGCCTGGGCCTGGTGCTGGCGCTGATCGCCGCCCTGCTGCAGTTCGCCGACTGGAGCGGCGTGGTGGCGGTGGCTGTGATCTATGGCTGCGGCCAGGTCATCGAAGGCTTTTTCCTGACGCCGCGCCTGGTGGGCGAGCGCATTGGCTTGAATCCCCTGGCCGTGATCTTCGCCTTGCTGGCTTTCGGACAACTGTTCGGTTTCGTCGGCGTACTGCTCGCTTTGCCCGCTTCCGCCGTGTTAATGGTCGCTTTCAAGCATGTAAGACGCCATTACTTGGCCAGCAGCTTCTATAATACTTAAATATAAGCTTTTACAATATAAAATTAACAACAACGCATACGCAGTAATGAAAAACAGGACAAGGCGTACGCCATGAAACAACTGGTGCTCGATCTAGGCACAGACCAGGCGCACAGCCTCGATACCTTCGAGGTGGGACAGAATGCCGAAGTGGCGCAGCTGATGCGCCAGTTCGCCGCGCGCACGTCGCGCGAACATTTTGCCTACCTGTGGGGCGAGCTGGCCGCCGGCAAGAGCCATCTGCTCAAGGCCCTGGCCAGCACCGAGCGCGCGCGTTATATTTCGCCGTTTTCGATCGAGTCCGAATTCGTGTATTCGCCCGAGGTCGACCTGTATCTGCTCGACGACTGCGAGAAACTGTCGCCGCTGGCGCAGATCGACGCATTTGCCCTGTTCAATGAAATCCGCGCCAACAAGGCTTATATGGTGTGCAGCGGCGCCGTGCCGCCGGCCGTGCTGCCGGTGCGCGAAGACTTGCGCACGCGCATGGGCTGGGGCCTGATCTACCAGATCCACGGCCTGACCGACGATGAAAAAATCGCCGCCCTGACCCAGGCGGCCACCACCCGCGGCTTGACCTTGTCGCCGGGCGTGTTACCCTATCTGCTGTCCCATTTCCGGCGCGACATGCGTTCGCTGTCGACGATGCTGGACTCACTCGACCTCTACTCCCTTGAAACCCAACGCCCGATCACCTTGCCCTTGTTGCGCGAGTTGTTGCAGGCGGAAGCGAAAGAATGATGAATCTGGCCCTGTTTGACCTCGACCATACCCTGCTGCCCATCGACTCCGATCACGAGTGGGGCGAATTTCTGGTACGCAGCGGCGTAGTGGACGCCACCGAATTCACCCGCCGCAACAACGGCTTTTTTGCCCAGTACCAGGCCGGCACCCTGGACGCGGTGGAATACCTGGAGTTCGCGCTCGGTAACCTGGCGCAGTTCCCCCGCGCCCGCCTGGATGAATTGCACGCGCAATTCATGCTGGAGGTGGTGCTGCCGGCGATCCGTCCCGAAGTCGTGGCGCTGCTGAAACAGCACCAGGATGCGGGCGACCTGATCGCCATCGTCACGGCCACCAACCAGTTCGTCACCAAGCCGATCGCCGCCGCCCTCGGTGTCGAGCACCTGATCGCCGCCATGCCCGAATACGATGCCGAAGGCAATGTCACGGGCAAGCTCATCGGCACGCCGACCCTGGGCGCCGGCAAGCTGACCCATACCCATGCCTGGCTGGAAAAGCTGGGCAAGGAACTGGGCCAGTTCGAACGCAGCTATTTCTACAGCGATTCCCATAACGACATCCCCCTGTTGTCGGTCGTCACCCACCCGGTCGCGACCAACCCCAACGCCGCTTTGACCGCACACGCATCCCTCCACGGCTGGCCATCACTCCACTTATTCAATGATTAAAAAACTCATCCGCAAGATCCTCGGCGTTAAAAAAGAGGCAGCGCGCGACACCACGGTAGCCACCGTGCTCGGTCCCGCGCAACACGGAATCGATCCGAAACTGGTGACCTCGAACGCCATCCGCGTCACCAGCAGCCTGCAGGAAGCGGGCTACGAAGCGTTCGTGGTGGGCGGCGCCGTGCGCGACTTGCTGCTGGGCGTCAAACCGAAAGACTTCGACATCGCCACCAACGCGACGCCGGAACAGGTCAAGCGTTTGTTCCGCCGCGCCTTCATCATCGGCAAGCGCTTCCAGATCGTGCACGTGATGTTCGGCCAGGACTTGCTGGAAGTGACCACCTTCCGCGGCGCCGGCGCCGATTCGGCGCCGAAGGATGAACACGGCCGCGTGCTGCGCGACAACACCTTCGGCCTGCAGCACGAAGACGCGCTGCGCCGCGACTTCACCATCAACGCCATGTACTACAACCCGGCCACGCAGGAAGTGCTGGACTACCACGGCGGCGTGGAAGATATCCGCGCGCAGACCCTGCGCATGATCGGCAAGCCGGAAGAGCGCTACCGCGAAGACCCGGTGCGCATGCTGCGCGTGGTGCGTTTCGCCGCCAAGCTGAAATTCACCATCGAGCCGCACACGGCCGAACCGATCGCCATCATGGCGCCGCTGATCAACAATGTGCCGGCGCCGCGCGTGTTCGACGAAATGCTCAAATTGCTGATGAGCGGCCACGCGCTGGCCTGTCTGCAGCAGCTGCGCAAGGAAGGCCTGCATCACGGCCTGCTGCCGCTGCTCGACGTGGTGCTGGAACAGCCGCTGGGCGCGAAATTCGTCACCCTGGCGCTGGACGCCACCGACGCCCGCATCGCCGCCGGCAAGACGGTGTCGCCGGGCTTCTTGTTCGCCTCGCTGCTGTGGCACCAGGTGCTGGAAAAATGGACCGCCTACCGCGCCGCCGGCGAATCGACGATCCCCGCGCTGCACCTGGCGGCCGACGACGTGCTCGATTCGCAGACGGAAAAACTGGCCCTGCAGCGCAAGATCGGTTCGGACATGCGCGACATCTGGTCGATGCAGCCCAGGTTTGAGCGCCGGGTCGGCAAGGCGCCGCACAAGCTGCTCGAGCACCTGCGCTTCCGCGCCGGCTACGACTTCCTGCTGCTGCGCTGCGCCTCGGGCGAGATCGACACCGAGATCGGCGAGTGGTGGACCGCGTTCTACGAAGGCGACGAAGAGACGCGCGAAGCGCTGCTGGCCAGCGCCAACGCCGCCCCCGGCGCCGTCAAGAAAAAACGCCCGCCGCGCCGCAGCACCCGCAGCAAGAGCGGTGGCACGGTCACCGGCAGCACTGGCGAGCAGTAACACCATGGCGCAGGTCACCGCTTATATCGGCATCGGCGCCAACCTGGGCGACGCACGCGCCAACGTCGCCGATGCCATCGCGCGCCTGGCGCGCCTGCCCGGTGCACAGCTGGTCGACGCCTCGCCCAGCTACCGCACCGCGCCGATCGATTCCAGCGGCGACGACTATATCAACGCCGTGGCGCGCATTGCCACCACCTTGGCCGCCGGGGAACTGCTGCAGGCGCTGCATGGCATCGAAGCTGCCCACGGCCGCGAGCGGCCCTACCGCAACGCGCCGCGCACCCTGGACCTGGACCTGCTGCTGTACGGCGAGGAACAGATCGCCAGCGCCACCTTGACGGTGCCGCATCCGCGCATTACCGAACGCGCTTTCGTGCTGGTGCCGCTGCTGGCGCTGGCGCCCGCGCTCACCGTGCCGGGCAAGGGCGCGGCCAGCGATTACCTGGCCAGCGTTGCGGACCAGGCCATCAGCCAGCTCTGACACTATCGTCAACCTTCCACTACAATGCCGCTCCTGCGCACTGCCGCATAAAGGTCTACACTAGCGGCGCTGCATCCCTTTTACTCTAGAGAATACCTATGTCCGCTTATTTGCAAGGAACCGATCTGGCCGCCAAAGAGAAGGCCGGTGCACCCGCGCCCGCCCCTGCGCCATCCAAGCCCGTCGCCAACAAGGCCGTGACCATCCATGCGCTCGCTACCCTGCGCGCCGCCGGCGAAAAGATCGCCATGCTGACCTGCTACGACGCCAGCTTCGCGTCGCTGATGGACCGCTGCGGCGTGGAGATCTTGCTGATCGGCGATTCGCTGGGCATGGTCTGCAACGGCCACAACTCGACGCTCCCCGTGACGGTGGCCGAACTGGCCTACCACACGGCGTCGGTGGCGCGCGGCAGCAAGAGCGCGATGGTGATGGCCGACCTGCCGTTCGGCGCCTACGGCACGCCGGAGACCGCCTACGCCAACGCCGTGATCCTGATGCAGGCCGGCGCGCACATGATCAAGATCGAAGGCGGCGCCTGGCTGGCCGACACGGTAAGATTCCTGACCGAACGCGGCATTCCCGTCTGCGCCCATATCGGCCTGACGCCGCAATCGGTGCACCAGCTGGGCGGCTATAAAGTCCAGGGCAAGAGCACCGAAAGCGCCGACCAGCTGAAGAACGACGCGCTGGCGCTGCAAAACGCGGGCGCGGCCATCGTGCTGATGGAAGCGATGCCGGCCCAGCTGGGCAAGGAAGTGACCGAGATGCTGACGATCCCGACCATCGGCATCGGCGCCGGCCCCGACTGCTCGGGCCAGGTACTGGTCATGCACGACATGCTGGGCGTGTTCCCGGGCCGCAAGGCACGCTTCGTGCGCAACTTCATGGAAGGCGCGGCCAGCATCGACGACGCCGTCACCGGCTATGTGAAAGCCGTCAAGGATGGCAGTTTTCCGGCGATGGAACACTGTTTCTGATGTAGCCTATTGAGGCGATATCGCCCCGGCACTCTGCGGGGCGATTTTTTTTTCACGCAGCGTTTCTGTCCGTACAAAGGCCACCTCCAAGCCAAAGAACTGTCCGATACGGTTCAGCGTCTGGATGGTCGGATTGCCCTTGCCGCTCTCGATCTCCTTGATGACCTTCGTGCTCACGCCCCGGTGCGTCGCAAACTCTGCCTGCGTCATGCGCGAGATGGCGCGCATTTCCTTGACCGCGTGCTGTAGTGTGACGGCTCCTGCTTCAATGGCTTCGTAAAGCACTGCCCTGCGCTGCCGCAACTCTTCTTTGTCAACGGTCTTTTTCGTACGCGCCATGTCAGTGCTCTCCCAATGCCTTGAGCTGTTCGATCTGCCCGGCGATATGTGGACGGAGGAAAGCAATGATGTCATCATCCACGCCTGCCTCTTGCATATGCTGTTCCAGCGCAGCCAGTTGCCGGGCAAATCCGTATAACGCGAGGCGGATCTGCTGGCGCTCCACGTCCAGCATGCCGATCGTCGCCAGTATCGTCGTCCAGTCATGCAGCTCCTTTTTGGTGTCCGGGTGATACCAGCGCGCCGCACGTGGTATGCCATCCGGGTCCAGGTACATCGGCGCAAAATCGAACAGAGGTGTGAGGCGCACCTCGGCACCAACTTGCTGTACCGCCGTATTGCGTGCGTGATTATCGGTATTGCGCATAGCCAGGTTCAAGATATCGCGTTTGAGAAATTCGATGGTTTCCGCAGTCTTGTCGCTGACGACAGCGCGCAGTGCCTGCAATAGCACGAATTGGCTAGGCGTGGCTTCAAAGCCAACGATACCTGCCAGCGAAGCGGCGCTTTCCTGATGGAATCGCAGCACTTTTCCATCCTGGATACGGCGGTCAAAGCGGGGAATGAACAAAGTATCGTCCTGGTAGCGCAGTTGGCCTTCGGTGCGCAGGCCCACAGCGCGCGCCACAGTCATATATGCGGCTTCATTTTTCAATACCTTAGCGTCGCTGGCGGTCTTTCCGCGCGGACGCTTGACGATAAAGTGGGCAGCTGCGTACTGATCCGCCAGAGCCCCATCGGCATGCCAGAGACCAGCATGGTCGGTGGTCAACAGATATTTCGGCGCCGCCCCTTGCACCCCCAGACTGCCGGCGGCCAGCATGCTATGCATCAGCATGCGCTCATTGAAGGCATCGCCACGGCCTATGATCTCGTCCAGTGAAAAGCCGGACAGCGGCTTGCCCTTGTCGTGGCGATTCATATGTTGTGCGTAGTACTGCACGGCCTCGACGATGCGCACGCGCCCGATGGGATTGAATGCGCCGCAACACGCCAGCGGAAAATCGGCAGCCGGGCCATCTGCCAGTTGAAGCTGCCCAAGCAGATATGTCCGTCCACTTCCCTGGGGAATCAGGTCAAAGATAAAGGCTGGCCATTGCGCCAGCTTCTGCATCTCTGCCGTGACGGGAAAACGCAGCGACACAGGTCCATTCTCAAGCTTGAAGAAGGCATAATCGAGGTCATACTCGAACAGGGCAGCTGTACGTGGATTACCACCTGCTGGCTCAAGCAAAGTCAGCGATGCACAATCGTGCCACGCATCATCATGAAAAATTTGAAAATGGCACTGCATGGCGGCTCCAATTGGATCTTATAGTAGCTAATTGTGTTCAGTTTATCCTTGAATTAGCACTTATACGATCCAAAATTTTAACAAGTACACAGCCATGAAAAATATAATGGCCCCTAAAAGAACTATTTTAAGCTATCAACACCATTAATTAGCCCTTTTAAGTACCCTTATAAAAATTATCCCACCTGTATCCAGGTCGTCTTCAACTCCGTGTACTTGTCCAGCGCGTGCAATGACTTGTCGCGCCCGTTGCCCGACTGCTTGTAGCCGCCGAACGGCACGGTGATATCGTCGCCGTCGTACTGGTTCACATGCACGGTGCCGGCACGCAGGGCACGCGAGGTCTGGATGGCCTTGCTGATATCGGACGTCCACACCGCCGCCTGCAAGCCATAGGGCGTGGCGTTGGCCTGTTTGATGGCTTCCTGGATATCGGTAAAACCCAGCACCGACAGCACCGGCCCGAAGATCTCTTCGCGCGCGATCGTCATGCTGGCGTCCACGCCATCGAACAGGGTCGGCTGCACGTAGTAGCCACCCGTGTCCAGGCGCGCCGCCTCGCCGCCGCCCAGCAGGACCGCGCCCTCCTTCTTGCCGGCCGCGATATAGCCCATCACCGTCTGCATCTGCGTGGCGTCGACGATCGCCCCCATCACGGTGGCTTCGTCGAGCGGATCGCCGGGCTGGAACTGCGGCAGCATGGCCTGGGCCTTGGCCAGGAATTGCGCCTTGATCGACTCCTCCACGAACAGGCGCGACGGCGCATTGCAGCTTTCGCCCTGGTTGAAAAAGATGGAACCGATGGCGGCCGCCACCGCCTTGTCGAGGTCGGGACAGTCGGCGCAGACGATATTGGCGGATTTTCCGCCCAGCTCGGTCCAGGCCCGTTTCAAATTCGACTGGCCCGCCATCTGCACGATCAGCTTGCCGGTGCGGGTCGAGCCCGTAAAGCCGATGCAGTCGATATCCATATGCAGCGCCAGCGCGGCGCCCGCCTCCTGGCCATAGCCGGGCAGCACATTGAACACGCCGGGCGGCAAACCCGCTTCCAGGCCCAGTTCGGCCAGGCGCAAGGCCGTCAACGGCGATTTTTCGGACGGCTTCAGTATCACGCTGTTGCCGGCCGCCAGCGCCGGCGCGATCTTCCAGGCGGCCATGATCATCGGGTAATTCCACGGCACGATGGCGGCCACCACGCCCACCGGTTCGCGCGTGATCAGCGCCAGGCTGCTGGATGGCGTGGGGGCGATCTCATCGTAGACCTTGTCGATCGCCTCGCCATACCAGCGCAGGCAGTTGGCGGTGGCGCCCACATCCACGCTCTGGCTGTATTTGATCGGCTTGCCCATGTCCAGCGTTTCGAGCAGGGCCAGCTCGGGGCCGTTCTGCTGCACCAGGTCGGCGAACTTGATCAGCACGCGCTTGCGCTGTGCCGGAGATTTTCCGGCCCAGCGGCGGTCCTCGAAGGCCGCGCGCGCGGCGATCACCGCCGCATCGACATCCAGACTGTCGCAGCGCGCCACCTGCCCCAGCAATCGCCCGTCGATCGGCGACCGATTGTCGAACTGCCGGCCGGAGATGGCCCAGACCCGCTCGCCGTTGATAAAAGCCCGTCCATCGATCGTCAGTTCCGCCGCGCGCGTGTGCCAGTTCATGGTGATCTCCTGTGTGAGTATGGCAGCAGCTTACAACGCCTGACAAAACCGTAGCGAGCGGAAGGTTGTTGTGGCTAAGAAGCGCAACCGTACGAAGGTACGGTGAGCATCGCAGGCCGCAAATACCGACGCGCAGCAGGTTTTGACAGGCGTTCTACTCCTGGTCGAGCGTGTATGCGGCGGACAGTTGCTTGCGCCGGCGCCGGTCGCTGCGCGCCAGCATCACGGCATACGCGATCACGGCAATCGTCACCACCAGGATGGTCAATGCGGCAATCGCATTCACCCTAGGATCGAGCCCCAGCCGCGCGCGTGAAAAGATCACCAGCGGCATGGTGGTCGAACCGGGGCCGGACAGGAAGGCCGACAGCACCACGTCGTCCAACGACAGGGTAAATGTCAGCAGCCAGGCGGACGCCAGCGCTTGCGTGATATTCGGCAGGGTCACCAGGAAGAACACCTGATGCGCGCGGCAGCCCAGGTCCATCGCCGCCTCGGAGAGCGACTTGCTCATCTCCTGCAGGCGCGACTGCACCACCACGGCCGCATACGCCATGCCCAGCAGGGTGTGGCCCAGCCAGATGGTGGCCACGCCCCGTTCGGGAAAGCCGAACACCTTTTGCATGGACACCAGCATCAGCAGCAGGGACAGGCCGATAATCACCTCGGGCATCACCAGCGGCGCGCTGACCATGGACGAGAACAGCGTGCGGCCCCTGAAACGCTGGTAGTTGACCAAGGCAAAGGCGGCAAAGGTGCCGAGCACCACCGACGACGTGGCCGACATGAAAGCAATTTTCAGGGACAGGCCGAAGCCCGAGATGATCTCGGTGTCGCTCAGCAGCTCTTGGTACCAGCGCAGCGAAAAGCCGGTCCACACCATGTCCTGGCGCGAGCTGTTGAACGAGAAGACGATCAGCACGATGATGGGCAGGTAGAGGAACAGATAGCCGAGCGACAGCCAGCCACGGCCGAACCAGCGCTGCAGGAAAGTACGACCGTTCATGCGCGCTCTCCCGCGTGTTGATCCGTCTTGTATCTGTTAAAGATCGCCATCGGCACCAGGATCAGCAGGATCACCAGCACCGTCACCGACGAGGCCATGGCCCAGTCGTTATTGGTGAAATACTCGTCCCACAGCACGCGGCCGATCATCAGGGTTTCCGGGCCGCCCAGCAGCTCGGGGATCACGTATTCGCCCACCGACGGAATAAAGACCAGCATGGCGCCGGCGATAATGCCCGACTTCGACAGCGGCACGGTGATGCGCCAGAAGGCCTGCAAAGGAGTAGCGCCCAGGTCGGCCGCCGCTTCCAGGAAGCGCAGGTCCATTTTGACCAGATTCGCATACAGCGGCAGGATCATGAACGGCAAATACGCATAGACCATGCCGACCACCAGCGAGAACGAGGTGTTCATCATCTGGATGGGTTCCGTCACCACGCCGAGCGCGATCAAGAGGTCGTTCAGCAGGCCATGGTTGGCCAGGATGCCCTTCCACGCATACACGCGCAGCAGGAAAGAAGTCCAGAACGGCAGCATCACCAGCATCATCAGGATCGGCCGCGTGGACGGCCTGGCGCGCGCCATGAAGTAGGCGAACGGATAGCCGATAAACAGGCAAATCGCGGTGGTGATCGCCGCATACTTGATGGAGCTGAGATAGGTCAGCAGGTACAGCTCGTCGGCGGCGATAAACAGGTAGTTGGCAATTTTCACCTTCAGCACGACGATGCCGTCGACATACGACAGCAGGCCGCCGAACGGGCTGCCGGCCGTGTCCATGTCGGACAGGCTGATGCGCAGCACGATCAGGAAGGGGATCAGAAAGGCGGCGGTCAGGAACAGCGCCGGCACGGCGATCACGGCGTTGCGGCCGGTGAGCCAGCGCAAGGTGACCAGGCTGCGCAGCGATTGCAAGATAAGCTTCATGCAGGCCTCAGCTGGTCAGCACGACGATGTCGGCGCCATCCCACCAGACCCACACGCGCTGCTCGCGTTCGAGGCGCGACACGTCGTGGCGGGCCGCATTGGTGCGCGACACTTTCACGATGGCGCCGCTGTCGAGGCGCACATGGTAGCTGGTCTCGTTGCCGAAATACGCCAGCGCGACGATCACGCCCTGGGCGCAGTTGTAGCCGTGTTCCGCCGGCGAGGCGCGCTCCTCCAGGCTGGGTGCGTCCAGCTGAATACCGATCTTTTCCGGGCGCACGGCCACCGACACTTCCATGCCCAGGTTGCCCGTGATGCCGTGGGCGACGTAGTGGCGGCCCTCGGGCGTATCGACCACCACGTGATCGGGTTCGTCTTGCGTGATGCGGCCATCGAACAGGTTCACGCTGCCGATAAAGTCGGCCACGAAGCGGCAGTTCGGCGTTTCATAGATTTCGCCGGGCGCGCCCACCTGCAGGATGCGCCCTTCGCTCATCACGGCGATGCGCGTGGCCATGCTCATCGCCTCGTCCTGGTCGTGGGTGACCATCACGCAGGTGACGCCCACCTGTTCGATGATATTGACCAGCTCCATCTGCGTGCGTTCGCGCAGTTTCTTGTCGAGCGCGCCCAGCGGCTCGTCGAGCAGCAGCAACTGCGGCCGCTTGGCCAGGCTGCGCGCCAGCGCCACGCGCTGCTGCTGGCCACCGGACAATTGATGCGGCTTGCGTTTCGCATACTGCGCCAGCTGCACCAGCGCCAGCATCTGTTCGACCCGGGCCGCCACTTCGTCCTTCGGCAGGCCGTCGCGACGCAGGCCGAAGGCGATATTGTCCCAGACCGACAAATGCGGAAACAGCGCATACGACTGGAACATCATGTTGATCGGCCGCTGGTGCGGCGGCACCTCGACGATGCTGCTGCCGGCCAGCTCGATGCGGCCCGAGGTCGGCGTTTCGAAGCCGGCCAGCATGCGCAGCAGGGTCGACTTGCCGCAGCCCGAACTGCCCAGCAGCGCGAAGATCTCGCCCTGGTTGATGGTCACGGAAATATCGTTCACGGCGCGCACGCCGTCGAATTCCTTGACCAGCTGGTCTATCAGCAGGAATGGCGCTCGGGCGTCGCTGGCCGACGCGGCAGGGGTTGCTATCGTCATGGGTGGGTAGCTTGGAATGAAGTGATCAATGAAAAACTGGCCGCTACAAAGAGCGGCCAGGATGGAAGTTTAGCGGAACTGTCGCCAAAGCGGTCCAAAAATTGCAGGAGCCGCCCTGATTTTGGTGTAAATCCTACACCCAACCCTTGGCCTGTACATCGGCGTAGGTCTTGTCCAGGCAAACCCGTATCAGGTCCGTCATCTCGTCGATCTGCGCGCGCGTCATCACCAGCGGCGGGGCGACGATCATGCGCTCGCCCACGGCGCGCATGATCACGCCGTTGTCGAACATATGGCCACGGCAGATCATGCCCACGCCCTGGTCCTCGTCGAACAGCACATTGTCATGCACGGTGGCGCCCTTCCTGCGCACCAGGTTCAATCCCGCCACCAGGCCGCAGCTGTCGGCATAACCCACCAGCGGATGTTCGCCAAGCGCGGCGAAGCGTTCCTTGAGATACGGCCCCGTATCCTCGGCCACCTTCTGCACCAGCTGCTCTTCCTCGATAATGCGGATATTTTCCAGCGCCGCCGCGCACGCCACCGGGTGGCCCGAATACGTGTAGCCGTGCGTGAATTCGCCGCCCTTCTCGATCAGCACCTTGGCCACGCGTTCGCCCACCAGCACGCCACCGAGCGGCACGTAACCGGACGTGACGCCCTTGGCAAACGTCATCAGGTCGGGCCTGATGCCGAACAGCTCGGAGCCGAACCAGCGGCCCAGGCGGCCGAAGCCGCAGATCACTTCATCGGCGATCAGCAGGATGCCGTACTTGTCGCAGATGCGCTGGACTTCGGGCCAGTAGGTCGATGGCGGAATGATCACGCCGCCAGCACCCTGCACCGGTTCGCCGATAAAGGCCGCCACCTTGTCGGCGCCCACCTCCAGGATTTTTTCTTCCAGCCAGCCGGCCGCCTTCAGGCCGAATTCCTCGGGCGTGAGGCCCTGGCCCGCTTCCAGGTAGTTGGGCTGGCCGATATGCACGATGCCGGGGATCGGCAAGCCGCCCTGCGCGTGCATGCCGTCCATGCCGCCCAGCGAGGCGCCCGCCACCGTGCTGCCGTGGTAGGCGTTGTGGCGGCTGATGATCGTATGGCGCTCCTTGTAGCCCAGCAGGTCCCAGTAGCGGCGCACCATGCGCAGGTTGGTGTCGTTCGCTTCCGAGCCGGAACTGGTAAAGAACACATGCTGGAACTGCGGCGGAGATATTTGCGCCAGCTTGGCCGCCAGCTGCGCGGCCGGCAGGTTGGTGGTGCCAAAAAAACTGTTATAGAAGGGCAGCGTTTCCATCTGCTGGTAGACGGCTTGCGAGATCGACGTGCGGCCATAGCCGACGTTGACGCACCACAGGCCCGACATGCCGTCGACGATCTTCTTGCCCTGGCTGTCCCACAGATAGACGCCCTCGCCGCGCACCATCACGCGCGCGCCCTTGCTGGCCAGGTCCTGGAAGTCGGTAAACGGATGCAGGTAGTGGGCCGAGTCCATCTTCTGGATGGCGGCCGTGTCGTACACCTGCGGCGTGGCGTTTTTCTGCGCCACCGAGGCGACCAGCGCGGCGCTCGGCGCCAGCGGATTGTTGTTTGTACTCATGGTGATCCTTTCTTAAACGTGGAGCAGCAGATGCTCGCGCTCCCACGGACTGATGACGGTCATGAACTCCTGGTGTTCCAGGTCCTTGATGGCCGCATACACGTCGATGAAACGGTCGCCCAGCACCGTGCGCAGCTTGTCTTCGCCGCGCAGCAGTTGCAGCGCTTCGGGCAGGCCCTGCGGCAGCTCGAACTTCATGTCGTAGGCGCTGCCGACCATCATCGGCGTCGCTTCCAGCTGCTCCGTCATGCCCAGGTAGCCGCAGGCCAGGGTGACGGCCAATGCGAGATACGGGTTGGCGTCGGCGCCGATAATGCGGTTTTCCACGCGCCTGTCCTGCACGCCCGACTCGGGCACGCGAAAACCCACGGTGCGGTTATCGAGGCCCCATTGAATGTTGATGGGCGCCGCCGTATGGCGCACGATGCGGCGGTAGGAATTCACGTACGGCGCGACGATCGCCATCGCCGACGGCATATAGCGCTGCAGGCCGGCGATATAGTGCTTGAAGATGGGCGCGGCCGAGCCGTCCTCGTTGCTGAAGATGTTCAGGCCCGTTTTCGCATCGACCACGCTCTGGTGCACATGCATGGCGGACCCCGGCTCGCCGGCCATCGGCTTGGCCATGAAGGTGGCGTACATATCGTGCTTCAGCGCCGCCTCGCGCAGGGTGCGCTTGAAGAAGAACACCTTGTCGGCCAGGCCCAGCGGATCACCGTGCAGGAAGTTGATTTCCATCTGGCCGGCACCGATCTCGTGGATCAGGGTATCGACGTCGAGGTTCATCAGTTCGCAGTAATCGTAGATGTCCTCGAACAGCGGATCGAACTCGTTGACCGCGTCGATACTATAGACCTGCCGGCTGGTTTCGGCGCGGCCGCTGCGGCCGATCGGCGGCTTCAAGGGCAGGTCGGGATCGGTGTTTTTCGCCGTCAGGTAGAACTCCAGTTCGGGCGCCACCACCGGTTTCCAGCCCTTGTCGGCATACAGTTTCAGCACGCGCCGCAGCACCGAACGCGGCGCAAAATCGACCAGCGCGCCGTCGGCAAAATAGCAGTCGTGGATCACCTGGGCGGTCGGGTCGGTGGCCCACGGCACCATGGTGATGGTGGTCGGGTCGGCCTTTAAAATCATGTCGCGGTCGGTGCTGGAAATGGCGCGGTCATAGCCACCATCGTCAACCGGGTAATTGCCCGTCACCGTCATGCCCAGCACCGCTTCCGGGATACGCATGCCGCGCTCCTGGGTGAATTTACCGCGTGGCAGGATCTTGCCGCGCGCAACGCCCGTCAGATCGGGCACCAGGCATTCGATTTCCGTGACCCGCTTTTCATTGAGCCACAGGTCCATGTCGGTATAAGTGAAGTTCTCGCGTATCGCCATATCGTTCTCTCTTATCCTCTTGCCGGTCTTGATCAAACGCCGCCCATCACCGCTGCGGCGCGCTATTTATTGGTCGCTTTATTTGTCACCTGATACTCGCGGCAGGCCTGGCCGAAGGCCTCGAACATCCGCATCGATTGCGGGTTGTCTTCCACCTGCCACTCGGGATGCCACTGCACGCCCAGCGCAAAGCCGGGCACCGCCGCCACCGCATAGGCTTCCACCAGGCCGTCGTCGGCCAGCGCTTCGACCAGCAGGCCGTCGGCCAGGCGGGCTATCCCTTGGCCATGCAGGGAATTGACCATCATCTCGCTTTCGCCACCGAGGATGCGCGACAGCAGCGCGCCCGGCGTCAGCCGGATGCGGTGCGCGGGGCCGTACTGGCGCGCCAACGGGTCGCTGATGTTTTCACGGTGATCGAGCATGCCGGGCACCGCATGCACGGCCTGGTGCAAGCTGCCGCCCAGCGCCACATTGACTTCCTGGAAGCCGCGGCAGATCGCGAACAAAGGCAGCTGGCGCGCCAGCGCGGCGCGGATCAGGGGCAAGGTGGTGGCGTCGCGCGCCGTATCCTGCGGCAATTCGGGGAACGCAATCTCCTGGCCATACAGGCGCGCATCGACATTCGAGGCCGAGCCGGTCAGCAGCACGCCATCGGCGATGCGCAGCGCCGCCTCCAGGTCGGCGTCCTGGCCCAGCGCCGGCAACAGCAGCGGCATGCAGCCGGCCGCCACGACCACGGCGTGCAGGTATTTATCCTGCGCCGTATGGTAGGCGTGGCTGCCCAGCTGGCGGTGGCAGGCGGGAACGAGGACGATGGGACGGGGCATAGGTTTTGCTCTCGATAGCGTGACGATCCTGTTGCTTGGCTGCACGATGCAGCGCCTTCAGCCCTACTCTACAGGATAGAGTTGCCAAACAGCCACACCAATGGCCGGGAGCATGGGCATGATCAAGCGCGTGATCAAAGGCGCGGCAGCGGCTACACTACCGCCTTTATTATTGCTACAAGTGAATTAATCATATGCCCGTCTCGCGAGAAACGCCATGAAAAGCATGCCTTGGCGTGACTTCTTTGCCCTGGTGGTCAGCATCGGCGTAGTGGGCCTGGGCTTGGGCGCCACCATGCCGCTGACCGCCCTGACGCTGGACCGGCGCGGCGTGGGCACCGACGTGATCGGCATGATCACGGCCGTCAGCGCGCTGGGCATCCTGGCCGCCTCGCCGTTCGTGTCGCGGTGGGTGGGCCGCTTTGGCGCGCGCGCCACCATGGTGGGCGCCGTATGGGCGGCGTCCCTGGCCACCATCGCCATGCAGTGCACCGACAGCCTGCTGGCGTGGAGCGTGCTGCGCTTCGTGTTCGGCGGCGCCATGGGCGTGCTGTTTACCATCGGCGAAGCCTGGGTCAACCGCCTGGCGCCCGCCAATGCACGCGGCAAGGTGGTGGCCATGTACACCACCAGCTTTACCTTTTTTCAGCTGATCGGCCCGGCGCTGGTGGCCGCCTTCAACGATAAAATCAGCTGGAGCTTTGCCGCCTGCGGCCTGCTGTTTTTGCTGGCGCTGCCGGGACTGATGCTGATCTCGAACAGCGGCCCGGAACAAGACGCCGAGGAAGCGAACGAGCCGGGCGTGAAATGGACCTTGATCCTGCCGCGCATGCCGATGATCGTGCTGGGCGCCGCCTTTTTTGCGCTGTTCGACACCCTGGCCTTGAGCCTGCTGCCGCTGTATGCGATGCGGCACGGCATGAGTACCGAACTGGCGCTGCTCTCGGCCACGGTGGTGCTGGTGGGCGACACGGGTCTGCAGTTCGCGCTGGGCTGGATGGCCGACCGCTATGGGCGTGCAAAAGTTCACACCGGCTGCGGCGTGGCCGTCTGCCTGCTGCTGCCGCTGCTACCCTTCGCGGTCGGCACGCCATGGCTGTGGTGGACGGTATTGCTGCTGCTGGGCGCCGCCGCCGGCGGCATCTACATGCTGGCGCTGGTGGCCTGCGGCGAGCGCTTTACGGGCCTGCCGCTGACCAGCGCCAGCGCCATCGTCAACGCCACCTGGGGAGCGGCCAGCGGCGGCGGCCCGCTGCTGACGGGCGTGCTGATGCAGTCGGCGGGCGTCAATGCCCTGCCGGCCGTGATGTGGGTGTGCGCCGCCATTTTCGTGGGCAGCGCGGTGTGGGAAAAGAAAAAGGGGTTATAAGCCCTATTTTTGCTCAAGCCGCTGCTGCAACTGCTGTTCGACCGGATACGCGGGATACGCCTGCCGGAACGCGGCCCACTCCTGCTGCGCCGCCGGGCGCTGGCCCGCCTTGAGCAAGCCGTCGATCTTAACCAGCCAGACGGCCGCGTCGAGTTTCGGCGGCGCCGGCATCGGCTCGGCAGCTGACGGTGCGGGCGGTGGCGGCGCCATCGCGCGCCGTGCCGATGGCGCCGGACGCACCGTGCCGGAGGGCTCGGCCTGTGATTGCATCTGGTCGGCCGAGGGCGAAACGGAGGCGGCGACCGGCGGATCGAGCGGCTCGCCGACCACCGGGAACTGCGCCGTCTTGTGGCCAAAGAAATCGCCGCCAACCAAGTTGAAAGTCAGCAGCACGGCGGCGGCCAGTCCCAGCGGAATGCGCCAGCGCGCCAGGTAGTCGGTCGACTTCTTTGCCGGCAGGGTCCGTACCACGCCATTGGCGCTGTCGTTCGCGGCCAGCGGCTTGGCCAAAGGGGTCGCCAGCGCTTGTTCGGCGTCCGCCAGGATGGCCGCATCGAGTTCGGCCGACGGCGACGGCTGCGGCAAGGCTGCCAGCAGCGCGTTCAATTCTTCATCGTGATGCTCAATATTCATGCTCGTGCTCCTTTGCCGCTGGCCGCGTCGAGCTGCGCGCGCAATTTCTGCATCGCGTAGCGCAGCCGGCTTTTCACGGTCTCCGCTTCGGCGCCCGTCACCACGGCAATCTCGGCAATGCTCATGGCGCTGAACTGCTGCAGCACCAGCGCTTCCTTCTGTTCCGCCGGCAGCAGCGCGATGGCCGCGTGCAGCAGCGCATGCTGCTGTTTCTGTTCGAACGACTGCTGCGGCGAGGCGGCCTCGCTGGGCACCTCGGCGGCCACTTCGGCGCCCAGCCACAGCGCTTCTTTCTGGCGCAGGATGTCGATCAGGCGGTTGCGCGCCAGCTGGTACAGCCAGGTGCGAAACGCCGCCTGCGGCTGGTAGCCGGCACGCGCCGCGTGCAGGCTGGCCCAGGCATCCTGCACGATCTCGTCGACCCAGGCGCGGCGCGGCGAGCGCCAGGCCACGAAACGGTACAGGCCCTCGCGATGGCGCCGGTACAGTTCGCGAAATGCCGGCAGGTCGCCGCCGCCGTAGCGCAGCATCAGCTCTTCATCGGTGTCGTTGGGTAAGGTGTCGGCCATGCGGACCAGTGTAGCCGAAGCGGGCGGCCGCCACAATCGCCGCACGTCACCGTGCACGCGCCACGGCCGGCGCATAGCTGATGCGGCGCGTTTCGCGTATCTTCCCTTCCGTCACCGCCCCTTCCACCAGCTCATAACCGAGCAAGGCGAATACCCGGCCCTGCAGGAACAGCGGACGCGCATTGCCATACCAGTCGACGCACGAGGCGCGGCAGCCGTCGTCCGGCGGCGCACCTGGCTTCGCCGCCAGTGCACCGAGCTCCGTCAGGGCCAGCCTGTCGTTGCGCAGGTAGAGCACCGAGGCCGATTCCGTACGCGGGCCGGCGCGCTCCGTGGCGCCCAGGATAGGCAGGCCGATCACGCCTGCGCTGCCGGTGTCCGGCTTGTAGAAAAAGCCGTGGCTGCGCGTTTCTCCCTGGGCCGCGTTGGCGCGCACATAGCTGCCAGCGATATCCGCCTGGCCTCCCAGGCGAATGCTGGTGAAATGCAGATCCTGGCCCTTGGCGCCGACCGCCACCGCGTCATTGCCCAGCGCTTCGATGCGCTCGACGCCATGCGGCAGCGCCAAGGCTTGCGGCGCATCCTTGCCGGCCCAGCGCAGCGCATGCAGCGGCTGCAAAGGCCAGTTCGGATCGACCTGGCGCCGCGCCGAGTTACCGGATTGGCCATACAGCAGGTACGGCCCCACATAGCGGTTCTGCAAACCGTAGTCGCCATTGCCCGGCAAGGCCCGGTAGCTGGCGGCCGGCGCGCTGTCGCGGCCATCGGAAAAGCTGTTCAGCGGCACCCGCAGCAATGCCAGCTCGCCTTGCCCTTTGTCGCTATCCCACATGGCGTCGCCACGCCCCTGCGAGCGCAGCAGCACATTCAGATGGCCGTCCGCGCTTTCCAGGAACGAAAACTGGTCGACCGGCGCGCCGGCCGTCTTCAGCGCGCTGGGCGCCGTGCCGTCCAGCGGCAGGCGGAACACGCTTGAACCGCCGCCACGACGCGTGGTCCACACATACACGGATTCACCGGAGACATAGAACACGCGGCCGGCCGGCCCCATCACGGCACTCGCCTCGCAGCGCAGTTCGCGGCTGGCCAGGTCGCAGCTGGTGACGGTATGCAGGGTGATGCCGGCGCCAGATTCCGGCTCCTCATCGGTGCGGAAAATGCGCGTGGCCGGCGCGATGCGCTGGAAGTCCTGTGGCACGGCGTCACTGCGCCAGCGGCGCAGCGCGGGAAAGCCGCCGAACGGGTCGCCGCGGCGCGGATTGAGCGACAGCGGCGAGTAAAACACCAGCTTGGTGCCGACCAGGCGGCTGGCGTAATTGCGCGCCGAATAATAGTCGTTCGAACGCAGGTGATAGGTGGCGCGGTAGGCCAGGCGGCCGGCAGCATCGATATCGAACAGGCCCACCTCGGTGCCGCCACGGCTGTAGCTGTAGCCGATCACCACCACCGTGTCGCCCGACACCAGCAGCTCGTCATACCAGCTGTCGGACGGATCGCTGTCCGGCGCAAACGCATCGAGCGAGGCCACCGGCCGCAAGGCCTGCTGGCCGACGTTGACCGTGAACAGCTTGCCGCGCCTTAGCATCACCAGGTGCTTGCCATGCACCTTGACGATGCCGCCTTCATCGATGCCGGCCGTCTGCGTGTTGGTAACCGCGTCCGCGACCGAGTCCGCGACCGCCCCCGACACCTCGGCCGATTTGGACGCCGACGAGGCCATCGGCGCCGGCATCGGCATGGCTTTCATCTGCAGCTCGGTGCGCCGTTGCAGGGCCAGCTGCTGCGCGGCCAGCTTGTCGAGCCAGGCCTTCAACGCCTGTTCGCTGGCAAACGCCGTCAGCGTTTTCCTGGGGGTGGTGTCAACGGCGGTGGCGGCATGGGCGGCGCACGACAGCAACAGGGGCAGCAGCAAGCTCGTTTTCAAGGCGGTGGACATGGCGGTTTCTCCGGTAGGCATGAAGGTATGGATCATGAAACGCGGCGCGGAACAAAACGGGGTTAAAGCCACGCAAAAATAATTCCAGGGTGAGCCAGCTCACATGCGGCGCCCCCGCGCCCAATCGTGCGCCGTCAAAAAGGGCTACCATGAAAGACCTCGTCACCACTTGCAGAAAGAGCGCCATGCCGACCACCACGCTGACCTTGAACGATCCCGCGCTGCTGCGCCAGCAATGCTATATCAACGGCCAATGGCGCGATGCCGAGAGTGGCAAGACGATGGACGTCGGCAACCCCGCCACCGGCGAGGTGATCGGCAATGTCCCCACCATGGGCACGCAGGAAACGGCGCAGGCCATCACCGCCGCGAATGAGGCCTGGCCCGCCTGGCGCAAGAAAAGCGCGGCCGAACGGGCCGGCTATCTGCGCCGCTGGAATGACCTGATGCTGGAACACGCCGACGACTTGGCGCTGCTGATGACGGCGGAACAGGGCAAGCCGCTGGCCGAATCCAAAGGCGAAGTGAAATATGCCGCCTCGTTCATCGAATGGTTTGCCGAGGAGGGCAAGCGCGTCTCGGGCGAGACCCTGGCCTCGCCGTGGCCGGACCGCCGCATCGTGGTGACGAAAGAGCCGATCGGCGTGTGCGCCGCCATCACGCCATGGAATTTTCCGGCCGCGATGATCACGCGCAAGGTAGGCCCGGCGCTGGCGGCCGGCTGCCCGATTATCGTGAAACCGGCCGGCCTGACGCCGTTCTCCGCGCTGGCGCTGGCCGTGCTGGCCGAGCGAGCCGGTATTCCTCCCGGCGTGTTCAATGTGATCACGGGCTCGTCGCAGGAGATCGGCGACGAACTGACGGCCAACCCGCTGGTGAGGAAACTCAGTTTCACCGGGTCGACCGAAGTGGGCCGCAAGCTGATGGCGCAGTGCGCGCCGACCATTAAAAAACTGTCGCTGGAACTGGGCGGCAACGCACCGTTCATCGTGTTCGACGATGCCGATCTCGATGCGGCCGTGGAAGGCGCGATCGCCTCGAAATACCGCAACGCGGGCCAGACCTGCGTCTGCGCCAACCGCCTGTATGTGCAGGACGGCGTGTATGACGCGTTTGCCGAAAAGCTCGTGGCGGCGGTGGCCAGGCTGAAAGTCGGCAATGGCGTCGACGACGGCGTCACGCAAGGGCCGCTGATCGAAGAAAAAGCCGTGAAAAAAGTCGAGCAACATGTGGCCGACGCGCTGGCCAAGGGCGGCCGCCTGCTGGCAGGGGGCGAGCGCCATGCACTGGGCCACAGCTTCTTCCAGCCGACCGTGATCGCCGATGTGACGGCCGACATGCTGGTGGCCAAGGAAGAAACCTTCGGCCCGCTGGCGCCCCTGTTCCGCTTCCACACCGACGACGAAGTCGTGGCGCTGGCCAACGACACCGAATTCGGCCTGGCCGCCTATTTCTATTCGCGCGATATCGGTCGCATCTGGAAGGTGGCGGAAGGACTGGAATCGGGCATGGTGGGCGTCAATACGGGCCTGATCTCGACCGAAGTGGCGCCGTTCGGCGGCGTCAAGCAGTCAGGCCTGGGACGCGAAGGCTCGTCGTACGGGATCGATGATTACCTGGTGATCAAATATATCTGCATGGGCGGGATCTGACGATAACTTTCCTAAGTCGCGTAGGTCAGGTTAGCGCTGCGCGCGTAACCCGACACCACCACGCACGTCACTCAAACCCGCGAACCTGGTCACCATTAAAATTCGGCAAGCGCCACGAAAACCGCAGCGCCAGGAAACGGAACAGCAGGCCGGCGCCGATCGACGCCAGCTGCGCCACCGCGCTGTCGACCTTGAAATGCAGCAGCGCCACGTACAAGGCCCCCGTAAACACCGCCACGGTGGCATACACTTCGCGCTGCAGCACCAGCGGGATCTGGTTGCACAGAATATCGCGCAGCAGGCCGCCGAACACGCCGGTGATCATGCCTGCCAGCACCACGATGGCCGGGTGCATGCCGGCCGACATGGCGATATCGCAGCCGATCACGCAAAACGCCACCAGTCCCAGTCCGTCGACGATCAAAAATACCGAGCGCAAATGGTGCAGATAGCGCGCCACGAAGGCCGTGACGACGGCCGCGCCGCCCGTAAACAGCAGGTATTCGGGATGGGCGATCCAGCCCAGCGGATAGTGGCCCAGCAACACGTCGCGGATGGTGCCGCCGCCCAGCGCGGTGACGGTGCCGATCATCACGATGCCGAACAGGTCCATGCCGCGGCGCATGCCCATGATGGCGCCGGACATGGCTTCGGCGGTAATCGCCACCAGGTAGATCGTATAGAGCAGCATGATTTATTCTTCCAGAGTACGGCAAGACGCAAAACGCCATTGTGCACCGCAACACGCCTTTCCTTATAAAAAGTAAGTATTATTTGGGAATGATAAATTTTCCTAATGATGGGCGGCGCTGATGGAACTCAATCCCAAGCATACGGAAGCGTTTCGTGCCGTCGTCGAGACCGGCAGTTTCGAGCAGGCGGCCCTGCAACTGCACCTGACTTCGCCCGCCATCTCGCAGCGCGTGCGCGCGCTGGAAAGCCAGCTGGGCAATGCCCTGATCGTGCGCAGCCGCCCTGCCCGCGCCACGCGCACGGGCCAGCGCCTGATGCAATATCTGAAGCGCGCCAGGCTGCTGGAGGCGGACCTGGAGGCGGAACTGGCGGTGCAGCAGGACGCGCCGCTGACCCTGGTGCTGGCGCTGAACGCCGACTCGATGGGCACCTGGTTTTTCCCGGCCCTGGCCGACATCCTGAACCGTGAACGAGTGCTGCTGGACCTGGCGGTGGAGGACCAGGACCACACTTATACCTTGCTGGAAACGGGGATGGCGATCGGCTGCATCAGCACCGAACCGAAGCCGATGCGCGGCTGCACGGCCGAACCGCTGGGCGTGATGCGCTACTGGCTGGTGGCCACGCCGGCGTTTCGCCGGCAATGGTTCGCCCAGGGCCTCACGCGCGCGGCGGCGCGCGCGGCGCCGGTGGTGGCCTACACGCGCAAGGACACCTTGCAGTCAAACTACCTGCAGCAGGCGCTGGGCCTGCCGGACGGCGCCTATCCCTGCCACTACGTGCCGGGCGCCACCTCGCACTTCAACGCCATCCGTTACGGCCTCGGCTACGGCATGGTGCCGGAACTGCTGCTGCAGGCCAATCCCGATGGCAAGCTGGTGGAGATGCTGACGCCGAAGCAGCCGGCCGACGTGGCACTGTACTGGCATACCTGGAAAGTGCAGTCGCCGCGCATGGAGCAGCTGTCGCGGCAGATCGTGGCGGCGGCGCGCACGGTGTTGAAGTAAACGAGCACAATGAAAATGTCCATCTTTGTCAAAGATGGACATCGGCGTATGATCAGCATATTCAGGTACAGGAGTTCACGCCATGGGAATGAATATTAATCTGACACCACAACTGGAGGAACTGGTGCGCCAGAAAGTCGAATCCGGCCGCTATACCTCAGCCAGTGAAGTGGTGCGCGAGGCTTTGCGCCTGATGGAAGAGAAAGACCAGTTCAGGGAAGCCAGGCTGGGCCAGCTTCGCCAGGATATACAGGATGGGCTCGATAGCGGGACATCTGTTGCATGGAGCGCTGCAGATATCAAGGCTGCCGGCCGGGCAAGACATGTGACAAAGGTTGCCGGAGACGCATAATGCCAACGGTCACCATGCGGCCGAAGGCGCGTATCGACATGGCGGACATATGGGCTTATATCGCTCGGGATAGCGAAAGACAGGCCGATAAGTTCATCGACCGGATTGACAGGCAATTGGCAAGACTGGCACTTCAGCCCGCCATCGGACGCTTGCGCAATGAGTTGCTGGAAAACCTGCGCAGTTTTCCATTTGAACACTACCTGCTCTTCTATCAAATCACCAGGGAAGGAATTGATGTCGTGCGGGTATTGCATGCCGCCCGCGATATCAATGCGCACTTCACTGCATGAGTGGCAATGGCCACTTCACCAGATGCTGCTGAAGCGCGGCTCATCATCAAAGATTAGCCGCGCCAGCCATTACTGCACTTCTTCGTAACGGGCCAAACGGGCCGCCATGCGCGGCGCCAGTTCGTGGCCGGCCGTAATCGTCACGTTCAGGTCGTTCAGCACGCCGTCTTTCAGGCCGTAGACCCAGCCGTGCACGCTGACTTCCTGGCCGCGTTCCCAGGCGTCCTGCACGATGGTGGTCTGGCACACGTTGAGCACCTGCTCGGCCACGTTCAGCTCGCACAGGCGGTCGCTGCGCTGGCGGCTGGTCAGCACGTCGCCCAGGTAGCGCTCGTGTTTCTGGCTCACGTCCTGCACATGGCGCAGCCAGTTGTCGACCAGGCCGATGCGCGTGCCCGTCATGGCCGCATGCACGCCCTTGCAGCCATAATGGCCGACGATGATGACATGCTTGACCTTCAACACGTCGACGGCGAACTGCAACACGGACAGGCAATTGAGGTCGGAATGCACGACCACGTTGGCGATATTCCGGTGCACGAACACGTCGCCTGGCGGCATGCCCAGCAGTTCGTTGGCCGGCACGCGGCTGTCGGAACAGCCGATCCACAGGTATTCGGGCGAAGTCTGCGCTTCCAGGTTCTTGAAGTAGTCGGGATTCTTTTCCACCATCGAATCGGCCCAGCGCTTGTTGCGCTGTAGCAGTTCTGACAGGGCCGGGCCGTTTTTTACTTCGGTCATGATGTTTTCCTTAAAAAAACGCCGGGATGTGGTTGGCATCCCGGCGATATTGATTAATGCTTATTCAAAAAAATCCTTGACCTTGTCTTTCCAGGTCTTGCTTTGCGGACTGTGCTTGGCACCGCCCTCGGTGGTGGATTTTTCAAAGTCGCGTAGCAGTTCTTTTTGTTTGTCGGTCAGCTTGACCGGCGTTTCGATGGCCACGTGGCAGAACAGATCGCCAGCGTAGCCGGAGCGCACGCCCTTGATGCCCTTGCCTTTCAGGCGGAAGGTCTTGCCGGACTGGGTGCCTTCAGGAATCGTGAACGACACCTTGCCGTTCAGGGTCGGCACTTCGATATCGCCGCCCAGGGCCGCCTTGGTGAACGAGATCGGCATTTCGCAATGCAGGTCGTCGCCTTCGCGCTGGAACACGGCGTGCGGCTTGATGTGGATTTCCACATACAGGTCACCCGCCGGGCCGCCATTCGTGCCCGGTTCGCCGTTGCCGGACGAGCGGATGCGCATGCCATTGTCGATGCCGACAGGAATTTTGACTTCCAGCGTCTTGTTGCGCTTGATGCGTCCGGCGCCGGCACAGGTGGTGCACGGCTCGGGGATCACCTTGCCGCTGCCATGGCATTTCGGGCAAGTTTGCTGGATGCTGAAGAAACCTTGCTGCATGCGCACCTGGCCGTGGCCCGCGCAGGTACCGCAGGTGACGGGCTGCGTGCCCGGCTTGGCGCCGCTGCCGTGGCAGGTTTCGCACTTGTCCCAGCTCGGCACGCGGATGGTCGTGTCGAAGCCGTGCGCAGCTTGCTCAAGTGTAATTTCCAGGTTGTAGCGCAAATCGGCGCCACGATACACCTGCGGGCCCGCATTACGGCTGCGTCCGCCGCCACCGCCAAAGATGTCGCCGAAGATATCGCCGAAGCTGTCGGCAAAGCCGCCAGCACCGCCGCCGAAGCCGCCACCGCCGCCCATGTTCGGGTCCACGCCGGCGTGACCATAGCGGTCGTACGCTTCGCGCTTTTCCGGATTGGTCAGCATTTCGTAGGCTTCTTTGACTTCCTTAAACTTTTCTTCCGACTCTTTACTATCCGGATTGCGGTCCGGATGGTATTTCATCGCCAGTTTACGGTAAGACTTTTTGATCTCTTCTTCCGAAGCATTTTTTGCGACACCGAGTGTCTCGTAAAAATCACGCTTTGCCATGTTGTCGGCACCTTGCAGTCTATCTACTGATGTAAAAATTACACGAAAAAGCCGAGTCGAGTGCCGCACTGGGGCGGCGACTCGGCTCGGCCGGTCTTCGTGGCTAATGCCGCGATGTAGCGTTCAACCCGGCTGCCCCCAAGCGACGGGAGCGCAAGAGATTACTTGCTGTCCTTGACTTCCTTGAAGTCAGCGTCAACCACGTCATCTTGCTTGGCGCCGGCATCGGACGCGCCGCCAGGAGCTTGCTGTGCACCTTCCGCACCGCCGGCTGCTTGCTGCGCTTGCATGTCGGCGTACATTTTTTCGCCCAGTTTCTGCGATGCGGTCGACAGTGCTTCCACCTTGGCGTCGATCTCGGCCTTGTCGCCAGCCTTGATGCTCGCTTCCAGGTCGGTGATGGCCGCTTCGATCTTTTCTTTCTCGCCGGCGTCGAGCTTGTCGCCGTATTCCGTCAGCGATTTGCGGGTCGAGTGTACCAGAGCATCGGCCTGGTTGCGCGACTCGGCCAACTCTTTCACCTTCTTGTCTTCTTCTGCGTTCAACTCGGCGTCTTTGACCATCTTCTGGATTTCAGCCTCGGTCAAACCGGAGTTCGCCTTGATGGTGATCTTGTTTTCCTTGCCGGTGGCCTTGTCTTTCGCGCCGACATGCAAAATGCCGTTGGCGTCGATGTCGAAGGTCACTTCGATCTGTGGCGTGCCGCGCGATGCTGGCGGGATGCCTTCCAGATTGAATTCGCCCAGGCCCTTGTTGCCGGCCGCGATTTCGCGCTCACCCTGGTAGACCTTGATGGTCACGGCAGGCTGGTTGTCGTCGGCGGTCGAGAACACTTGCGAGAACTTGGTCGGAATCGTGGTGTTTTTGTGGATCATCTTGGTCATCACGCCGCCCAGGGTTTCAATACCCAGAGACAATGGCGTCACGTCCAGCAGCAGCAAGTCCTTGCGTTCGCCCGACAGGACCGAACCTTGAATCGCTGCGCCAACGGCCACGGCTTCGTCCGGGTTCACGTCCTTGCGTGGATCCTTGCCGAAGAATTCCTTCACTTTTTCCTGCACCTTCGGCATACGGGTCATGCCGCCGACCAGGATGATGTCGTCGATGTCCGAAACCTTGACGCCGGCATCCTTGATGGCCATGCGGCAAGGCTCGATGGTGGCGGCGATCAGCTCTTCAACCAGCGACTCCAGCTTGGCGCGGGTCATCTTCAGGTTCAGGTGGACCGGTGCGCCATTGGCCATGGCGATGTAGGGCTCGTTGATTTCGGTCTGTTGCGACGACGACAGCTCGATCTTCGCGCGCTCGGCCGAAGCCTTGATGCGCTGCAGGGCGATCGGATCTTTTTTCAGGTCGATGCCGTTGATCTTCTTGAACTCGTCAATGATGTAATCGATGACGCGCTGGTCGAAGTCTTCGCCGCCCAGGAAGGTGTCGCCGTTGGTGGCCAGTACTTCAAATTGTTTTTCGCCATCGACATCGGCGATTTCGATGATCGAGACGTCGAACGTGCCGCCGCCCAGGTCATACACGGCGATCTTGCGGTCGCCCTTTTCGTTCTTGTCCAGGCCGAAGGCCAGCGCGGCCGCGGTCGGCTCGTTGATGATGCGCTTGACGTCCAGGCCAGCGATACGGCCGGCATCCTTGGTTGCCTGGCGCTGCGAGTCGTTGAAGTAGGCCGGTACCGTGATGACGGCTTCGGTCACTTCTTCGCCGAGGTAGTCTTCGGCGGTTTTCTTCATCTTGCGCAGCACTTCAGCCGAAATTTGCTGTGGCGCCAGTTTTTTGTCGCGCACGCCGATCCACGCATCGCCGTTGTCGGCTTTGGTGATCTGGTAAGGCATCAGCGCGATGTCTTTCTGTACTTCTTTCTCGTCGAACTTGCGACCGATCAGACGCTTGACTGCGTACAGCGTGTTTTTCGGATTGGTCACGGCCTGGCGTTTTGCCGGCGCGCCGACGAGAATCTCGCCATCTTCCTGGTAAGCGATAATCGACGGCGTCGTGCGTGCGCCTTCAGCGTTTTCGATTACCTTTGGTTGACCATTTTCCATGATGGAAACGCAGGAATTTGTGGTTCCCAGATCGATACCGATAATTCTACCCATGATTTATTTCCTTTTATTCGCTAGATTTCAGATGGTTCTTATATGTGGCAAAGCGGCATGGTTTCAAGGCTTGCTTGAT
Organism: Janthinobacterium sp. PSPC3-1; assembly: GCF_049896105.1. Lineage (NCBI taxonomy): Bacteria > Pseudomonadati > Pseudomonadota > Betaproteobacteria > Burkholderiales > Oxalobacteraceae > Janthinobacterium > Janthinobacterium sp. PSPC3-1. The sequence goes on along the minus strand of NZ_JAFCTQ010000020.1, from coordinate 9,431 downwards.
GCCGCACTCTGATTATTTTGCTTGCGCGGTGGTCACGATGGCCGGACGCAACAGACGGTCCGCAATCATATAGCCCTTTTGCAATACCGACACGACCGTATTGGCTTCCTGCTCGGCCGGCACCACGGCCACGGCCTGATGCTTCATCGGGTCCAGCTTCTCGCCTTGCACCGGCAGGATCTCGACCAGGCGGTTGCGCTCAAAAGCCGAGCTCAACTGCTTCAAGGTCATTTCCACGCCTTCCTTCAGCGATTCGATGGTCGGTGCTTCCACCGTCAATGCCATTTCCAGGCTGTCTTTCACGGGCACCAGGGCTTCGGCAAAGCTTTCAACTGCAAATTTATGTGCTTTAGCAACATCTTCCTGGGCGCGGCGACGGATGTTTTCACCGTCGGCCTTGGCGCGCATGAAGGCATCGTGCATCTCTGCAAGACGCGCTTCGGTACTGGCCAGCTGCTCTTCCAAAGTAGGCTCTGCGGGAGTCGATGGTGCAGCCGCCGCAGCGTCCGCTGGCTGATTAGGTACAGCTTGGTTTTCCTGATCTTGCATCTGAAAAGCTCCTACAATCAATGACTTAATATTAGTTAGGCTACATCGCTCTACAACACTGAGCGGCAGATGGGGCTATATCCCTCTCTTTCAAGGGGTATTAACAACATCACCAGAAAACCCCGTTCAATGTTACAGCGAATCGCATATCGCTTCCTGTTTCCTGCAAGCGATGCGCGCGCCATCGGTGAAGCCCGGCATTCTACCAGTCCGGCGCGATGGCCCGCCATTTCGATGTTGTCATTTAGCAAATCCGCTCATGCCACACAAGACAAAGCCGCGCAAGCGCGGCCCTCGTCTGCTGGAAGCATCAGCTATCGCTAGTTGGCCGCGCCCAGCGCCAGCGCCGCCGCACGCGCCTGTTCGCCGTCCTGCCGCTCGGCCGTGCGTTCCAGCGCCGTGCGCATGGTGGGCCAGCCGATCATATGCTGCTCGGCGATTTCCGCCATGCCCGTGATCCAGGCCGGTGTTTCGTTCAGGCAAGGAATATAATGAAACTGCTGGCCGCCCGCCGTTTCGAAATCATGCTTCGCTTCCATGGCGATCTCTTCCAGGGTTTCCAGGCAATCGCTGGTAAAGCCCGGGCACAGCAGATCCACCCGCTTGACGCCCTGCTGCGCCAGCGCAATCAGGGTCGGCGCCGTGTAGGGCTGCAGCCACTCGGCCTTGCCGAAGCGCGACTGGAAGGTGACGATATACTGATCTTTACTCAGTTTTAACTGTTCCGCCAGCAAGCGCGCCGTTTTCAGGCACTGGCAGTGGTACGGGTCGCCCAGCAGCAGGGTGCGCTTGGGCACGCCGTGAAAACTCATCACCAGTTTTTCCGGACGGCCATTGGTTTCCCAGTGCGCCAGTACCGAGTCGCGCAAGGCGGCGATATAGGTGTCGTGCTCGTGGTATTGCTTGATGAAACGCAGTTCCGGCACATTGCGCACCGTGGCGTAATGGCTGAACACGGCGTCATAGATGGAACCGGTGGTGGTGCCCGAATACTGCGGATAGGCGGGCAGGATCGCGATGCGCTCGCAGCCTTCGCTTTTCAGCCGCGCCAGTACTTCGGGCAAGGACGGCGAACCATAGCGCATGGCCATGGCCACCGTCAGGCCACCGTGGCCTCGCCCGGCCAGCGCGCCGGCCAGCAGGGTGGCCTGCCGCTGCGTATGGATTTTCAAAGGCGAACCCTCTTTGGTCCAGATCGACGCGTATTTCTTGGCCGACTGGCCGGAGCGGAACGGCAGGATGATCAGGTTCAGGATGAACCACCACACCAGGCGCGGGATTTCCACCACGCGCGGGTCGGACAGGAACTGTTTCAGGTAGCGCCGCACGGCCGAGGCGGTCGGTGCATCGGGCGTGCCCAGGTTGACCAGCACCACGGCGCTGCGCGCGACGGTGCCATGGGTGTACGGCGGTTCGGGTTGGAAGGGCATGGGCTCTTTGATAACGTTGGACGGGTAGCCAGTTATTATAGTGGCATTGGACGGGGTCAGCCCCCCGTCACTGTTGGCAATGAACTTTGTGTTAGTGGTATTGAGGGTCGGACCCCAGCTTTTACCGTTGGGGGTACGCATGCAAAACCCGCAAACCCTGAAAATGCTGGGGTCAGACCCTCAAGGCCGCCAACTGAGAGGCTTGCGCTAGCGGGCGCGGGGGTCTGACCCCGGCTTCGATTACGTTGCGAGTAATTCCCGCGCATGCTTGCGCGTGGTGGCCGTGATTTCCAGGCCGCCCAGCATGCGCGCCACTTCCTCCACGCGCCCTTTGGCGTCGAGCATGTCGATGCGCGAGGCGGTCTTGCCGTTGTCCAAGGTGCCTTTTGCTACTTGGAAATGCTGATTGGCCTGGCTCGCCACCTGCGGCAAGTGGGTCACGCACAGCACTTGCCGGCCCTGTCCCAGGCGTTTCAACAGCCGGCCCACCACTTCGGCCACGGCGCCGCCGATGCCGCTGTCGACTTCGTCGAAGATCAAGGTTGGCGTGGTGGTGGCGTGCGAGGTGATGACGGAAATGGCCAGCGCGATCCGCGCCAGCTCGCCACCGGAGGCCACCTTCGCCAGCGACTTGGGCGCCGTACCCGCATGGCCGGCCACCAGGAATTCCACTTGTTCCAGGCCATGCGCGGCCGGTTCGCAGGGGTTCAGGGCGATTTCAAAGCTGCCGCCCGTCATGCTCAGTTCCTGCATCGCGCGCGTCACGGCCTGGCCCAGTTCCAGTGCGGCCGCCTTGCGGGTGCCGGACAAACGCCCGGCGACCTCGCGGTATTCGGTTTCGATCTTTTCTTCCTGGCGGCGCAGCCCCTCGATATCGCTGGCGTCGGCCAGGTGCTGCAGTTTTTCGGACAGCTTCGCGTGTTCTTCCGGCAGTTCTTCGGGCGTGACGCGGAACTTGCGCGCCGTGCTGTGCATCGCCTCCATGCGCGCGTCGAGCTGGTGCAGGCGTTCCGGGTCCAGTTCCACGCGGTCCAGGTAATTGTTCAGCGCATACACGGATTCCTGCAGCTGGATGCGCGACGATTCGATCAGGTCGACGATGGGCTGCAGTTCGGCATCGACCGAGACCAGCTTGCCCAGCTTCTGGTTCAAGGTGGCCAACTGGGAAATCACCGGGTGTTCTTCCGCTTCGGAAATGATGGACAGCGCTTCCTGCGCCCCTTCGAGCAGGCTGGCCGCGTGCGACAGTCGGCTGTGCTCGTTGGTGATCTCGGTCCATTCGCCGGGCTTGGCGGCCAGCTTTTCCAGTTCACCCACCTGCCATTCCAGGCGTTCGCGCTCGTACAGCACGTTGGCGGCATTGGTTTCGAATTCTTCGCGCTGGCGCACCAGGGCGCGCCAGCGCTTGTGGAGAAGCCCCACCTGGCGCGCGTCCTGTTCCGCGCCCGCCTCGCGCGCCGTCGCCTGGCCGTCGAGCAGGGCGCGCTGGGCTTCGCTTTTCAGCAGGGACTGGTGCGCGTGCTGGCCGTGGATGTCGACCAGCAGGTCGCCCAGCTCGCGCAGCTGCGCGGCGGTGGCGGCGATGCCGTTGATATAGGCTTTCGAGCGGCCCGCATTGTCGATCACGCGGCGCATCAGGGCGCCGCCGTCTTCGTTGGCAAATTCATTGGCCACCAACCAGGCCTGCGCCACCTCGCTGACGGAAAAATCGGCCGTGATGTCGGCCTTGGCCGCGCCTTCGCGCACCACGCTGGCGTCGCCGCGCCCGCCCAGCGCCAGGGTCAGCGCATCGATCAGGATGGACTTTCCGGCGCCCGTTTCGCCCGTGAGCACGCTGAAGCCGGCGGAAAATTCCAGCTCAATGGTATCGACAATGACAAAATCGCGGATGGACAGTGTATGGAGCATGGCTTCAATGGTTGGGCGGCAATCAGGCTGGGCGCCGCGGGGTTGGCGTAAAAAACCGCGCTTAAACGAGCTTGCCCTCGCCGGACGGATACTCGTTCCAGTGCAGCTTCTCGCGCAGGGTGTTGTAATAGCTCCAGCCTTCCGGATGGAGGAAAGTGATCGTGTGCGGCGAACGGCGAATCAAAATGCGGTCTTGCTGCAGCAGGCTGGCGAAGGTCTGCATGTCGAAGTTCACGCTGATATCGCGTCCGCGCACGATTTCCACCACGATCTGGCTCGAATCGGGCAACACGATGGGACGGTTCGACAGCGCGTGCGGCGCGATCGGCACCAGCACGATGCCGCCCAGGGTGGGGTGCAGCAGCGGGCCGCCGGCCGACAGCGCATAGGCGGTCGATCCCGTCGGGGTGGAAATGATCAGTCCGTCCGAACGCTGGTTGTACATGAAATGGCCGTCGACTTCGACCCGTAATTCAGCCATGCCGGCGCCGGCGCCGCGCGAGACCACCACGTCGTTGACGGCCATGCCGACATGAATCGCCTTGCCGTCGCGCAGCACGCTGCCTTCGAGCAAGGTGCGGCGCTCGGCTTCGAAATTGCCGCCCAGAATGTCCGCCAGCACCGGCAACATGCGCTCCAACGGAATATCGGTCATGAAACCCAGCCGGCCCTGATTGATGCCGATCAAGGGCACGTCATACGGCGCCAGCTGGCGCGCAATGCCCAGCATGGTGCCGTCGCCGCCCATGACGATGGCGCAGTCGGCGCAGGCGCCGATGTCGGCGGCCGACAGGGCGGGCACGCCGGCCACGTCCAGGTGGGCGGCGGTTTCCGCCTCGAACACCACCGTGTGGCCCAGGCCGCGCAGGAAGTCGATGATGCTGTTGACGGGCTCGGCGATGCCATCGGTATTCTGGCGAACGACCAGCGCGATGGTCTTGGGCCCCATGTTGAAGCTGGAACCCGGGGCTGGCGGCGGTGCTGGCGGAAGATCGGCGTGGTTATCGACGGGCATAAAAATCTCGGCAAATGAATTCGGTGGCAAGTCGCCCCAAGGCTGTCGCGATCAGCACGCCACTACCGCGAAATACTGTATATATGCACAGTATAGTGCGGTAGCGGGCCGGCTGCAAGGGGCGTTCGGTAAGTCGTGCATGCAGTGTAATCGGGATGGACGGTACGGGGGCGAAGAAAAGATGCGCCCCTGCGTGCGCCAGCGCGCCCTCGGCCGGGAAATCCGCTTGCGCGGCGCGGCCCGCGCGGGGACACTGGTCCATATCATTCTTACACTCAGGAGGTCATATGGCTACCGAACACAGCGAGCGCAAGATCAATACCGATGAGAAAGTACAAAACGATGGCGTGGACCGCCTGCCGCACGAGCGCGACGAGTCGCCCGACGCGCAGAACGTCCAGCCGCGCGACATCATGAAGCAGGCCGCCAGCGACCTTGAACAAGGCCTGGTCGATACCGACCTGCGCGCCCAGCCGGGCGTGGAAAAGGTCAAGCCGGCCCCCCCTGGCCAGGCCAAGCCCGATCCGGACCTGACGTCCAAAAAACCCCATCAAACCTGATCCCGGAGCCTGCCATGCCCTTCCTCGCCCCGCGCTTGCGCGTTTCCCTGCTTGCCCTGGCTGCCGTGACGGCCCTCGCCGGTGCCGGTAGTGCCCTGGCGCAAGCCATGCCGCCCGGCTTCGGCCCGAATCCGGACCTGCCCAAGCCATCGAAGCAATTGATCCCGACGGTGCAGGTGGCGCCGGTGGAACGCTGGGCCGGCGATGCCAAGCCGACGGTACCGGCCGGTTTTGCCATCCACGCGCTGGCGCGCGACCTCGACCATCCGCGCTGGATTCATGTCCTGCCGAATGGCGACGTGCTGGTGGCCGAAACCAATGCCCCGCCAAAACCGGAAGACGGCAAGGGCATCAAGGGCAAGATCATGAAGATGACCATGAAAAAAGCCGGCGCGGGCACGCCGACCGCCAACCGCATCACGCTGCTGCGCGGCGTCGATGCGGACGGCGTGGCGCAGACGCGCACGGTGTTTATGCAAGGCCTCAATTCGCCGTTCGGCATGGCGCTGGTCGGCAAGGACCTGTATATCGCCAATGCCGACGCGCTGGTGCGCGTGCCCTATGAAGAGGGCCAGACCGAGATCACGGCCAAGCCCGTCAAGGTAATGGATTTGCCGGGCGGCCCGATCAATCATCACTGGACCAAGAACGTGGTGGCCAGCCCGGATGGCAAGTTTTTATATGTATCGGTCGGATCGAACAGCAATGTGGCCGAGAACGGCATGGGCGCCGAGGAAGGCCGTGCGGCCATCTGGCAATACGAAATTGCGACCGGCAAGCCGCGCATCTTTGCCAGCGGCCTGCGCAACCCGAACGGCATGGCCTGGCAGCCCACCAGCAAGGCGCTGTGGACAGCCGTCAACGAGCGCGACGAGATCGGTGACGAGCTGGTGCCCGATTACATGACCTCGGTCAAGGATGGCGGATTCTACGGCTGGCCCTACAGTTATTACGGCCAACATGTGGACCAGCGCGTGAAGCCGCCGCGCCCGGAACTGGTGGCCAAGGCCATCTCGCCCGACTATGCGCTGGGCGCCCATACGGCTTCGCTGGGCCTGGCGTTCTATGACGGCAAGCAGTTTCCGGAAAGCTACCAAGGCGGCGCCTTTATCGGCCAGCACGGTTCATGGAACCGCAAGCCCTTCAGCGGCTACAAGGTGATCTTCGTGCCGTTTGCCGATGGCAAGCCTTCCGGTCCGCCGCAGGATTTTGTCAGCGGCTTTCTCGACCGCAAGGGCAATGCCCAGGGCCGTCCGGTCGGCGTGGTGCTCGACAAGGAAGGCGCGCTGCTGGTGGCCGACGATGTGGGCAATGTGATCTGGCGCGTGACGACGGCGCCTTGAGGCTGGACACAGGGGGCGATCATCCCCCTGTGTGACGCACCGAACAGTGGCAGGCTGATCCGGCGCGCATGATGGTTGTTCGAACCACGCAAAGGAGCACATCATGAAGAAATCAGGATCAGCCGTCTGGAGTGGCGGCCTCAAGGATGGCAAGGGTTTTATTTCCACCGAAAGCGGTGCGCTCGACAATATTGCCTATGGCTTTAACACCCGCTTTGAAGATGGTCCGGGCAGCAATCCGGAAGAATTGATCGGCGCCGCCCACGCGGCCTGCTTTACCATGGCGCTGTCGGGCAAGCTGGGCGAAGCGAGCCTGAAAGCGACGGCCCTGAAAACCACGGCGCAAGTCAGTCTGGACAAGGTCGATGGCGAATACGCGATCACCGCCATCCACCTGACCCTGGTGGCCACGATTCCCGGCGCCACCGATGAGGTATTCCAGGATGTGGCGCTGCGCGCCAAGCTGGGCTGCCCTGTGTCGAAATTGCTGGTCGCCAACATCACGCTGGACGCCACGCTGGAATAAGCCGGCTTGACCAAGCCGCTCGCCGTTCCATGCCGCCTGGCAACGGGTGGCGGGAGCGGTTTCTGCAGGAACCCCATAAAACGCCTAGAATCCTGCTATTCCCATATGATTAGCAAGGATTCAGCATGCGTATTTTGCACACCATGTTGCGGGTCGGCGACCTGCAGCGCTCCATCGATTTCTACACCAAGGTGCTGGGCATGAAGCTGCTGCGCACCAGCGACAACCCGGAATACCAGTACACGCTGGCCTTTGTCGGCTACGGCTCGAACCCCGACCACGCGGAACTGGAACTGACCTACAACTACGGCAGCACCAGCTATGACCTGGGCACGGCGTATGGCCATATCGCCATCTCGGCCGACGATATCGTCGCCGCCTGCGATGCGGCGCGCAGCAATGGCGGCAACGTCACGCGCGAGCCGGGCCCCGTCAAGGGCGGCACCACCGTGATCGCCTTTATTACCGATCCGGACGGCTACAAGATCGAACTGATCGAACGCAAGTTCGACGGCCAGGGTGGCGGCTTGTAATCAGCGCACTGTCATCAAGCGGGCTGCACTGCGGCGGCAATCGCCGCGCGCAGCCAGGCAATGCCGGCATCGCCATCGGTACGGTGATGCCGCACCAGCTCGAATCCAAACGCCGCAATCGCAAACGGCGGCGCCTGCAGCATCAAAGCCTGCCCTTCATGTCCCGGCACGGCGCGGCGCGCCACCGTCAGGATCAAATCTGTTCCCTTCAGTAACTCCGGCGCCACCGTCCAGTGTGGCAAGCGCACGGCGACGCGGCGCGTCTTGCCCAGCTTGGCCAGCGCCGCATCGACTTCCCCCGCCATGCCGCCATCGGTGGACGCCACCAGCACATGGGGCCGCGCCAGATAGGCTTCCAGCGTCAACACCTGGCCCGGTGCAAGGCTGGCCGGGTCCATCGCGCAAATAAACGTTTCCTCGAACAAGATATCGCTGTGCAACTGCTGCGGCAGTTGCGCGAACACGCCCAGCGCCAGGTCGATCTCGCCATCCTGCAAGGCAGCCAGCATGGCCGGCCGGCTGGCGTAGCTGATGGAAAGATCAATGCCGGGCGCGTCCGTGCGCAAGCGGCGCAGCAGGGCCGGCAAGACCTGCGCCGCGCCGTAGTCGGACATGGCCAGGCGAAACACGCGCTGCGTGCTGGCGGCGTTGAACACCGCGCCGCCCAGTACCGAGCGCACGTTTTGCAAGGCCTCGGCCAGCGGCCGCGCCAGCGCCAGCGCGCGCGCCGTCGGCTGGAAGCCACCCTTGCCACGCAGCAGCAGCGGGTCGCCGAGCAGATGGCGCAGCCGTGCCAGCGCATGGCTGACCGCCGGCTGGCTCATGTGCAAGCGCTGGGCCGCGCGCGACAGATGGCGCTCGCTCAGCAAGGCTTCCAGGATCACCAGCAGGTTCAGGTCGATCGCGCGCAGACTATTCGTTTGATGCATGTTTTGATGACAAATTGTGAATTGGATTTTATCCCAGCATAATAATACGATGCCATCCATCAACTCAACAGATGGAGTCTCACATGCAAGGATGGATTACCTTGTTTGCCCCGCTGGCCATGCTGGCCGGCGCCGTCGTGCCGTTCCAGGCCGGCGCCAATGCGGCGCTGGGCCGCAACCTGGGCCACCCGCTGTGGGCCACCGTGGCCTCGCTGGGCGTCAGCGCCGTGCTCGCATCACTCGTCATGCTGGCGATGCGCGTGCCGGCGCCCGAGGTGGCGCTGTCGCTGCGCGCGCCGGGTTGGACCTGGCTCGGCGGCGCGGCCGGCGTGTTTTACATCACGGCCGCGCTGATGCTGGCACCGCGCATGGGCTCCGGCCCCTTCATGGCGGCCGTGATCGGCGGCCAGGTGCTGGCCGCGCTGGCCATCGACCGCTACGGCTTGCTGGGCTTTGCCGTAAAACACATTACGCCGCTGCACTGGCTGGGGGCGGCGCTGGTGGTGGCCGGCGTGATCGTCACGCAATTGGCCAACGGACGCGCCGGCTGACGAAAAAAAACTAGGGCGGCACATTCTGCTTACCTCTCCCGCGGGCACTATTGAAGCGCGTTGCTGTCCAAGGTCGCATGGGAATCT
>NZ_JAFCTQ010000019.1:0-122044 GCF_049896105.1 Janthinobacterium sp. PSPC3-1 | reverse complement strand
CGCAAGGATCCCGCCCACTATCTGGCGGGACTGGAGAAACTGTGCGATGAGCTAAATGTGCTGACCTAGTTTTTTTTCGTCCTTCTTTTCTTGATGGTTCGGCTGGATGAAAAAAAGGCCCCGCACCGCGGAGCCTTCGATGGCAGACTGTCCTGCTTACGCGTAGCTGCGCAGGCGCAAGGAAAATTCCTGCAGCGACTTGATGCCCGACGCTTCGGCGCGCACGCACCAGTCTTGCAGCTTGTGCAGCAATTGCTCGCGCGTAAAATGCGAACGCTCCCAGATGGCGCCCAGCTCCACGCGCATATGATGCATGGTTTCCAGCGACTTGCTATGCTGGAACAACTCGGACAACTGCTCATGGTGCGCATCGGCCAGCTTGCCCGGCTCGCGCTGCATCAGCTTGCGCGACGATTTCAGGAAACGCTTTTCCAGCTCGGCCTTGTCCTTCAGGTGTTCCAGCTCTTCCTTCCAGGCCGACTTGATCGATTTGGCATACTTGGCCATCACGTCATAGCGGTTGGCGATGACCGACTGCAAGGTGTCGAAATCCGCTTCCAGCTTGCCGTGAGAAAACTTCGGTTCCGGCGCCAGCTTTTTCACTTTCGCCAGGCCCAGCATTTCCAGGCAGCGGATATAGGCCCAGCCGATATCGAACTCATACCATTTTGACGACAACTTGGCCGACGTTGCATACGTGTGGTGGTTGTTATGGAGTTCTTCGCCGCCGATCAGGATGCCGAAAGGAATGATGTTGGTGGCCGCATCAGCACAGTCGTAGTTGCGGTAGCCCCAGTAGTGGCCGATGCCGTTGATAATACCGGCCGCCGTCACCGGGATCCACATCATCTGCACGGCCCACACGGAAATGCCGATCACGCCGAACAGCGCGAAGTTGATGAAGAACAGCGAGACCACGCCCAGCCAGCTGTATTTCGTGTACAGATTGCGCTCAATCCAGTCAGTTGGCGTGCCATGGCCGTATTTGGCCATGGTTTCCATGTTTTTCGATTCGGCGCGGTACAGCTCGGCGCCTTCCCAGAACACTTTCTTGATGCCGCGCGTGACGGGGCTGTGCGGATCTTCTTCCGTATCGCACTTGGCGTGATGCTTGCGGTGGATCGCCGCCCACTCCTTGGTCACCTGGCCGGTGGTCAGCCACAGCCAGAAGCGGAAGAAATGGCTGGGAATGGCGTGCAATTCCAGCGCGCGGTGCGCCTGGTGGCGATGCAGGTAAATCGTGACGCTGGCAATGGTGATATGGGTCACGACCATGGTATAGGCAAAGACCTGCCATGCGGACAAATCGGTCATACCGGTTGCCATGAACTGCAGAACGTCGTGTAAAACGGAACTCAATGTCATTACTACTCCAGGTGGATGGGGCTTGTTCACGGTCGCGCCAGCAAGGCGCTGGCGGTCCGGCATCGTCGATTTTAGGCGTGATTGTACGCCCTAACGGGTGCGATCAGGCAATTTTGAAGGCAGCAGCGAGGTCAGGGCTGCGTGCTTGGGGGCGTGGGCGCCCCTTCTGTTTCGCCGGCCAGCGTGGCGGGCGGTGTGCCAATAATCCGCAATTCGCGTTGCGGGAATGGTACGGATACCTTATGTTGCTGCAACGTCCGCCAAATCGCGCGATTCACGTTCGACTTGACCCCGCCGGTGCCGTTTTCCGGGTCCGAGATCCAGAAGCCGATCTGCAGGTCCAGGCCATCGGCGCCGAAGCGCACCAGGGTGGCCGACGGCGGCTTGCTTTTCGATACACGCGGCACGCTGGCGGTCGCTTCTTCCAGTAGCGGGAAGATGACGTCGATATCGGTCTCATAGCCAACCGATACGGTGGCCGACAGCCACACCATGCGATTCGTGAGCGACATGTTCTGCACACCGCCCGAGATCAGCATTTCGTTCGGCACGATGGACTCAACTCCATCGCCGCCCAATAACACAGTATAGCGCGTATTGATCTGGGTGACTTTGCCGCTGAACTGGCCTACCGTGATCATGTCGCCGATGGTGAGGCTGCGGTCGAGCAGGATGATAAAGCCGGAGACAAAATTGGCGGCGATCTTTTGCAGGCCGAAACCGAGCGCCACACCGAAGGCGCCACCGAATACCGACAAGACCGTCAGGTCGATGCCCACCAGCGACAGGCTGACCAGGACGGAAACGAGGATCAGCACGGCGCGCCCCATGCGTGACACCACCACCTTCAGCGAGGAATGCAAGCCCTGCATTTTCATCAGGCGGTCGTCGAGCGCGGTGCCGGCCCACATCGCCAGCACCATCAGCACGGCGACGGAAATAGCGGCTTGCAAGATGGCAGCCACCGACACCTTGTTGCGCCCCAGCGGCACGACGATGCTTTCCAAAAATTCATGCAATTCCGGCCACAAGCCCGTGATATACAGGGCCATGCCCAGCCAGACCACCACCGTGAAGACTTTTTCCAGCAGCAGCATGGTGGGACTGATCTCGCCATGGCGGGCAAAGATGCGGCGCAGCACATAAAAGCCGAAACGCACCAGCGCCATCGAGGTACACAGGGGCACGGCAATGCTGAGCAGGTTGACGCTCTGGAACTTGGCCAGGAAATGCTGGGACACGCCCAGCAGCAGCGCCGTCAGCACCGGCGTCAGGATGCGGATGAAACTTTCGGTGCGAGCACGCACTTCGGCGCTGACGGGTGGCACGGCAGCATCGGCGCGCCTGGCCAACACGGCGCGCAGCTGGCGCACGAAGACCCAGCTCAGGGCCAGGCAGGCGATGATGACGAGTGCCTGCCACAAGATGGCGGGTTGACGAAAATCATCGACAAAGTCGGTGATCAGATTAAGCAGCGGAGTCTGGTTCATGGCGGATGCAGTGGAAGGTGTTACGGGATGAGCGAGTGCTCACGCCAGGCGGGCTGGCTGGTGACAACAGCGGCCGCTGCGAGTGCAGCGGCCGCCAGCAATGCTATTACTCGGCAGCGTCGGCGTCAGCCTCGTCGGCCGGTTTTTCGTCCGCATAGACTTTCTTCGGCATGATCTTGCGCTCGAACACGGCGGCAAAGAAGCCATCGGTCTGGTGCAAATGCGGCAGCAGTTTCAGGTAGTCGCCCATTTCCAGCTCGATCTTCTGCTCGGCCAGCACCTTGTTCATCGGCACCAGGGTGAAGTCGGGATGGGCGGCCAGGAACTGCTCGGCGATCGCATCGTTTTCTTCGTTCAGGAAACTGCAGGTGGCGTACACCAGGCGGCCGCCGCCCTTGACCAGGCGCGCGGCGCCGGCCAGGATCGCCGCTTGTTTCGCTTGCAACTCGACGATGGAGTTCGGCTGCTGGCGCCATTTGACGTCCGGATTGCGGCGCAGGGTGCCCAGGCCGCTACATGGCGCGTCGACCAGCACGCGGTCGATCTTGCCGGCCAGGCGCTTGATCTTGGCATCGCGCTCATGCGCGATCTGCACCGGATGCACGTTCGACAAGCCGCTGCGGGCCATGCGCGGCTTCAGCTTGGCCAGACGCTTTTCCGACACGTCGAACGCATACAAGCGGCCGGTGTTGCGCATCAGCGCGCCCAGCGCCAGGGTCTTGCCGCCGGCGCCGGCACAAAAGTCCACCACCATCTCGCCGCGCTTGGCGCCGACGATCTGCGACAGGATCTGGCTGCCTTCGTCCTGCACTTCGATGGCGCCGCTCTGGAACAAAGGCATGTTTTGCAGCGATGGCTTTTTCAGCACGCGCAGGCCCAGCGGCGCGAACGGCGTCGGCGTGCTCAGGATCGGTGCTTCGGCCAGCGCCAGCATCACGTCCTCGCGCGTGGACTTGAGCGAGTTGACGCGCAGGTCCAGCGGCGCCGGTGCGTTCAGGGCATCGGCCAGCAGCATGGTTTCGGCTTCGCCGAACTGGGCGATCAGCTTGTCAAACAGCCATTTCGGCATGTTCGAACGCATATTGGCCGGCATCAGGTTGCGGTCGATCTGCTTGATGCGTTCCAGCCATTCCACTTCTTCTTCCGTCAGGCCGCCCAGCGAATCGGCGCCCATCGCTTCGGCCAGGCCGAGAATGGTCAAACGGCGCATGGTCGGGCCATTGCCCGCTTCGGCGAAGTCGGTAAAGAACGATTTGTTGCGCAGCACGGCGTAGATGCCTTCGGCGATGGCGCCGCGTTCGCGCGAACCCAGGCGCGGATGGTCGCGGAAATAGCGCGACAGGGTGGTGTCGGCAGGCGCCGTGAAACGTAAAATTTCGCGCAATACTTCTTCAGCATTGGCAAGTATCGCTGGTGGCAATCTCATTGTTATTCTTCCTGTAATATTTTATTGAGGGTCCACGCGGACCTGGCCATGCTCTACCGACAGTTTATCGTCAATGAACAGGCGGATGGCGCGCGGGTAAAGCAGATGTTCCTGTACCAGCACGCGCGCCGATAAGCTGTCTTCTGTGTCGCCCGGCAAGACGGGCACGGTGGCGCTGGCCACGGCCGGGCCATGATCGAGTTCGGCGGTGACGAAATGCACGGTCGCGCCATGCTCCGTCACGCCGGCCTCCAGCGCCTGCCGGTGCGTCGCCATGCCCGGGAACAGCGGCAGCAGCGAGGGGTGGATATTGAGCATGCGCCCCGCATAATGTTCGACAAACGGCTCGGTCAGGATGCGCATGAAACCGGCCAGTACCACCAGGTCGGGCGAAAAACCGTCGATGACTAGCTGCAGGGCCGCGTCAAATTCGGCGCGGCTGGCGTAATCCTTGTTGGCAACGACTGCGGTCGCTATCCCATGTTCCGCGGCAAATACCAGGCCCTGGGCATCGGCCCGGTTGCTGATGACGGCGGCGATACGGGCCGGCCATTGCTCGGCTTTTGCCGCGCGCACGACCGCTTCCATATTGCTGCCGCGTCCGGAAATGAGGATAACGATATTTTTCATAGCGCGCATTGTACCCGCTATGGCGACGTGAATCTAGAAAGGCCGGCATTATTGTTGCGGCGCAACATGCGCCGGCACCGGCTGCGATGGCCAGGAACGGCGGCTATTCGAAGGAGTAAAAGACGCGGAACGGGACTTTTTTCTCGGCCCAGTACTCGGCCGCATCGCGAAACACGTCGAGCAGGGTTTCGCGCGCTTCCTTGTCGAATTTCTGGGTATTGGGCAGTTGCTCGAGCACCACCAGGAAACCTGCCTGGGGGCCGGCCTTGAACATGGTATCGGTCAGGCACAGGCGCAAGGCGTCGAAATTCTTGGCCAGGCTCTTGGGAAACAGGAACGCTTCCGCGATCAGGCCGATGACTTGCTGCTTGGTCAGGCCGGTGTTGCAATAGGCATATAAAAAGTGCTGCCCGAGACGAGCCGCCTCGTCTTGTAACTCGGTCACGCGGAAGGCGCGGATGGACTGGACAAGGTTGGGCGGCACGGTTATTAACAAACTCATTTTTCCCTCAAATCGACCTGTTATGTATGGATCTGTTGTGCTTGTTGCATTTGCCGCCTGCGGGTCAATACGCATGCGGCATATCGGTCGCCTTGATGAAGCCGCGACGGACTGCGTTTTTAAAGCCATACGCGTATTAGGGTAACGTGTTGTCCTCTGTGAATCAACCCGAATATGATATCAAACGCAAGATTTGTTACAAACCACGAGTTTCAACCGAGTTTCAATCTTTTGTATCGATTGAAAGTGCATGTTACAGACTGAGGGGCAAGGTGCTTCTGCTGTTACATTTTGTTGCCAGCGGTATGACACTCGCGGGCGCAGGCGGATTACACTGGATTCATGTTGTAAAACACAATCAAAACAACATCCAGATGCCAGACCCTGAAGATACTCTACATAACGAGGTAAGAAATGAACCTGCAAGCCAAATTGATCATGTCAGTCCTTTGTATCGGTGCTTTGCCACTCGCCCAGGCTACCGACTTTGAAGATTTCGGCAAGGTCGTGCGCGTCGTGCCGCAAGTGGAACAGATCAACCGTCCACGCCAGGAATGCCGTACGGAATACGTGCAGGTTCAGGCGCCGCCGCAACAGCGCAGCGCGGGCGGCTCCATCGTCGGCGGTATCGCCGGCGCCCTGCTGGGCAGCCAGGTCGGTAGCGGCAATGGCCGCACGGCCGCCGCCGCCGCCGGCGCGATTGCCGGCGCCGTGGTCGGCGACCGGGTCGACAACCAGAACAATTACCAGGGTGGCACGCAGGAACAGGCGATCAAGCAATGCCGCCAGGTCGATCACTGGGAGTCGCGCAACAATGGCTACCAGGTCACGTATGACTACCGCGGCCGCAACTACACCAGCATCATGTCGTACGATCCGGGCGAGCGCATCCGCCTGCGAGTATCCATAGAACCAGCCCAGCAATAAGCGCCTGCAGCAAGCCGCCATGCATGCCGGTCCCGAGGGGCCGGCATTTTTTATGGCAAGTTATAATGCGGCACACTTCCAGGCCCGCCTTATGCTTATCAAACGAAAATCCATCGAACAAGTCGAATCCTCGCGTCCCGCGCGCAAGCCGCGCTACGCGCCCGTCACCCTGTCTGAAATGGATGGCGTGCGCTATCTGCATTTCGGTACGGAATGGGTACAGGGCGCGATGCGCATCCGCAAGCCGGACTGGCCGGAGCTGGAATACGCGCAGCAGATGATGGCGTGGATGCTGTGGATAGCGCAGCCGCAGCGCGTGGCCCAGCTGGGCCTGGGCACGGCGGCGCTGACCAAGTTCTGCTACCGCCAGTTTCCGCAAACGCAAGTCGACGCGATCGAACTGAACCCGTCCGTGATCACCATCTGCGAGTCCATGTTCAAGCTGCCGCAAAACGACGAACGCCTGCACGTGCGCGAAATGGATGCGCTCGATTATGTCAATGACGAGGCCCACCACGGCACCCTGGACGCCTTGCAGGTCGACCTGTACGACGCCACCGCGCGCGGCCCCGTGCTCGACAGCGCGGAATTCTACAGCGCCTGCTGCGCCTGCCTGGCGCCGCACGGCATCATGACGGTCAATCTGTTCGGTGACCACCCCAGTTACGCCAAGAACATCAAGGCGATGAAATTTGCGTTCGAACAGGTGATCTGCCTGCCTGAAGTCCATGATGGGAACGTGGTGGCGATCGCCTTCAAGACCAGGGTAGCGCTCGATGCCGATGCGCAAGCCTCCCTGCTTGAACGCGCCAAACAGATCGTCGCCGACACCAAGCTGCCCGCCAAAACCTGGCTCAAGGGCATCCAGAGCACGCTGTAAGCCGCCCTGCGCGTACTTTGCCGGCGGCCATGAAAGGCGCCGGCCATGTCCCTTGTTTCCGCTCCGCTCGATCTGCAGGAAATCATTTCCTGGCTGCTGGCCGATGGCCATCTGGCCACGCCCGATATCGCCGAGATTCGTAGCCGCGCGCAAAGCCACTTGCAGCACAGCAAGGCCATCCACCCGCTGTGCGCGCTGGCCGACTGCCAGCTGCGCTCGGCGCTGGCGCCGCATGCGCCGCTCACCCTCGATACCTTGTGCGCCTGGCTGGCGGGCCGCGCCAGGCTGCCCTATCTGCGCATCGATCCTTTGACCATCGACTTCAGCCAGGTGGCCGACGTGATGACGGCCAGTTACGCGGCCCGCTTCAATATCCTGCCGGTGGAAAGCAGTCCTGAACGCATCGTCATCGCCACCGCGCAACCGTACGCCTTGGGCTGGCAGGCGGAACTGGGCCGGCTGGCGCCGCGCAAACTGAGCCTGGTGATCGCCAATCCTGTCCTGATCGCCGATTACATCGCGCAGTTCTTCAGCCTGGCAGGTTCCGTCAAGGTGGCACGGCAATCGTCGACGCAGGATCTGTCGCTGCGCCATAACTTCGAACAGCTGGTGGAACTGGGCCGTGGCAAGAGCAGCCTGGACGCCAACGACCAGCATGTGGTGCGCATCGTCGACTGGCTGTGGCAATACGCGTTTGCCCAGCGCGCCTCGGACATCCACCTGGAACCGAAACGCGACGTGGGCCTGGTGCGGCTGCGCATCGACGGCCTGCTGCACCAGGCTTACCAGGTGCCGCCGGTGGTGATGCTGGCCATGACGGCGCGCATCAAATTGCTGGGCCGCATGGACGTGGTGGAAAAGCGCCGGCCCCAGGATGGCCGCATCAAGACGCGCAACGCCGAGGGCCAGGAAATCGAACTGCGCCTGTCGACCTTGCCGACCGCGTTTGGCGAAAAACTGGTGATGCGCATTTTCGACCCCGACGTGGTGATGAAAAGCCTGGACCAGCTGGGTTTTCCACCGGCCGATGCACAGCGCTGGCGCGACCTGACGGCCCGCACCCACGGCATCGTGCTGGTAACGGGTCCGACCGGTTCGGGCAAGACCACCACCTTATATAGCACCCTGAAAGCGCTGGCGCGCAGCGAAGTCAATGTGTGCACGGTGGAAGACCCGATAGAAATGGTCGAACCCGCCTTCAACCAGGTCCAGGTGCAGCCCGAACTGTCGTTTGCCGACGGCGTGCGCGCGCTGCTGCGGCAAGACCCGGACATCATCATGGTCGGCGAAATCCGCGACCTGGCCACGGCCGAGATGGCGATCCAGGCGGCGCTGACGGGCCACCTGGTGCTGTCGACCCTGCACACCAACGACGCGCCCTCGGCCGTGACGCGCTTGCTGGAACTGGGCGTGCCAAGCTATCTGCTGGAGGCGAGCCTGATCGGCGTGCTGGCCCAGCGCCTGCTGCGCTGCCTGTGTGCCGAGTGCAAGCAGCAGGCGCCAGCACCCGGTGGTGCGCAATGGAACAGCCTGGCCGCCGGCCAGCTGGCGCGCCCGGACGCTTGCTATCGCCCGGTGGGCTGTTCAAGTTGCCGCCAAGGCGGCTACCGGGGCCGCACCGGCATCTATGAACTGTTGAGCGTCACGGAGCGCTTTGGCCAGCTGATCCGCGAAGGCGCCGACCTGCATGCGCTGCGGCGCCAGAGCTTACTGGACGGCATGACCCCGCTGCGCCTGGCCGGCGCGCAGCAGATCATCGCCGGATTGACCACCATCGAGGAAGTGCTGAAGATCACGGCGGCCCTGCACTGAGTTCGATCTCGCCGCAAAAAGGTTTTGCATTCTTTCAAAACCCATATATAATGCGGCCTCTTTCGGGTCGTTAGCTCAGCTGGTAGAGCAGCGGACTTTTAATCCGTTGGTCGCAGGTTCGAATCCCGCACGGCCTACCACGAATGCGCAGTACCAAAAAGCCTATCTTCCGAGATAGGCTTTTTGCATTTCCGGAGCCGCTTTCAGTCCAGCTCGTATTCCTGCAAATAGCGCGCAAACAATTCCCGGTCCGACAAGGGACACGCCAGGCCCGCGTTCCAGTCGGCCAGCAGCAATTGTTCCTGCAGCGGCAAGCGCAGCAGTTCCGGCATGCCGTCGCTGCACCATAGTTCCACCACGATGCCGTGCTCGTCGAGGCCGGCAAACAGGGTTTCCGTATCATCCCTGCCAAACGCCAGCACCTTCCTGCATTCCACGCGATAGCTGCCGTAGCCGGTAAACACGGCGTCGTACGGCGGCAATACTTCCATTACTGCCAGCCGCAACTGCTGCGCCGTGATGCCCAGCGCGACAAGCTTCGACGGCGGAGCTTCGCGCACATACATCTCGCTCCAGCCGGCGCCGCTTTGGTGGGCGTCGGCAAAGGCCTGCTGCTGGCCCATCTGCGCCTGGCAGTGTTGCAGGTTGTCGAGCGGCAGCAGCTGGACCTGGCCCTCGTCGTCTTCGTGAAAATAAGCTTCGCGCATCAAGGTTCCAGCAAGGCTTCCAGCTGCGCATTGCGGCGCGCCGTCAGGAGGGCGGCCCAGGTGTGGCTGGTGACGGACGGATAATGCACGGCGCCAAACGCCATCCAGGCGTCGCGATACTTGAGCCACAGGCGCTGGGTGTCGCGGATGCCATCTTTCTCGACGGCGCCAGCATAGTCTGGCTTGGGCTGCTTCATCAGCTTGCCGTAGATCACATTCAATTGCTTGTCGAGCGCCTGCGCCTGGGCTGGGGTCATGGTCGCCGGCAATTTTCCGGCCTCATATTGTTTCACGTCCTGCGCCAGCAATTCCAGCTCGGCCGTGCGCGCGGCGATGCTCATGGCGGCGCGCGCCGTGCCGCTCAGGTCGGTTTCCTTGCCGGCGCGGGCGTCGGCAAAGTTGGCCGTCGCCGCTTCCAGTTTCTTGAACGACGCCTGCGCTGCGGCCGGCCAGGCCTGGGTCGCCTTGCCACTGGCCTGGCCGCGCACGCGGTTTTTCTGGCGCGCGTCGATGGCGCTGCAGACGCCCATCATGTAGCCGCTGGTAATGTCGTCGCACAGGTCGATATTGCCCTGGCCACTGGCGGCCAGTTGTTGCAGGTGCTCGACCCGGCCCGCCATTTCGGCCGGCGCAGCGACGATGCTGCACGCATATTTCATGGCCAGCGGCGGCGCTTTCGTCACGCCCTGCCCGTTCTGGTACAACATCATCAGCACTTCGCTGTTATTGGTGGCCACGGCGCAATGGCGCACCTGGCGCCAGTCGTCCGGCTTGGGCGCGGACATACTCTTGGTATCGTAATACAGGTCGCTGGCCTTGCATTGCTGCAAGGACGCCACGGCGCTGGGCGCGGGCAGGTCGGCCGGCGGCGGCGCGGCCCTGGCCACCTTCATGCAGGCGGCATGCCAGGCCGTGGTTTCCGCCTGGCCCACGCCCATGGCGCTGGTATTCGGATACGGTGCGGCATCCGCGGCGCCGGACTGGCTGGCCAGCAGCGCGCCGGAAGCAAACAGGACCGTTTTCAATAAGGAAAGATAAATTTTCATGGGCTGGCAATGCAAGCATCAGTAAAGCGACAAGTTTAGCCCATCGCCTGCCATGGTCGCGCACCCCAGCCGTGGTAAGTAACGGTCCATCTGCTTGGCATACGGCAAAGTGATGGGCAATAATGTTGCTCGTCGTCTATATTCAATCCAGGATCCCGCTCATGACATCACCCCGTCTTCGCCGTTCCCTCGCCTCGCTGCTGATCGCAGCGGCGTGCGCTTCGCTTGCCCATGCCGCCGAACCTGTGGCTGCGGCCCCCGCTGTTGCGGCCCAATCTGCCAAACACGCCATTA
The DNA here is from genome assembly GCF_049896105.1 of Janthinobacterium sp. PSPC3-1. Classification (NCBI taxonomy): domain Bacteria; kingdom Pseudomonadati; phylum Pseudomonadota; class Betaproteobacteria; order Burkholderiales; family Oxalobacteraceae; genus Janthinobacterium; species Janthinobacterium sp. PSPC3-1. Next base: position 110,965 of record NZ_JAFCTQ010000019.1, on the reverse strand, counting down.
CGCATGAAGACGTGTGGCTGATGAAACGGGTCGGCGCGCCCGTCGCCAGCCCTGACGGCAAGTGGGCCGTGTTTGCCGTGGTCGATGCCGCCTACGATAGCAAGGAACAATGGTCGGACCTGTGGATCAAGTCGCTGACCGACGACAGCGCGCCGCGCCGCCTGACCTTTTCCAGGGGCGGCGAAAGCGCCGTGGCCTGGTCGCCGGACAGCCGCCAGCTGGTGTTCGTGGCCCGCCGCGATGGCGACGAGGCCGGCCAACTCTACCGCCTCGACGTGGTGGCCGGCGGCGAAGCGCAGCGCCTGACGAGCTTGACCATGGGCGCGCGCATGCCGAAATGGAGCCCGGACGGCAAGCAGTTGCTGTTTATCAGCGATATCTATCCGGGCAACAAGACCGAAGCCGAGGTCAAACAGAGTGCGAAGGAACGCAAGGACCGCAAGTACAGCGCCCGCTCGTATGAAACCACGGCGCCGCGCTATTTCGACAAATGGCTGACCGACAAGCAGGTGCGCCTGTTCGTGATCGATACCGAGGCGGCCACCACCCCGCGCGATATCCTGTCCGGTACGCAACTGGTGGCCCTGCCCGGCTTTGGCGGTGGCCAGGGCGACGAAGGCCAGTCGCTGGACGCCATCTGGACGCCGGACGGCAAGGGTGTCGTGTTCAACGCCGCCACCAACCGCGATGCGGCCCAGCGCGCCGCCACCTATTCCCAGCTCTACCTGGTGCCGGTGGCCGGCGGCGAGCCACAGAAGCTGACGCAGGACCAGCGCAGCTATGGTTCCCTGAAATTCTCCAGCGACGGCAAGACCCTGTTTACCCTGAGCGATGCGGAAACGCCGGGCAAGGTGTATGACGTGAAACGCCTGGCCAGCTTTGCCTGGCCGCTGGTCACGCCTACCCCCACCATTTTGACGGACAAGCTGGACCGTTCGATCTCGCGTTTCGTGCTGCCGGACGGCGGCAAGCGCGTCATCTTCAGCTATGAACATGCGGGCCTGGAAAAGCTGTATTCGATGGATGTCAAAGGCGGCGAAGTGCGCGAAGAGCCGTCTCTGGCGACCGGCAGCATCAGCTCGCTCAGCAGCGGCGGCAAGGCCCTGGTCGGTGTGTGGGAGTCCAGCATCAACCCGCCGGAAATCTATGCCTTCAACGGCAAGCAACCGAAACGGCTGACCGCCTTCAATACCGAAAAAGCCGGCAAGATCGACTGGCAGGCGCCTGAACATTTCTGGTTCAAGACGGCCGATGGCCGCCAGATCCACAATATGATCGTCAAGCCCGCCAACTTCGATCCGAACAAAAAATACCCGCTGTTTACGGTGATCCACGGCGGCGCGGCCAGCATGTGGCGCGACCAGTTCGTGCTGCGCTGGAACTATCACTTACTGGCCAAGCCCGGCTATATCGTGCTGCTGACCGACTACAAGGGTTCCACCGGCTACGGCGAGGAGTTTGCCCGTGCTATCCAGTTCGACCCATTGAAAGGGCCGGCCGACGAGCTCAACCAGGGCGTCGATGAAGCGATCAAGAAATATCCGTTTATCGACAGTAGCAAGCTGGCGGCCGGCGGCGCCAGCTATGGCGGCCACCTGGCCAACTGGCTGCAGGCGACTACCACGCGCTACAAGGCCATCGTCTCGCACGCGGGCGAAATGGACCTGATCATGCAGTGGGGCACCAGCGACGGCGGCTTCGGGCGTGAAGTCAACGCGGGCGGCCCGGTCTGGTCCAACCTGCCCGTGTGGCGCGATCAAAGCCCGATCATGCAAGCCGGCAACCACGAAAAAGGCACGGGCTTCAAGACGCCCATCCTGATCACCGTGGGCGAGCTCGACTACCGCGTGCCGGCCAACAACGCCCTGATGAACTTTGCCGTGCAACAGCGCCTGAACGTGCCGGCCAAGCTGCTGGTGTTCCCGGACGAAAACCACTGGATCATGAAAGGCGAAAACAGCCGCTTCTTCTACAGCGAAGTAGAGGGCTGGCTGGCCAAGTACCTCAACTGATATCCATCTGTTTCATCGAAAGCCGGTCCCTGCTCAGGCAGGACTGGCTTTTTTCATGCCCACGGCAGTGCGCTGGCGCGCGATCGCCAGCACCATCAGCGCCGCCACCAGGCAGGCGGCGCCGGCCGCGAACAGGGCAGGATTGTAGGTCAGCATCAGGGTGCGGATGCGTCCCGCGCCGTAGGCGGCCACGGCGGCGCCCAGCTGGTGGCCGGCAAAGATCCAGCCGAACACCATGCCCGCCCTTTCCTTGCCGAAGGTAGCGCCCACCAGCTTGACGGTCGGCGGCACGGTGGCGATCCAGTCCAGGCCATAGAACATGGCGAACAGCGACAGGCCGTACAGGGTGAATTCCGAATACGGCAGCCAGAACAGCGACAGGCCGCGCAGGCCGTAATACCAGAACAGCAGCTTGCGGTTGTCATAGCGGTCAGACAGCCAGCCCGACAAGATCGTGCCGAACAGGTCGAACGCCCCCATCATGGCCAGCACGGACGCGGCCGGCACGGCCGACAGGCCCGAGTCGCCGCACAGCGAAATGAAATGGGTCTGGATCAGGCCGTTGGTGCTGAGGCCGCAGATAAAGAAGGTAGCAAACAGTATCCAGAAGGTGCGGTGGCCGGCCACGCTGCGCAGGATCAGGAATGGCGTGGCAAAGGTCATTTTGGGCGCAGCCGGGACAGTCAATTCGCTGGCCGGGTCAGCGCCATACGCGCGCAAGCCCACATCCTGCGGACGGTTGCGCATGCAGAAAAACGCCAGCACCGCCACTACCGCACAGCTGGCAAACACGGGGATCACCGCCATGCGCCAGCCCACGTGTTCGATCAGCCAGGCGCCGACCGGCAGGAACAGCAGTTGCCCGGTGGCCGAACTGGCCGTCAGCACGCCCACCACCAGGCCGCGGTGCGTGTCGAACCAGCGGTTGGCCACCACCGCGCTCAAGACCAGCGCCGTCATGCCGGAGCCCAGACCCAGCAAGATGCCCCACAGCGCCACCAGGTGCCAGAACTGCGTCATGCGCGTGGCCAGCAGCATGCCGGCCGCGATCAGGCCCAGCGCCACGCAGATGATATTGCGTAAACCAAAACGCTCCATCAGGATGGCCGCAAACGGCCCCATCAAGCCAAACAGCACAAAGCGCACGGCCAGCGCCGACGAGATCTGTTCCACGTTCCAGCCGAACTCGCGGCTCAAAGGCTGCAGCAGCGCGCCCGGCAAGCCCAGCGCGGCGGACGAAGTCAAGGCGGTGAGGAAAGTGATGGCGACGATCACCCACGCAAAGTGGATGCCGCGCCGCGCCAGCCATTGCGATACTGGAAGGGAAAGCATGTGAACCTCATGAAAAACGGGACGCCGGATGGCGGGTGGATTTCATGATATATGATGATCATAATTTATACAATCAAAAAAATGGGGGCGAACGAACTGGTCCTGTCCACCCCCGGCATGTCGCTGCTTATTTCACCTTCAGGCTATTCTTCACATCCGTCACGCCTTCCACGCTGCGCGCCAGGTCGGCCGCTTTCTGCACTTGCGCCTGCGACGGCACGAAGCCGCTCAGCATGACGACGCCATTGACGGTTTCCACGTGCACGTCCATCGCCTTCAGGTCGTCATCCTTGACCAGGTCGGCCTTGATCTTGGTGGTGATCACGGTGTCGGCCACTACATTCTTGGTGCTGCCGGCCGCGTTGCGGGCCATGCAGGCGGTCTTGTCGCCGGCATCAAGGTTGTCGCAGTTTTCACGGCTGGCCGGCGCGGGATTCTGTGCCACATTGGTGCCGGCCGCCGCGCCCGTGTTGGCGTCGGCCAGGGCGGCCTTCTGTTTGGCCTTGGCGTCGGTCATGCAGCTGGTTTTATCGGCGCCCGAGCGGTCGCCGCACTGGGCCTTGGCCAGGTCATATTCGGCATTGGCCACGTCCTTGCGGGCCTTGCCCAGTTCGCGCGGGGTGTTGCGGTGCTGGGCCACGGCGTCCGATTCCGCCTTGGCGCGGGCCACCTTGGCTTCTTCCACGCATACTTTTTTTGCATTGCCGGATTGGGCATCGCAGGCGGCCTTGGCCTGCTTGTAGTTGGCGGCCGCCTGGTCGGTCAGCGATTTATAGGAAGTATCTTGTGCATACGCGGGTGCGGCGGCCAGCAGGGCACTGGCGCTGGCGGCCAGCACGAAGGAGAGCATTTTGTTCATGATGGGACCTCTCGGTTTGGTTGATGCCCCGATTAAACCCCTGTCGCACGCAAACCTCTGTGCGACAACGCACCCAGTTCGGTCTTCCCGATGAGCAATTAAGTAACCCCCAATAAATTCTTGTGATTTCTGACTTCCATAACCGGCGCTCTGCGGCGTTGCCAACTGCTAGCAGTGCCCGCACTGCGTCGCAGTTGGCGCCTTGCATAGCATCCGGTTCTGTTCGTCATAACTTCACAATAATTTCCTGACGATTACTTAGCGACCGTTCAGCCCCTGGCGCCACAACAGATCGGCCTGTTCGAACGGTGTCTGCGCAGTGTCAAACACGGCGCTGCCAGCCGCCAGCGCCAGCCAGGCCTGGGTGTCGTGCGAACCGCCCGCCTGGCGCACCGAACGCATCCAGGCCAGCACTTCCTGGTAATCGTCACGGTGGCGCGCATGCACCCAGGCCAGCGCCACCAGGTCGGCATAGCCCTCCTCGCGGCGCGTCTCGCGCTGTTGCCGCACATCGCCGCGTACACTGCCGCGCTCGACAAAGCCGCGCGGCAAGGCGTGCCAGTCGCCTTGGGCATAGCGCTGGCAGTGGCCGATCTCGTGCGCCGCCATCGTTTCGATCATGAGGCTCTGGCGTTCGGCTGCCACCTCCCGCAGCACCGCTTCGGCCTGCGCATTGCCGCGCATCGACAGGACCAGCTTGCAGCGCCCACCCTCGAAACCGAGCGCCAGCGGCACGCTGTCGGGCGCGTCCTGCGGCTGGACCACGATATCGAGTGGCAAGCCTTGCTCGCGCGCATAGTGGACGACGGGCGCAGCCGCTTTCAGCCAGCGCGTTTCCAGCGGGCTCAAGGCGGATGCGGCAAGCGCGGGAGCAGACAGGAAGAGCAGACTCAACAGCGGCAACAGTTTCAGCATGGACGGCACAGTCATCAAGGGCGGGAGGTGAATCTGCAGAGTAAGCCGGAAAAATATTTCCACAAGGAAAAAGTGGCAACTTTCCTGAAAAAAAGTCACAAAAAAGCCGGCGTTTCGGCCGGCTTCGGATAATGACTACAGTTACCGCTTCAACTGTTTATTTTGTGGCCTTGGCGGCCTGGTCGAGCGCACGCGCCGTCACGAATGCCGGGCGGATATCGTTGGGCACGGTTTTCATCTTGTCCAGCGCGACCTGCACTTCCGGGCGGATCACCACATATTTGGTCATCAGGGCTTTTGCGCGCGCATAGTCGCCGGTGGCTTCGATGGTCAGGAATTCACGGTCCAGGTCGATCACGGCCTGCTTGATCTTGCCGAAATCCACGCCGAACCTGCCGTCGCCCAGGGACACAAAACCGCCCTTGTCGAGGATGTAGTTCATCTGGATCGCCATGCCGCGCGCATGCGAATCGGTCAGGCCGAAATGCAGGGTGCGGAAACCCGAGGCCAGGAAAGTGTTGTACAGCTTGCGCTCGGCCAGTTCGCCCTGCCCCAGCGTATCGTTCAACTGCCCCTTGTCCATCATGTAGCGCAGTGCAAACAGGCCGGTGATATCGGCCTTGGCTTCCTCGATGGTGGAATAGGTTTCCTTCAGGTCCTGGCGCGGCGTGGAGGCCTTGCCGTCGACGGTGGTCGCATGCGGCCCCAGGCCATGCATGATTTCATGCGCGAGGATATGCGTGAAGAAGGAATTGAAGTCGACGTCCTGCTGCGCTTCGGGCGTCAGCACCAGCTTCGAGATCGGCGTCAAGGTGGCCTTGAACTTGGCTTCCTGCACGTTTTTCAGCATCACGCGCTTGGAGCCGCGCGCGCTGATGATGCGCTCGTCGTTCGGCAGGTTGTAGGCGGCCGTCTGCACCGCCATATTGCCGTCGCCGGCGCCATACACCTGGTTCACCACCACCATCGGCGCCAGCGCGCCCACTTTCGGATTGCGGTATTGCGCATCGAGCGGCAAGTTGTCTTCCAGTTCCTGCATGTGCTGGGCAAAGAAATTCAGCTTCTGCGTTTCGGCCTGGTCGCGGATATTCACATACGCTTCGAAGGCGGCCTTGTAGCCGAACAACTCATCGTTATAGGTCTCATACGGGCCGATGGTGATGTCGACCGGCGAATCGAGGTCCATCCAGGCAAAGTCGGACGGCAGGTAGTCGTTGTCGAGGAAGGCCCTGGCGCGCAAGGTGAGGAATTTTTTCAACGAGGCGTTGTCGGTGGCGGCGGCCGCTTCGTCCAGCAGCTTGGCCAGCTGAGTCAGCTCGACCTTGTATTCGTCCGAATACTTGACGGTGGCATACTTGCCATCCTTGCCGGCGCGTATGGTCGTGAAGAACCATTGCGCCTGCTGTTTATCTTCAGGCGACAAGCCGTTCATCCAGCTTTCCAGCGAGGCCTTGGTGGCGCCCTGCGGATAGAAATTGCCCGCTTCGGGTTTGTGCGCGGGAATCGCGATGCCCGCGTAGGATGGCGGCATGAACGAGGCATGGCCGTCGAGCACCGACCAGGGTCCCTTGTTGATCCAGAAATAATTCAGGCGGGCCTGGCCCAGGGCGGATTTGTCTTTCTTCAGCGCCGCCCACAGCGCTTCATTGCCGGACCAGCGCTGGCGCAGTTGCAGCACGTCGACCAGCCTGGCCGCGTCGACCAGCTTGGCGATGGCCTGGCGGTCGCCGGCCGACAGGTGCGTAATATCGGCCGTCAGCTCGACCGGCGCGTAGCGCGCGCTCATGGCGGACAGTTGCGTGACGGTGGCAGGGGTATTGGCGGGAGCGGCGCAGGCGCTGCCGACGGCAACGGCCATCAGCAGCGGGAACAGGATATGTTTCATGGGGACCTCGGCAAGACTATTGTGAGGTCCGTATTGTATGCGAGCGGCGCTTAAAACTCTTCCCAGGCCTCATCGGCCGGCGCCTTGGGAGCCAGCTTTTTCGGTGCGGGCTTGGACGCTGCCTTGACGACCGGCCTGGCAGCAGCCACGACGGCCGGACGCGCAGGCACCGGCGCCTGTGCCTGCACCTGCACCTGCACTTGCGAGTCATCGAGCTTGAAGATGCTGACCACTTGCGACAGGCTGCCCGCCTGCTCTTCCAGCGAGGCGGCGGCCGAGGCCGATTCTTCCACCAGCGCCGCATTCTGCTGCACCACCTGGTCCATCAGGCCGATCGCCTGGTTCACCTGCTCGATGCCCGACGACTGCTCGCGCGTGGCCACGCTGATCTCGCCCATGATGTCGGTCACGCGCTTGACGCTGTCGACGATGTCCTGCATGGTGGCGCCCGCTTCATCGACCAGGCGCGCGCCCGTGTCGACCCGCTCGACGGAGTCGTCGATCAGCGACTTGATTTCCTTGGCGGCCTGGCTGGAACGCTGGGCCAGGCTGCGCACTTCGGTGGCGACCACGGCAAAGCCACGACCCTGCTCGCCCGCGCGCGCCGCTTCCACCGCCGCGTTCAAGGCAAGGATATTGGTCTGGAAGGCGATGCCGTCGATCACGCCGATAATGTCGACAATCTTTTTCGACGACTCGTTGATGGCGGCCATGGTCTGCACCACCTGCGCCACCACGGCGCCGCCCTTGACGGCCACGCCCGAGGCCGACATGGCCAGCTGGTTCGCTTCGATCGCGTGCTCGGCGTTCTGCTTGACGGTGCCCGTCAATTGCTCCATCGAGGTGGCGGTTTCCTCGATCGAACCGGCTTGCTGCTCGGTGCGGTTCGACAGGTCCAGGTTGCCGGCCGCGATCTCGCGCGAGTTGGTGGCGATGGTCTGCGTGCCGGCGCGCACCTGGCTGACGATGGCCACCAGGCTGTCGCGCATGCCGCGCATGGCGTACAGCAGGCTGGCGCGGTCGTTCGGCTGGGTGGCGATATTCACCGCCAGGTTGCCGGCGGCGATTTCGCCGGCGATGGCGGCCGCATATTCAGGCTCGCCGCCGAGCTGGCGCAGCAAGCCGTGGCTGATACGCCAGGCCGCGACCGTGCCGATGGCAATCGCGCCCAGGCACAGCAGCACCATGAAGAAGAAAAAGCTGCGCGCCACGCTGGTGGCGCTGTCGGCCTGTTCGCGGCTCATCTTTTCTTCCAGGTCGATCAGCTGGTTGACGGACGCGAGCCAGCCCGCAAAGGCGCTGGCGCCCTGCTGCTGCAGCAAGGCGGTGGCGCCAGGCACGTCGTCGGCCAGGCGCAATTGAATCACCTTGGCGATAATCGGCTGGGCCTTGGCTTCGCTGGCCTTGATGCCGGCCAGGGCCGTGCGCTCCGCTTCGGTGACGCCCTTGCCACTGCCGATGATCTGCTCCAGCGGCGTGGCGGCCTGGGCGTAATTGGCGGCCAGCGATTCGATGCGCGCGACTTCCGTCCTGGCGGCGGCGGCATCGGCCGCCAGCACCACGTCGCGCAAGGCGATCGCGCGGTCATGCACGCTACCGCGGAAATTGATCGCATGACGCTGCTTGACGTTGTTGACGTCGCTGATATTGGTGAGGATGGCGTCGATCTTTTGCACCCGGTTGATGCCGAGTGCGGTAACGATGATCAACAGCAGCAGGACCAGGCCGAATCCCGTATAAAGCCGCGTGCTGATTTTAGTACTTTGCATAGCCGTCCATCCATTCATTCATGAAAGTGTCCAAATTCACCATCCCCATGATGTTGACATTTGGAAATAAAAGTTAATTTATCATGAATGCGGCAAGCCTGCCTGCGGCCGGTCAAAAGCGGCTGTTCTAGTTTGAAAACGCTACCAGACGCGATAGACCTGGCCCGTCTGCGCGCCTTCCACGCTGCGCCGGTAAGCCAACGCCACGCGGCTGGCGGCAGCCGGCTCGAAGCCCGGGAAAAACGGGCCGTAAGCGTCCAGCGATTCCTCCAGCACGGTCGGGCTCACCACGTTGATGCGGATGCCGCGCACCAGCTCGATGGCGGCGCCGCGCACGAAGCCTTCCACGGCGGCATTGGTCATGCTGGCCGCCGCGCCGTTGCGGATGGGCTGCTCGGCCACGATGCCGCTGGTGAGCGTGATCGAGCCGCCGTCGTTCAAATATTGCTGCGCCACCAGCGCCACATTGACCTGCCCCATCAGCTTGCTGCCCAGACCCACTTGAAACTGTTCGGGCGTAAACTCGGCCAGCGGACCGAAGTGCAGCTTGCCGGCCGTCACCACCACTGCGTCGACCTTGCCGATGCGCGCAAACAGCGCGCGTACCTGGGCGATATCGCCCATGTCGGCCTGGTGTGCGCCGCTGCGGCTGCCCACTTCGATAATCTCGTGGCGCTGTGCCAGTTCGCTGGCAACGGCCGAGCCGATGGTGCCGCTGGCGCCGATAATGACGATGTTCATGATGGAGTCCTGGTCTGGTTGGAAAGCAGCCAGTATGCGCCGCCCTCGCCCGACGATAAATACGCTAGCATGGACAAGATCATGAACTCAGGGTTTGCAATCAAACAAATGGATAAACTGCGCAGCATGGAAGTATTCGTTGCTGTTGTCGACGCGGGCAGCCTGAGCGCGGCGGCCGACACCTTCCGCATATCACCGGTGATGGTGGGCAAGCACATCAAGTACCTGGAAGAGCGCCTGGGCGCACGGCTGCTGGCGCGCACCACGCGGCGCCAGCACCTGACGGAAATCGGCGCGCAGTACCTGGCACAGTGCCGGCAGATCCTGGCGCAGGTGCAGGCCGCCGAAACGGGGGCCGTAGCCATGCGCGCCACGCCGCGCGGCAAGCTGAAGATCACCGCGCCGGTGTCCTTCGGCAGCGAATGCCTGGCGCCGCTGATGGCGGACTACCTGGACGCCTATCCCGAGGTCAGCCTGGAGCTGAACCTGAACGACCGGCTGGTAGACCTGGTGGAAGAAGGCTTCGATGCGGCGATTCGCATCGGCAAGCTCGATGATTCAGGCATGGTGGCGCGGCCCTTGCGGCCCTACGCCATGGTGATCTGCGCGGCGCCGGCCTACCTGGAAAAACATGGCGTGCCACACACGCCCGACGAACTGGCGCGGCATGAATGCCTGGACTTCATGCAGTGGGCGCGCCATCTGCGCTGGCGCCTGAATGGAAAAGAAGGCGCCAGGGAGGAAAGCCGCTTTCGCTCGAACAATGGCCAAGCGCTGCGGGTGGCGGCCCTGCACGGTTTCGGCATCGTGATGCAGGCGGAGATTCTGATGGCTGGCGATATCGCCGCCGGACGGCTGCTGCCGATCCTGACAGACCACGTACCGCCGGCGCGCCCGATGCATTTGCTGTATGCGCGCGACCGCCAGCCGACGCCGAAGCTGACGACCTTGATTGAATTCATCCTGCAACGCTACGGGCCGGCGGCGATACCGCCGCCGGCCACGCTCACGTAATCGAGGATAACTGCGCGGGGAACTTACTGCGCCGTGGCGACCTTGGCCAGGTCGCCCTGCGGCTGCCAGCCGGCGCCCAGCGAGCGGGCCACGGCCACGGTCGCCAGCAGGCGCTGGGTCTTGATCTGCACGGCGGCGCGGTCGGCGGCCAGCGAGCTGCGCTGGGCGTCGGTGACGTCGAGGTAGTTCGACACGCCGCGCTCGTAGCGGGTGCGCGCCACCAGGTAGGCGCGCGCCGCCGCCTGCTGCGACAGGGCCTGGGCGTCGCCCTGCAACTGGCGCTGCTCGACATCCGACAAGGCGTCTTCCACCTCGCGCAAGGCCGTCAGCAGCTTCGTTTCATGGTTGGCCAGCGCTTCGTTGTAGCGCGCCTTCGACAGATCGAGGTTGGCCTGGTTGCGGCCACCGTCGAAGATCGGCAGCGACAGGGCCAGCGGCCCCACGCTGAACTGGCGCGAACCGCCCTGCGCCAGGTCGCGCAGCTTTTCCGAGGCAAAGCCGAAGTTGCCCGTCAGTTGCAGCGACGGATAGAACGCGCCTTCGGCCACGCCTACCTGCGCATTGAAAGCGCGCAGGCCGGCCACGCTGGAGACCAGGTCCGGGCGGTGCGCCAGCAGGCTGGCCGGCAGGCCGACGGGGATGCTTGGCGGCTGCGGCAAGGCGGCCGGGTCGCTGGCCAGTGGCAGTTGCATCGCCGATGGCGGCTTGCCGGTCAGGGTGGCCAGGCTGTTTTCCAGCTGGTTGCGCTGGCGTTTGACCTCGTGCAGGTCGGCCTGCGCGTTCTGCAGTTCGACTTTCGCGCGCGCCAGGTCCAGCTCATTGGTCAGGCCCGCATTGAAGCGGGCGTCGACCAGTTGCAGCGATTCGCGGCGGGTGTCGAGCGCGCCATTGAGGATGGTCATTTCGGCGTCCAGGCCGCGCAACTGCCAGTAGTTGCTGGCCACTTGCGCCGACAGCATCTGCAGCACGCCGTCGCGGTCGGCCTGCGAAGCGAGCACCTGCGCATCGGCCGCTTCGACCATGCGTTTCACACGCCCCAGCAAATCGATTTCATACGACAGCGAACCGCCGACCGAAAAGTTGTTGCCGCTAATCGAACGGTTGCCCAGCGCCAGGCCCTGCGAGGTATTGGCCGAGGTGCGCGAGTTCGAGATGCCGGTGCTGAGGTTCACGCTAGGCCCCTGGTTGGCGCGCGCCGTGCCGCTTTGCGCCAGGGCCTGCAGCAATCGCTCGCCGGCCGCTTTCACGCTGGGGTTGTCGCGCAACGCGGCTTGTTCCAGGCGGTTCAGGGTGTCGTCGCCGAACACGCTCCACCACTCGGCCGGCAGCCGGGCCGCATCGGCGCTGCCACCGCCATGGCGGAAAGTGGCCGTATCGATGCCGGCCACGTTGGCGGGCGCCTTGAAGTCCTGGCCCACGGTGCCGCAGGCGGCAAGCAGCACGGCCAGCGAGGCGGCGGCGATTTTGGTCATAACTGTATTCATGATGTGTACCTTCTTGTTCTTGAGTGGGCGCGGTCGTCGCAACAAGCGATCAGTGACCGCCGCCACCGCCACCGGGGGCTTTGAGTTTGTCGGCCAGCCATAGCGGCACGATGCAGGCGATCAGGATCATGCCGACCAGGAAGAAACCGTCGTTGTATGCCATCACATACGCCTCGCGGCGCACGATGCCGTCGATCGCCTGCAAGGCCTGGTTGCCGGCCGTGACCGCATCAAAACCCTTGGCCATGAACGACGACGTCAGCTGGTCGATGCGCAGTTGCGTGGCGCTGGAGTAGGCGTTGATCGCTTCGCCCAGGCGCTGCGAGTGAAAGTGCTCGCGGGTGCTCAGCGCCGTGGCCAGCAGCGCGATGCCGATCGAGCCGCCCAGGTTGCGCGTCATGTTGAACAGGCTCGAGGCCGACGCCATGTCTTTTGGCGCGATGCCCTTCATGGCAAAGTTCGACAGGGTCAGCATCACGAAGGGCTGGCCCAGCGCGCGCACTACCTGCGACCACAGCAGCTGGTCGTAGCCGGTGCTGGCATCCATATAGGCATTCATCAGGCAGGAGCCGCCAAACAGCAGCAGGCCGAACGAGCACAGGATGCGGTTGTCGACCACGGACGACAGCTTGGCGACGAAGGGCATGATGAACAGCTGCGGCAAGCCCACCCACATGATGACTTCACCGATCTGCATCGGCGAATATCCGGCGATCTGGCCCAGGAACAGCGGCAGCAGAAAGGCCGAACCGTACAGCCCCATGCCCGTGACCGCCGACAGCAGGGTCGCGACCAGGAAATTGCGCTGGCTGTACAGGCCCAGGTTGACGAACGGTTCGGCGCGCGTGGCGCTGGTGACCACCCAGCCCAGCAGGCCTGTCAACGCCAGCGCGGCAAAGGTGATGATGAAGCCGGAATCGAACCAGTCCTTCGAGTTGCCCTCTTCCAGGAAAATCGTCAGGCAACCGAGGCCCAGCGCCATGAAGAAGATGCCGAGCCAGTCGGCCTTCCAGAACAGTTTCAGGTTGCTCGGTTCGCGGTCCAGGCCGTAGATCATGCCGACGATCAGCAGCACGCCCGGCACCCAGTTGATATAGAAGATCGACGGCCAGCCATACAGCTCGGACAGGTAACCGCCGAGGGTCGGGCCCATGGCCGGCGCCAGGGTGGCCGTCAGGCCGAAAATCGCCATGCCGGTGGCGCGCTTCGACGGCGGCAGCTTGAGCATCACCAGCGTGAACGCCATCGGGATCAGGGCGCCGCCCGTAAAGCCCTGCAACATGCGGAAGACGATCATGCTTTCCAGGTTCCAGGCCGTGCCGCACAGGGTGGAGAACAGCAGGAAGAACGAGGTGGTGCCGATCATGTAGCCGCGCAGGCTGAACACCCGCGCCAGCAGCGCGGTGAGCGGAATGACGATGATTTCGGCCACCAGGTAGGCGGTGGAAATCCACGAACCTTCTTCCTGGGTGGCCGACAGCGAGCCCAGGATATCCTTGAGCGAAGAGTTGGTGATCTGGATGTCGAGCACCGCCATGAAGGCGCCCAGCATGCCGGCGGCGACCGCCAGCCAGGTGCGCGCCGAGACTTTCTCGTCGGGCACGGAAAAGGCCGGCGGTTTCGCCAGCGTGGTTGTGGGGCTGCTCATGGGAACTTAGCGGGCGGCGTTGGCGGCGGGTGTGGTGGCAGCGGTGTTGGCCGGTGCGGCGGCGTGGCGCGCCGGCTGGGCATCTGGCTGGTTGATTTCCACTTCGGCGATCACCGACATGCCCGGCACCAGGCGGCCGTTCATGGCCTTGATGTCCTGCGGCTGGAACACGATCTTGACCGGCACGCGCTGCACGATCTTGGTGAAGTTGCCGGTGGCGTTATCGGCCGGCAGCAGAGCGAACTGCGCGCCCGAAGCTGGTGCGAAGCTGTCCACGGTACCGACCAGTTTCTTGCCGGGCATGGCATCGACCGACACATGCACGCTCTGGCCGGGGCGCAGGTCGGCCAGCTGGGTTTCCTTGAAGTTGGCAGTCACCCACACGTTATCCTGCACGATGGCCGTCAGCTGCTGGCCGGGCTGCACGCGCATGCCGGTTTCGACGTTGCGCTTGCCGATGCGGCCAGCGACGGGGGCCAGGATGCGGTTGTATTGCAGCTGCTGCTCGGCGTCCTTCAGTTGCACGCGCAGCACGGCGACCTGGGCCTTGGCGACATCGCGCGCAGCTTGCGCCGCACCGATCTGGGCCTTGGCGGCCACGGCGCTGTCCTTGCGGGCGGCCAGGTCGGCCACGGCGCCCGATCGGGCCGCATTGGCGGCGTCCAGTTCCGCTTTCGACACGGCTTTCATCTGGCTGGTGTACAGCTGGCCGAAACGCTCGGCGTCCTGTTTCGTGCGCAGCAGCTGGGCGTCGGACTGGGCCACCTGGGCTTGCGCCGCGCTGGCCTGTGCCTGCACTTGCGCGATCTGCGCGTCGGCCTGCAACACTTGCTGTTCGGCGCTTGCGATCTGGGCGGCGATCTGTTCGGTTTTCACGCGCTGGTCGAACGGGTCGAGTTCGGCGATCACGTCGCCTTCCTTGACGATCTGGTTGTCCTCGATAAAGACCTTGGTGACGACGCCGGAAATGCGCGCCGAGACCGGATGCACGTGGCCGGCCACATAGGCGTTTTCCGTTTCGACGAAATAGTGGCTGCGGTACCACATGCGGGCGCCGGCGCCCAGGGCGACCAGCACGATCAGGCCGGCGATGATTTTGACGCGGTGATTCGGCGCGGCAGCCGGCGCCGGAGCAGCGGGAGCAATACGGGCGGCCACGGGGCCTGCTGGCGGGACGCCGGATTGCTCGGCGGAACTGGACGGGGTGGGCATGCTGCGCTCCAAAATGAAATGATATAGGTTCATTATTGGACAAACAAATCCGCTTGTCAAGAAATGAAACGATTGCATTTCATTTTAATTTGCACTACAGTGTCAGCCATCATTCACCCTCCACGAGACCCAGACCATGTCCGAGCCAGGCCTCAGCGACACCCCTCCCATCGACCCCGCCGACACCGACACCATGGAACTTGGCTGCTGCGGCAAGCCGGCCGGCCGGCCACGCGCCGCCGACATGGAGGCGCGCGCGGAAAACCTGCTGCACACGGCGGGCCGCCTGTTTCTGGACAAGGGATATGGCAAGGTCAGCCTGGAAATGATCGCGCGCGAAGCCCACGTGGCCGTGCGCACCATCTATGTGAAGTTTGGCGGCAAGTCAGGTTTGTTCAATGCGGTGGTGGAACAGAAGCGCGCCGCGTATTTTTCCACCATGCCGGCGCTGCAGACGGACATGCGCCCGCTGCCGATCATACTGGCCGAGTTCGGCCTGCTGTTCATGCAGCTGATCACGATGCCGGCGGCAATCCGTTTGAACCGCATGGTGATCGCCGAGGCGGCCAGCCACCCTGAACTGGCCGAAACGTTCTACAAGGTGGGACCGGGCCAGACGCGCGAGATGCTGAGCCGTTTTTTCAGCCGGCCCGATATCGCGCCGCTGTTCCGCGCCGACCTGACGCCGGAACTGCTGTCCATGCATCTGCTGAACTGCCTGCTGGGCGACCAGATGTCGCGCCTGCTGCTCCTGCCGCAGACCCAGCCCGACGTGGCGCAGCTGCGCAAGCTGGTGGAGGTCAGGCTGGACCTGTTCCTGCGCGCCACCTTGCAGGACGCGGCAAGCTGATCAGGAGCTTCTGCAAACTGCCTCTGCTGGCGCGCTGCGCTCGCCATCCACCCCCAAAGCACTGAGAAAAGGCCGGGCCGCCGATAGGCCGTCCAGCTGCAGTGCTGGCGCCATGCCATCGCGCCGCTCGGGACCATAGGGCATCAGGCCGAACGAGGTTTCAAAGCGCTGCGCCAGGAAATAGGTGCGGAAATAATCGTAGGCAAACACCACCTGGCCGTCGGCCTGCAGCAGCAGGCCCTTCGCATACAAGGGCGCCAGCCATTGCCGCGCCGGCATGTCCCAGCCCTTGACGGCGCAATAGTCGCCGGCAAAGCGTTCCAGCTCATCCTGCTGCAGGAACAGGGTCTTGGCGTCGAATAACACAAAGGCCAGCTCGATCAGGAACTCGCGCACCGCCAGCGGCTCGTCCGGCAGGGCCAGCCGCGACAGCGCACGCTTGCCCAGCAAGCCGTCGAGGTAGGCGCCATCCACGGCCAGCCGCGGCAGCAAAGTGGAAAACACATATTCGGCATCGCGTTCGGCCGATTCCTGGCCATTCGGCGTGTACAGCACGGACAGGCCGAAAGCCTTGCCGGCCTCGTCGAATTCGCGCAGGGCCACCGTCCACTGCACAGGGACGGCCTCGGCATCATATTCCATCAAGGCATAAGCGGCGCGCTGTTCCGGGCCGCCATACAGGCTGGCGGGACTGCTCTTGAACAGGATGCCCAGCGACTTCATCAAGGAACTGCTGTCGCCCGTATGACTGTTGCCATGGAAGACGGCATGGATATTCTTGTACAGTCCGCGCTGCTCGGCCGTGGCGTGTTCTCCGGCCGAAAAAAAGCTGAAACCGGCGCGCCCGGCGGCGACCGCCGTGCCGCCCTGCGCGCGGCTGCCCGGCACCAGGTAAAAGCGTGCACCCGGCAAGCTGGCCGCCTGCAGCAAGGGCCGCAGCAGGTATTCATAGACATAGGCGGGCGTGGTGCCGGCGCAGGCGTCGGGCGCCACCAGCTCGCCCGTAAAGAAGATCGCGTCGATCTGCGTGCCGGCATCGCGCAAGGCAGCCATATCCTGGAACAGGGCATGCAGCACCGGTGCGTGGGCTTGTTCGTCGCCACGGCGCAGGCGCACGTCGGCGAGATGGAGGGCGGTAAATTTTTTCATCGTTGCACTTCTTTCTCGGCACAGCCTGGCTTGACCGGAGACGCACAAGGAAAATCACACTATCTGGCCAGGCAGAGCGAAACATCGCTTTGGACCTCTATTGTGCCATTTTTCCTTGGAGCAATACTCTCCAATTTTCACCGATGAACCATGCGCAGGCAAGATCGCGTGTATAGTTGCCGACTCCCCAATATTGCAAACACAAAATAATGTTCCTCAATACCATCGGCATTCCCGCCAGCCGCCCCGCACGGCATGTGGCCGCCCTGCTGGCCTTTCTGGCCACCCTGTCGCTCGCCTGCTGGGTGGGCTATGGCGCCGACCCTCACCTGGCCGATGAAAACCACCTGATGGAAAACATCCAGTCGGTGGCCCTGCTGCTGGCCTGCCTGGTGCATGGCTGGCGCGCCAGCAAGCTCGACAAGAAAAGCGTGGGCTTCATCCTGCACGCCGGCCTGTCGCTGCTGATGTATTCCTTCCTGCTGCGCGAACTGGAAATCCGCGAATTCGACGCCCCGGGCAGCCATTTCTGGGCCTGGACCGAGCATATCTTGCGCGGCATCGGCTGGAGCTGCTGGGTAATCTACCTGGTGGCCTTCGCCTCGCGCATCCGCCGCATCTGGGCCCTGCGCTGGCAACTGCTGGCCACCCCCGTCATCATCACCGCCCTGTGCGCGGCCGTGCTGATGGCATCCGGCTGGCCCTTCGACAAGAAGAAATTCGAATCGATCTCGGAACAGGATTCCGGCTTCATGGAAGAACTGCTGGAAATGAACGCGTATATCGTTCTGTTGGTCGGCTCGGCGTCGGCGTCATTGCGCGAGACCAGGACACGCGAATAAATCTGAACGGCAATAAAAAAACCCGCATCGCTGCGGGTTTTTTGTTACTGCATCACGTTTGCCATCAACGCTTGCGCGGTGGTGGCAAGTCCGTGCACACGCCTTCGTACACTTCGGCTGCCATGCCGATCGATTCGCCCAGGGTCGGGTGAGGATGGATGGTCTTGCCGATGTCGGTGCCGTCGCAGCCCATTTCGATGGCCAGCGCGATTTCGCCGATCATGTCGCCCGCATGCGTGCCGACGATGGTGCCGCCGATAATGCGGTGGGTTTCAGCGTCGAACAGCAGCTTGGTAAAACCTTCGGCGCGGCCGTTGGCCACGGCGCGGCCCGAGGCGGCCCACGGGAAGTGGCCCTTCTCGACCTTGATGCCCTTGGCTTTCGCTTCGTCTTCGGTGATGCCGGCCCATGCCACTTCCGGATCCGTGTAGGCGACCGATGGAATCACCTTGACGTCGAAGTGCGACTTCTGGCCGGCAGCCGCTTCCGCCGCCACATGGGCTTCGTGCACGGCCTTGTGCGCCAGCATCGGCTGGCCCACCAGGTCGCCGATGGCGAAAATGTTCGGCACATTGGTGCGCATCTGGCTGTCGACTTCGATGAAGCCGCGGTCGGTGACGTTCACGCCGGCCTTGTCGGCGGCGATCTTCTTGCCGTTCGGGCTGCGGCCGACGGCCACCAGCACCAGGTCATAGATCTGCGGCGCCGGCGCGGTGGCACCGGCTTCGGCCGCTTCGAAGGTGACCTTGATGCCTTCCGGCAGCGCCTCGACGGCAACCGTCTTGGTCTTGGTCATGATGTTGTCGAAGCGTTTTTCATTGAACTTCTGCCACACCTTGACCGCGTCGCGGTCGGCGCCCTGCATCAGGCCGTCCATCATTTCGACCACGTCGATGCGCGCGCCAAACGTGGAATACACGGTCGCCATTTCCAGGCCGATAATGCCGCCGCCGATGACCAGCATGCGTTTCGGGATCTGGCGCAGTTCCAGCGCGCCGGTCGAATCGACAATGCGCGGGTCGTCCGGCACGAACGGCAGTTTCACCACCGACGAGCCGGCAGCGATGATCGCCTGCTTGAACTGCACCACTTTTTTCGTGCCGTCGGCGGCCGTCACTTCAATGTGATTCGCGGACAGGAACTGGCCCACGCCGGTGACGACTTGCGTCTTGCGTGCCTTGGCCATGCCGGCCAGGCCGCCCGTCATGTTCTTGATCACGCCTTCCTTGTATGCGCGCACCTGATCGATGTCGATGGTCGGCTTGGCAAACGTCACGCCGGTATTGCCCATGTGCGCCGTCTCGTCGATCACGGAAGCGACATGCAGCAGCGCTTTCGACGGGATGCAGCCGACGTTCAGGCACACGCCGCCCAGGGTCGCATAACGCTCGACGATGGCCGTGCTGAGGCCCAAGTCGGCCGCGCGGAAGGCTGCCGAATAGCCGCCAGGACCGCCGCCCAATACCATCATGTCGACGGTGATGTCGACCTGGCCCGAGTAGCTGCCGGCCGGGATGGCGGCAGCGGCTGGCGCAGGTGCTGCCGCCGGAGCCGGAGCGGCGGCAGGTGCGGCCGCCGGTGCAGGAGCCGCAGCCGCCGGTGCAGCAGCAGCCGCGCCTTCGGACGCTTCCACCACCAGCAGCGCGCTGCCTTCGGCGATCTTGTCGCCGACCTTGACCTTGACTTCCTTGACCACGCCGGCGTGGGTCGACGGAATTTCCATGCTGGCCTTGTCCGATTCCACGGTGATCAAAGACTGGTCCACCTTGATGGTGTCGCCGACCTTGACCATCAGCTCGATCACTTCGACTTCCTTGAAGTCGCCGATATTCGGTACTTTTACCTCTACTGTGCTCATAGTCGCTCCTTACAGCAGAATTTTGCGCATGTCGGCCAGCACTTCGCCGAGGTACACCGAGAATCGCGCGCCCATCGCGCCGTCGACCACGCGGTGGTCGTACGACAGCGAGGTGCCCATCATCAGGCGTGGCTGGAAGGCCTTGCCGTCCCATACCGGCTTGATCGAGGCTTTCGACAGGCCCAGGATCGCCACTTCAGGCGCATTGACGATAGGCGTGAAATGCGTGCCGCCGATGCCGCCCAGCGACGAAATGGTGAAGCTGGCGCCCTGCATGTCGGCCGGTTTCAGTTTGCCTTCGCGCGCCTGCAGCGACAGTTCCGTCATTTCGCGGGCGATCTGCGAAACCGACTTCTGGTCCGCGCCCTTGATCACGGGCACCACCAGGCCATTCGGCGTATCGGCCGCGAAGCCGATGTTGTAGTACTGTTTGAGGATCAGGTTTTCGCCCTTGGCGTCGAGCGAGGCGTTAAACGCGGGGAACTTCTTCAGCGCGGCGACGGACGCCTTGATGACGAAGGCCAGCATGGTCAGCTTGGCCGCATCCTTGTTCTTCGCGTTGGCCGCGTTGGTGTCGACGCGGAACGCTTCGAGGTCCGTCACGTCCGCTTCGTCGAACTGCGTGACGTGCGGGATCATGACCCAGTTGCGGTGCAAATTCGGACCCGAGATTTTCTTGATGCGCGACAGCGGCAGCAGTTCGGTCGCACCGAATTTGCTGAAGTCCAGCGACGGCCATGGCAGCAGATCCAGGCCCACGCCGGAACCGCCTTTGGCGACAGGGGCCGCATTGGCGGCGCCTGGTGCGGCGACAGCGCCCGACATCACGCCCTTGACGAAGTTCTGCACGTCTTCCTGGGTGATGCGGCCCTTCGGACCGGAACCGCCCACGCTGGCCAGCTCCACGCCCAGTTCGCGCGCGAACTTGCGGATCGATGGCGACGCGTGCGCCAGCTTGCCGTTGACGGCAGGCGCGGCGGCAGGGGCTGGTGCAGCAGCGGCGACCGGCGCCGAAGCGACGGCAGCGGCTGGCGCGGCGGCGGCTTGCGCGGCTGGCGCAGGAGCAGCAGCGGCAGGGGCAGCAGGAGCGGCAGCGGCGCCGGTCGTTTCCACGATCAGCACCAGACTACCCTTGGCGACCTTGTCGCCGACCTTGACCTTCAATTCCTTGACGATACCGGCGTGGCTCGACGGGATTTCCATGCTGGCCTTGTCCGATTCGACCGTCAGCAAGGATTGCTCGACGGCGATGATGTCGCCGACCTTGACCATCAGCTCGATGACTTCGACTTCCTTGAAGTCGCCGATATCGGGCACGGTCACTTCGACCAGGCCACCGGCGGCGGCTGGCGCGGCAGCAGCTGGTGCCGGGGCGGCAGCAGGTGCGGCTTCAGCGGCCGGCGCGGCAGCCGGTGCAGGTGCGGCGGCGGCAGGCGCTGGAGCCGAGGCGTCGTCCGCCACTTCCAGCAGCAGCACCAGCGAACCTTCGGCGATCTTGTCGCCGACATTGACTTTCAATTCCTTGACGACACCGGCGTGGCTCGATGGAATTTCCATGCTGGCCTTGTCCGATTCGACCGTGATCAGGGACTGGTCGACCTTGACCGTGTCACCTGGCTTGACCATCAATTCGATAATCTCGACTTCCTTGAAATCGCCGATATCCGGGACTTTGACTTCCACAATGCTCATAGCTTGCTCCGTTATTTTATGTGTCAGATGGACCCGCAGACACGCCAGGGCGGCGCTTGCGCACTGCCCTGGCGTGATCGAGTCCCTTAACGATTACTGGGTCACCGGATTCGGTTTGTTGGCGTCGATGCCGTACTTGGCGATCGCCTGTTCCACTACCGACACGTCGATCTTGCCTTCGTCAGCCAGCGATTTGAGCGCGGCCACGGTGACATAATAACGGTTCACTTCGAAGAACTCGCGCAGCTTGGCGCGGCTGTCCGAGCGGCCAAAGCCGTCGGTGCCCAGCACTTTGTAGGTGCGGTCTTTCGGCATGAAGGCGCGGATCTGTTCTGCAAACGCGCGCATGTAGTCGGTGGTGGCGACGATCGGGCCGTCGGTATCTTTCAACAGCGACGTCACGTACGGCACGCGCTGCTCTTTCGACGGGTTGACCATGTTCCAGCGCTCGGCATCCTGACCATCGCGGGCCACCAGCGTCAGCGACGGCGCCGACCACACGTCCGCAGCCACGCCCCAGTCGTTTTGCAACAGTTCGGCAGCGAAGATCGATTCGCGCAGGATGGTGCCGCAACCGATCAGCTGTACGCGCAGCTTGGCGTCAGCCGGGCCTTCCTGCAGCTTGTACATGCCTTTCAGGATGCCTTCTTCCTGGCCTGGCTTGATGCCGGGCTGGGCGTAGTTCTCGTTCATGATCGTGATGTAGTAGAACACATCTTCCTGGTTGGCGATCATGCGGCGCAGGCCGTCCTGGATGATGACGGCGACTTCATGGCTGAAGGTCGGATCGTACGGCATGCAGGTCGGGATGGTCGCGGCGAAGATATGGCTGTGGCCATCTTCGTGCTGCAAGCCTTCGCCGTTCAAGGTCGTGCGGCCGGCCGTGCCGCCCATCAGGAAGCCGCGGGCGCGCATGTCGGCCGAAGCCCACACCTGGTCGCCGATGCGCTGGAAGCCGAACATCGAGTAGAAGGTGTAGAACGGGATCATGATGCGGTCGTTGGTCGAGTACGACGTCGCCGCGGCGATCCACGAGCTCATGCCGCCCGCTTCGTTGATGCCCTCTTGCAGGATCTGGCCGGCCTTGTCTTCGCGGTAGTACATCACCTGGTCCTTGTCGACCGGCTCGTACAGCTGGCCTTTCGGATTGTAGATGCCGATCTGGCGGAACAGGCCTTCCATGCCGAAGGTACGCGATTCATCGACCAGGATAGGCACGACGCGCTGGCCCAGGGTCGGGTCTTTCAGCAGGGTAGAGATGACGCGCACGAACGCTTGCGTGGTCGAGATTTCACGGCCTTCAGGGGTGGCGTCGAGCACGTTCTTGAACGCGTCCAGTGCCGGCACCGGCAGGGTTTCTTCCGCTTTCTGGCGGCGCTGCGGCAGATAGCCACCCAGGGCCTTGCGGCGCTCGTGCAGGTAGACCATTTCCGGCGCATCGTCGGCCGGCTTGAAGAATGGAATATCGGCCAGTTGGTCGTCGGGGATCGGCAGCGAGAAACGGTCGCGCATTTCCTTGATCGCTTCGTCGTCCAGTTTCTTGGTCTGGTGCGCCGTATTGCGCGCTTCGCCGGACTTGCCCATGCCGTAGCCCTTGATGGTTTTCACCAGCAGGACGGTCGGCTGGCCCTTGTGCTCCTGGGCGATCTTGAAGGCCGCGTAGATCTTGTGCGGATCGTGGCCGCCACGGGTCAGGCGCCAGATGTCGTCGTCCGTCATGTTGGCAACCATTTCCAGCAGCTTCGGATGCTTGCCGAAGAAGTGCTTGCGCACGTAGGCGCCGTCTTTCGCTTTGTAGTTCTGGTATTCGCCGTCGACGGTTTCCATCATCACGCGCTGCAGGATGCCGTCCTTGTCTTGCGCCAGCAGGGCATCCCAGCCCGGACCCCAGATGACCTTGACGACGTTCCAGCCGGCGCCACGGAATTCGCCTTCGAGTTCCTGGATGATCTTGGTGTTGCCGCGCACAGGGCCATCCAGGCGCTGCAGGTTGCAGTTGACCACGATGACCAGGTTGTCGAGCATGTCGCGTGCGGCCAGGCCGATCGCGCCCAGCGATTCCGGCTCGTCCATCTCGCCATCGCCGCAGAAGGCCCAGATCTTGCGGTTGTCGGTCTTGGCGATGCCGCGTGCGTGCAGGTATTTCAGGAAGCGCGCCTGGTAGATCGCCATGTGCGGGCCCAGGCCCATCGACACGGTCGGGAACTGCCAGAAATCCGGCATCAGTTTAGGATGTGGGTACGAGGACAGGCCCTTGCCATCGACTTCCTTGCGGAAGTTCAGCATTTGCTCTTCGGAGAGGCGGCCTTCGAGGAAGGCGCGCGCGTAGACGCCGGGCGAGGAGTGGCCCTGGATGTACAGCAGGTCGCCGCCGTGGTCGGCCGTTGGCGCGTGCCAGAAGTGGTTGAAACCGATGCCCAGCATGTTCGCCAGCGAAGCGAACGAGGACAAGTGGCCGCCCAGGTCGCCGTCGGCGCGGTTGGCCTTGACCACCATGGCCATGGCGTTCCAGCGCATCCACGAGCGCAGGCGCTCTTCGTATTCCAGGTTGCCGGGGCAGTGTGCTTCTTGTTTGGTGGGGATGGTGTTGACGTAGGCGGTGGTGCTGGAGAACGGGATCTGGGCGCCACGGCGGCGGGCCAGGTCGACCATGCGCTCCATCAGGTAATGCGCGCGTTCCGGACCTTCATTTTCCAGAACGGCTTCGAGCGCGTCCAGCCACTCCTTGGTTTCCTGCATATCCGGGTCGGTGCCGATCTGTGTCGTTACCTGGTTCAGTTGAGCTGACATCTGTTGAGTCTCCTTTGTGAACGCCCCACCCCGATTTTTCCGGATCGCTGTCGGACGGTATTTCGCTGATTATTTACTATTAAGGTCGATAAGTGTGGGGATTCTAACAGTGTATTTTGTATTTTTCAAATTACGATATAAGATTTCATATTGTGAAATTCCCCTCGGAGAATATGCTGCACTGCGGCAAATTCTGACCAGAAATTAGCGTGATCAAAGTACCAAAAACGGCAGCAAAACGCATTCACACCCCAATCGCCCGCAAAGGCACTCCGGGCCAAGCGGGCCTGAAAAATGTCGAGGGCAAGGCGCAGCGACGCAGACAGTACGTCAGTACGGCAAGGAGCTGCAACGCCGCCATCGGCATTTTCTCGGGCCCGCGTCTCCGGCCCGCTGTTGTTACGCCTTGCGCTTTCAAATACATGGCACAGCAACGTGGCGGCATTGGCGCCAAAACCGCCCGTTTGCCCCGCCCGGCTTTATAATCTGGTTTTCCCTGCCACAGCTCTTAGCCCCTACCATGCCAGCACAACTGATCGACGGAATCGCCCTCTCCCAAAAACTGCGCAGCGAAATCGCCACGCGCGCCGCCGCCCTGACCGCCAGGGGCACCCAGCCCGGCCTGGCCGTGATCCTCGTCGGCGAAGACCCGGCCAGCCAGGTGTATGTCCGCAACAAGGTCAAGGCGTGCGGCGATGTCGGTTTCCACTCGGTGCTGGAAAAATATGAAGCGGACCTGTCCGAAGCGGACTTGCTGGCACGCATCGCCAGCCTGAACGCGGATCCCGCCATCCACGGCATCCTCGTGCAAATGCCCTTGCCCAAGCACATCAACCCGCACAAGGTCATCGAAGCGATCTCCACGACGAAAGACGTCGACGGCTATTCCGTGCTGAGCGCCGGTGAACTGATGACGGGCTTGCCCGGCTTCCGTCCGTGCACGCCATATGGTTGCATGAAACTGATCGAAAGCACGGGCGTCGACCTGCGCGGCAAGCACGCCGTCGTCATCGGCCGCAGCAACACCGTCGGCAAACCGATGGCCCTGCTGCTCTTGCAAGCGAACGCTACCGTCACCATCTGCCATAGTGCGACCCCGGACCTGGGCCTGTACACGCGCCAGGCGGACGTGGTCGTGGCCGCCGTCGGCCGCCGTAACACCCTGACGGCCGACATGGTCAAGCCGGGCGCCATCGTCATCGACGTGGGCATGAACCGCGACGATGACGGCAAGCTGTGCGGTGACGTGGATTTTGCCGGCGTGAAAGAAGTAGCCTCGCACATCACGCCAGTGCCGGGTGGCGTGGGTCCGATGACGATCACCATGTTGCTGATGAATACCGTCGAGGCCGCAGAGCGCGTGTAACGACACCGGGGCGGCATGACCGCCCCTCTTACTATATGGAACCGACGATGAAACCCAATCCCCTGCTTGATTTTTCCGGACTGCCACGCTTCGACGCGATCACGCACGAGCATGTCACGCCCGCCATCGACACCCTGCTGGCCCAGGCGCGCGCCACCGTGGCGCAGCTCGAAGCGCCGATGGAAGAAGTCAGCTGGGACAACTTCGTCACGCCGCTGGACCAGATCGGCGAAACCCTGGGCCGTGCCTGGAGCATCGTCAATCACCTCAACAGCGTGGTCGACACGCCCGAGCTGCGCGCCGCCTACAATGCGAACCAGCCCAAGGTGACGGAATTCTGGACCGAGCTGGGCCAGAATGAAATCCTGTTCGGCAAATACAAGCAGCTGCAGGCCAGCGCCGCGTTTGCCAGCCTGTCGCCGGCGCGCCGCCGCATCGTCGACAATGCCGTGCGCGATTTCCGCCTCGGCGGCGCCGAGTTGCCGGACGACCAGAAGGAACGCTTCGGCGCCATCCAGGAAGAACACGCGGCCGTCTCGACGCGCTTTTCCGAAAACGTGCTCGACGCCACCAATGACTACAAACTGCTGGTCGACAATGAAGCGGATCTGGCCGGCCTGCCCGACGACGTGAAAGCGGCCGCGCGCGCCGCCGCCGAGAAAGCCGGCAAGCAGGGCTTCGAGTTCTCGCTGCACTTCCCTTCGTATTTCCCTATTTTGCAGTTCGCCGACCAGCGCGAATTACGCGAAACCATCTACCGCGCCAACGCCACCAAGGCGTCCGATCAGGGCACGGTGTTCAGCAAGAAAGAAGACTGGGACAATACGCAGAACATCGTCACGCTGTTGAAACTGCGCGACGAAGAAGCCAAACTGCTGGGCTACGCCAATTTCGCCGAAGTGTCGCTGGTGCCGAAAATGGCCACCTCGCCAGACCAGGTGATCGCCTTTTTGGAAGACCTGGCCCGCCGCGCGCGCCCGTACGCCGAAAAAGACCTGGCCGAACTGAAACAATTCGCGCAGGAAGAACTCGGCATCGCCGACCTGCAGGCGTGGGACGTACCGTACGCCTCCGAAAAGCTGCAGGAACGCCGCTATGCGTTCTCGGCCCAGGAAGTGAAACAGTATTTCCCTGAACATAAAGTAATCGACGGCCTGTTCCGCCAGATCCAGAATCTGTTTGCGGTCGAGATCAAGCCTGACACCGCTTCCGTCTGGCACAAGGATGTGCGTTTCTACCGCATCGAGCGCGACGGCAAGCTGGTCGGCCAGTTCTACCTGGACCTGTACGCGCGCGCGGGCAAGAGCGGCGGCGCCTGGATGGACGACGCGCGCGGCCGCCGTGCCGACGCGCAGCACGTGCAAACCCCGATCGCCTACCTCACCTGCAACTTCACGGAACCGGCGGTGGTCGACGGCAAGATCCAGCCTGCGCTGTTTACCCACGACGAAGTGATCACCCTGTTCCACGAATTCGGCCACGGCCTGCACCATATGCTGACGGCCGTCGATGAACTGGGCGTGTCGGGTATTTCCGGCGTCGAATGGGACGCGGTGGAACTGCCGTCGCAATTCATGGAAAACTTCTGCTGGGAATGGGAAGTGCTCGAACATATGACGGCCCACGCCGTCACCGGCGAGCCGCTGCCGCGCGCGCTGTACGACAAGATGCTGGCGGCGAAAAACTTCCAGTCCGGCCTGCAGACCTTGCGCCAGGTGGAATTTTCCTTGCTCGACATGCATCTGCACTATGACTACGACGCGGCCAGCGGCCAGAGCGTGCAGCAGCTGATCGACGGCGTGCGCGCCCAGTTCGCGCTGATCGTGCCGCCATCATTCAACCGCTTCCAGAACTCGTTCGGCCATATCTTTGCCGGCGGCTACGCGGCCGGCTACTACAGCTACAAATGGGCCGAGGTGCTGTCCGCCGACGCCTATGCGGCCTTCGAGGAAGCCAAGGCGCTGGGACCGGAAGCATCAACCGAAACCGGCAAGCGCTATCTGCAGGAAATCCTGTCGGTCGGCGGTTCGCGCCCGGCGCTGGAATCGTTCACGGCCTTCCGCGGCCGCGAGCCGAGCATCGACGCCCTGCTGCGCCACAGCGGCATGGCGGCCTGAAGGACGACATGGCAGACATGACGCGCGTCGACTTTCATACCAATGTGCCGGACAAGCTGGCTTACGCCTGCCGCCTGGCACGCAAAGCCTATATGGCCGGCAACAAGGTCGTGGTGCTGGCGGGGAACAGCGCCCAGCTCGACGCCATGAACGCGGCCATGTGGACCCTGTCGCCGACCGACTTCGTGCCGCATGTGCTGGCCGGCGACCCGCTGGCCGCGCAGACGCCGATCGTGCTGACCGACAGCGAGGACGTGGAGCTGCCGCACCACGATATCCTGGTCAATGTGTCGCAGCTGATCCCCGGCCACTACGCCGACTTTCAGCGCGTGTTCGAGATCGTTTCCATGGATGAACAGGACGCCCAGGCGGGCCGCCAGCGCTTTTTGCACTACCGCAAGCAGAACCTGCAGCCGACGCACTTTGTGGCGGGTAAATCATGAATGCAAGCACGAATGAGCAGCCATTCGACCAGGGCATCCCGCTGCTGACGGAAGTGCTGTCGGGGCCGGAAGCCCTGCACGAGACGACAGCGGAGCCGGAACCGGCGCCGTCCATCGGCAAGATCGACATTATCGAGATGGCCGAGATCGCCGAGATTGAGGCCGCGCCGGTTGCTGTACCGGCCATCGTCCAGCCCGACTGGGACGCCATCGAGCAGCGTTTGACCCAGCGCATCCTGCACCAGGTGCAGGGCAAGATCGACCACCTGCTGGAAGAGCGCATCGCCCACGTGCTGCAGACGGCGCTGCAAAACGCCCTGATCGGCATGCGCGGCGCCCTGCGCGAAGACTTGCAGCAGTCGCTGGAACAGATCGTGGCGCATGCGGTGAGTCATGAGTTGGGGCATCTGCATCCGCCGCGATAAGACACCTGTCAAAACCTACTGCGCGTCGGTTTTGTCAGGTGTCGTAAGTTTGCTGGATATTTAGGTTGAACTTCGTTACACCCAAACCTTTCCCCACGCCATTGTTTGGTGCACCCACACCCGTGAAATTGGTGCATCGCGCCTCACTTTGGTGATTGTCGCGACAAAATGCAAAAAGCCGCAATTGCGGCTTTGCGCGGCCTGATTTTTATTGTACCTTTCTCCACACGCACCGCCCGTCGAAGCGGTTTTCACGAGACGCCGCCGTATTTATTATCCATTGGAGAATGTTCATGCTGCTCAAGACCACCACCGTTTCCCTCGCCATCGCCTTTGCCTTTGCCGGCACTGCGGGCGCGCAGGAAGTCATCAAGATAGGCCATGTGGCACCGGTCTCGGGCGCCAGCTCCCACCTGGGCAAGGACAATGAAAACGCGGCCAAGATGGCCATCGACGACCTGAACGCCAAGGGCTTCAAGATCGACGGCAAGGCCGTCAAGTTCGTGCTGGTGGGCGAGGACGATGCGGGCGACCCGAAACAGGGCACGGCGGTGGCGCAGAAGCTGGTCGACGCCAAGGTCAACGGCGTGATCGGTCACTTGAATTCCGGCACCACCATTCCCGCCTCGCGCATCTATTTCAATGCCGGCATTCCGCAGATTTCGCCGGCCGCCACCAACCCCACCTACACCCAGCAGAAGTTCAATACGGCCTTCCGCGTGGTGGCCAATGACAACAAGCTGGGCGGCACCCTGGGCGCGTATGCGGTGGGCAAGCTGGGCGCCAAGAAGATCGCCGTGATCGACGACCGCACGGCGTATGGCCAAGGCGTGGCGGAGCAGTTCGTCAAGGGCGCGAAGAAGGCGCTGCCGGGCGTGCAGATCGTCGGCAAGGAATTTACCAATGCCAACGCGACCGACTTCAACGCGATTCTCACCAGCATCAAATCGAAGAATCCCGACCTGGTCTTCTTCGGCGGCATGGATTCGGTGGGCGGCCCGATGCTGCGCCAGATGAAGGCGCTGGGCATCAAGGCCAAGTTCATGGGCGGCGACGGCGTCTGCACCGAGCCGCTGGGCAAGCTGGCTGGCGACGCCATCGGCGAAAACCTGGTCACCTGCGCGGAAGCGGGCGGCGTGACGGGCGAGCAGCAGAAGGGCATGGACGATTTCCGCGCCCGCTACAAGCAGAAATACAATATGGAAGTGCAGCTGTACGCACCGTATGTGTACGACGCCGTGATGACCATGGCCACCGCCATGGCCGACGCCAAATCGTCGAAGCCGTCGGTCTACCTGCCCTTCCTGGCCAAGGTCAAATACCAGGGCGTGACAGGGCCGATCGCGTTTGACGCGAATGGCGACATCAAGGACGGCGCGCTGACCCTGTTCACCTACCGTGACGGCAAGAAAACCAAGATGGAAGTGGTCAAGTAAGCGCGCCGGCGGTATAAGACTGCAACCCCGCTACCAGCGCATCGAAGACGGCGCGGCAGCCCAGGCTGGCGCGCAGGTCTTCGTGCATGGTCACCCAGGTTTCCAGCGGCAGGGTAAAAGCCTGCGGCAGGATGCGCCGCAAGGCGGGATTCCTTGCCGCCAGCGCCACCTGGCAGCCGCCGATGCCGGCGCCAGCGCGTATCAACGCCAGCTGGGCCAGGTCGCTGTCACAGCACAGGGCAAAGCGGTCGCGTGAAAACGCCTGCCAGTTGCCGCCCGCGCTGCGCACCAGCGCGCTGGGCGTGTCGTAGCCGATCAGCGCATGTTGCACCAGCTCGGCCAGTTCCAGCGGTTCGCCATGGCGCGCCAGGTAATCCTCGTGCGCGTGCAGTCCCACCTCGATCACGCCGATTTTGCGCATCACCAGCCGCTCCTGGCGCGGCGCCACCATGCGCACCGCGATGTCCGCTTCGCGCCGCAGCAAATCCTGCACCCGGTTGCTCAATACCAGTTCCACCACCAGCGCCGGATGGCGCTCGCGCAGGCGCGCCAGTATCGGCGGCAGCACTTCCCCCCCCACCACTTCGCTGGCCGAGATGCGCACCACGCCGGCCACGCCTTCGCCCGCATTGCCGGCCGCGCGCGCCATCAGCGCCGCCGTCTGCTCCATCGCCTGCGCATGGGGCCGCAAGGCCAACGCGATATCGGTGGGCAGCAAGCCCTGCTGCGAGCGCGTAAACAGCAGCACGCCCAGTTCCTGTTCCAGCGCGGCAATATGCCTGCCGACAGTGGGCTGCGTGATGCCCAGGGCGCGCGCGGCGGCGGACAGCGAACCGTGGGTCAGCACGGCCAGCAGCGAACGGTAGTATTCCCAGGCGATGTTTTTGGTCATGCATGAATGTATAGCTGACAGGCGATGCTCGTCAATTCCCAACTAGCTCCTTACAGCCGATACTGGGACCATCAACCACAGGGAGAGCATTATGGAAACAGCATTGGTACTGGGCGCCACGGGCGGCATCGGCGGTGAAATGGTGCGCCAGTTGCTGGCGGCGGGCTGGCAGGTGCGCGCCTTGCGCCGCGGGGAACTGCCATCGCCGCGCAATGATGGAATCCGCTGGCTGCGTGGCGACGCCATGGTGCGCGCCGACGTGCTGGCGGCCAGCGAAGGCTGCTCCGTGATCGTGCACGCCGTCAACCCGCCCGGCTACCGCGACTGGGACAAGCTGGTGCTGCCGATGCTGGACAACACGATCGCCGCCGCACAGCGGCAAGGCGCGACCATCGTGCTGCCCGGCACGGTCTACAACTATGGCGCCGATGCCTTTCCCGTATTGACAGAGGACGCGCCGCAGCGGCCGGCCACGCGCAAGGGCGCGATCCGGGTCGAGCTGGAAGCGCGGCTGCAAAGTGCTTCAGCGCAAGGCGCGCGGGTGCTGATCGTGCGCGCCGGCGACTTCTTCGGTCCCCATGCCGGCAACAGCTGGTTTGCACAGGGCTTGGTCAAGCCGGGCCGGCCGGTGCGCGCCATCCAGTATCCGGGCGCCGCTGGCGTGGGACATCAATGGTCCTACCTGCCCGACGTGGCGCGCACCATGGTCGAACTGCTGGCACTGCGCGAACGCTTGCCGCCATTTGCCCGCTTTCACCTGGCCGGCCACTGGGATCACGACGGGCGCCAGATGACGGACGCGATTGCGCGCGTGGTGGCGCAAGCGACGCGCCGCACACCGCGCGTGACAGCGTTTCCGTGGTGGCTGATGGCCCTGGCGGCGCCGTTCGTGGCGACCTTGCGCGAACTGCGCGAGATGCGTTACTTGTGGCGGACGCCGGTGCGCATGGATAATGCAAAGCTGCTGGCGGTGCTGGGGCACGAGCCGCATACGCCGCTGGACGTGGCGGTCAAGGCGACGCTGGAGGGGATGGGCAATCTGCGCGCGTAAAAAAACGCGCCGGGCATGCCGGCGCGCTGTTTGCGATACTGCTGCGGTGTCGGCACAGATTATTTCTGTGCCAAAATCCATTTGACGAGGGTGCGGGCTTCCGCTTCGCTCACCTGCGGGTTGGCTGGCATCGGGATCGCGCCCCAGGTACCGGAGCCGCCCTTCATGACTTTCGCCACCAGCTTGTTTTCCGCGTCTTTTTGACCGGCATACTTGGCGGCCACGTCCTTGTACGCAGGACCGACCAGCTTGCTGCCGACGGCGTGGCAAGCCATGCAATTCTTTGCTTTCGCCAGGTCGGGATTGGCCATCGCCACTTGCGAGGTCAACGCCGACACAGCCAACACACCTACCAACATCATGGAACGTTTCATTGTCTTTTCTCCAGAGTAACTTCCTGCCGGCATTCTACCGTGTTTCGGCAGGTTCACCACGAGCCCAGATCAAGCGTTTTAAACAGGCTAACGTTTGAGGCAGATCCATTTTGCCCCATCTGGATGGCCATGACCATGTTGTTTGTAAGGCGATGTAACGCCGGCCGCGCAGCCCCTGAAAGCGGCACGGCCGGTGCGGCGTTTTTACAACGATCAGCGCTTTTTCAGCTGCGACAGATCGCGCACGGCGCCGCGGTCGGCCGAGGTGGTCAGGGCCGCGTAGGCCTGCAGCGCCTGCGACACATAACGCTCGCGGTTGACCGGCAGCCAGGCCGCATCGCCCTTGGCTTCCATGGCGGCGCGGCGCGCAACCAGTTCGGCATCGGTGATGCGCAGGTTGATGGTGCGCTCGGGAATATCGATATCGATGAAGTCGCCCTCTTCCACCAGGCCGATGGCGCCGCCTTCGGCCGCTTCCGGCGAAGCGTGGCCGATCACCAGGCCCGAGGAGCCGCCCGAGAAGCGGCCATCGGTGAACAGCGCACAGGCCTTGCCCAGGCCCTTCGATTTGATGTACGAGGTCGGGTACAGCATTTCCTGCATGCCAGGGCCGCCTTTCGGGCCTTCGTAGCGGATGATGACGACGTCGCCTTCATGCACGGTGTCTTCCAGGATCGCGGCCACGGCCTCATCCTGGCTTTCGAACACGCGCGCCTTGCCCGAGAATTTCAAAATGCTTTCGTCGACGCCGGCCGTCTTGACGATGCAGCCCTTCTCGGCGAGGTTACCGTACAACACGGCCAGGCCGCCGTCCTGCGAATAGGCGTGCGCCTTGTCGCGGATGCAGCCGGTGGCACGGTCGGTGTCGACGGAAGCGAAACGCTCCGATTGCGAGAACGCCGTCTGCGTCGGCACGCCACCGGGCGCGGCGCGGAACAGTTCATGCACGGCCGGGGCATCGGTGCACTTGATGTCGTTCTGCGCGATGGCGTCGGCCATGGTCGGCGCGTGGATGGTCGGCAAGGTGGTGTTCAAGAGGCCGGCGCGCGCCAGCTCACCCAGGATGCCCACGATGCCGCCGGCGCGGTGCACGTCTTCGATATGGTATTTGTCGGTCATCGGCGCGACCTTGCACAGGCACGGCACCTTGCGCGAAATGCGGTCGATATCGGCCATCGTGAATTCCACTTCCGCCTCATGCGCGGCGGCCAGCAGATGCAGCACCGTATTGGTCGAGCCGCCCATCGACACATCGAGCGCCATCGCGTTCTCGAACGCGGCCTTGGTGGCGATCGAGCGCGGCAGCACAGAATAATCGTCCTGCTCGTAGTGGCGCTTGGCCAGTTCCACGATCAGCCGGCCGGCGCGCAGGAACAGCTGCTGGCGGTCCGAGTGGGTGGCCAAAATCGTGCCGTTGCCGGGCAGGGCCAGGCCCAGCGCTTCGGTCAGGCAGTTCATCGAGTTGGCGGTAAACATGCCGGAACACGAACCGCAGGTCGGACAGGCCGAACGTTCGATTTCGGCCACGTCGGCGTCGGACACGCTGCTGTCGCCGGCCTTGATCATGGCGTCGACCAGGTCGAGCTTGATGATCTTCTGGGCGCCGTTGACCACCTTGATCACCTTGCCCGCTTCCATCGGGCCGCCGGAAATGAACACCACGGGAATATTGATGCGCATGGCGGCCATCAGCATGCCCGGCGTGATCTTGTCGCAGTTCGAGATGCAGACCATGGCGTCGGCGCAGTGGGCGTTGACCATGTATTCGACCGAGTCGGCGATCAGGTCGCGCGAGGGCAGCGAGTACAGCATGCCGCCGTGGCCCATGGCGATGCCGTCATCGACGGCGATGGTGTTGAATTCCTTGGCCACGCCGCCGGCCGCCTCGATCTCGCGCGCCACCATCTGGCCCAGGTCCTTCAGGTGCACGTGGCCAGGCACGAACTGGGTGAACGAGTTGACGACGGCCACGATGGGCTTGTCGAAGTCGCCGTCCTTCATGCCGGTGGCGCGCCACAGGGCGCGGGCGCCGGCCATGTTGCGGCCGTGGGTGGTGGTGCGTGAGCGGTATTGCGGCATGATGGTCTTTCAAAAGAGTTGCCTGACTGCCGGGCCTGGATGATGAAAGCCCTGTGCGCAGTGGGGGTACGCCAGATTGCCTTGCGCACGCCCCCGTGTCAAATATATGATGCACGCATCTGTGAGTCGAAATAGATATCACAGCAATTGTTCAACATGGAAATACATATCAATGATGCCGCTCGAGCTGCGCCAGCTGCGCTATTTCGTCACCGTCGCCGAGGAACTGCACTTCGGCCGCGCCGCGCTGCGCCTGCACATGACGCAGCCGCCGCTGTCGCAAACCATCATGGCACTCGAAGAGCTGCTGGGCGCGCCGCTGTTTGTCCGCACGCGCAGGGAAGTGAGCCTGACGCCGGCCGGCACCGCCCTGCTGCCCGAGGCGCGCCGGCTGCTGGCCCAAGCGCAGGACCTGCCGGCGCTGGTGCGGCGCGCGGCGCAAGGGGAAGCGGGCCGGCTGTCGCTGGCGTTTGTCTCGTCGGCCGACTACAGCGTGCTGCCGCCGCTGCTGCGCGCTTATCAAACCAGCTACCCGCAGGTGCAGATCCAGCTGCAGGAAGCGACCTCGGACTTGCAGCTGGACGAACTGCTGGCCGGTCGCATCGACGCCGGCCTGTTGATCCCGCCACTGCCCGACAAGGCCAGGCTGGCGCTCGACTACCTGCCGGTGCTGGCCGAACCGCTGGTGCTGGCCGCGCCGGCCGGGCTGGCCATATTGAACACGCCAGGTCCCCTGCGGCTGCGCGACGTGCCGGCGCTGCCCCTGATCATTTTCCCGCGCGCCATTTCGCCGGCGCTGCACGACGCCATCCTGGGCGTCTTTCGCGCGGCCGGCATCACGCCGCTGATCGGCCAGCAGGCGATCCAGATGCAAACCATCGTCAGCCTGGTCTCGGCTGGCATGGGCATCGCGCTTGTGCCACAATCGGTGTCGAATCTGATGCGCCCCGGCGTAGAATACAGGCCGCTGCAAGACCCAACGCCCTTGGTGGAGACGGGGCTTGCCTGGCGCCGCGACAATACTTCGCCCGTGCTGCAGGGTTTTCTGACCCTGCTGCGCGGCACCCTGCCTGATTTTTAGAAGGAATACCGATGCTGATCCACCCGATGCCCAACCCGATCGCCATCCAGATCGGCCCGCTGGCCGTACACTGGTATGGCCTGATGTATGTGCTGGCCTTTGCCCTGTTTATCGCGCTGGGACGCGTACGCATCAAACAGCCCCATATCTTTGCATTGGGCTGGAAGAAGGAGGACCTCGACGACATGCTGTTCTACGGCATGCTGGGGGTGGTGATCGGCGGGCGCCTCGGCGAAGTGCTGTTCTACCGCCCCGAATATTTCTTTCACAATCCGCTCGAGATCTTCATGGTCTGGCATGGCGGCATGTCCTTCCACGGGGGCTTTTTGGGCGTAATCCTGGCCATGTATTTGTGGGGCCGCAAGGCGGGCCGCAACCTGTTCGACGTGCTGGACTTTATCGCGCCGCTGGTGCCGCTGGGCTACGCCGCCGGCCGCCTGGGCAACTTCATCAACGCCGAACTGCCGGGCCGCATCGCCCCGGAAAGCCTGCCGTGGGCCATGCAGTGGCCCGGCATTGCCTACCCCGTGCACCCGTCGCCGCTCTACCAGATGCTGGTCGACGGCATCCTGGTGTTCATCATCCTGTGGCTGTTTGCGCGCAAGCCGCATCCGCGCGTGGCGGTCGGCGCCATGTTCACCCTGCTGTATGGCTGCGCCCGCTTCCTTACCGAGTACTTCCGCACGCCGGACTGGGAAGTCGTCTGGTTCGGCGTGCCGATCACCTCGGGCCAGATGCTGTCGCTGCCGATGATCGTCGGCGCCATCCTGCTGCTGGTGTGGTCGTACAAAAGCCGCATCATGGCCACACCACCGAGCAAGGCCCGCATCGCCGACGCTTGATCAGGATCAATGTTTCCTGATAGATAGACTTGACTTCCGGAGTTCAGTATCATCGTTTTGCCGGCCTCGGCGATACGATCACCCCGGGAGTCACGATGATGCAAGCCGTGCAACGCAAGCCGCTGCTGTGGATGACCTTGGTGCCGGCCTACCTGCTGCTGCAGGCCTGCATGACCGCGCTGGCCAGCAGCCATGCCGAAGCCGTCTCCTATCTGTTCTGCACACTTGCGCCGGCGCTGGCGCTGCTGGCCTGCTGCCGCTGCGCCTGGCTCAGCGCGCCGGGCGTGGCGCGCAATGGCTGGGCCTTGCTGGCGGCGGCCGTGCTGCTGTGGACCAGCGGCATGGCGCTGTCGGCCTGGCAGGACATGAGCGACCTGGTGGCCTCGCGCGCCACCTATTTTTCCGACTTCGCCTACTTCATGTACGGCGCCCCCATCCTGCTGGCGATCTCCTCGGTCGGCGAACAGCGCCCATCGCGTACGCTGCAATGGCTGGACGCCGTGCAGATCCTGCTGGCCGGCTACCTGGCCTATACGGCCATCTTCAACGTCTCGCCGTTTGACCGGCGCTCGGCCGCGCCGATACCGATCGAACTGCTGGTGGTGACATACCACGTGGAAAACCTGGTGCTGGCCAGCTGCGCCAGCCTGCGCCTGCTGGCCCACCGCGCCGATGGTGAACAGGGGCGCTTCTACCTGCTGCTCACCAGCTTCCTGTGGTGCTATGGCATTTGCGCCGGCATCCATAACTACCTGACCCTGCATGCCATCGAGAGCGCCGGCCTGGCCGAACTGCTGCCGGTGCTGCCCTTTTTGCTGCTGGCAGCTCTGGCGTTGACCACCGTGCCTGGCCGGGAAGAAACGCGCATACCGCGGCCGCGCCAGCAACTGACCTTATTGATCGACAATTTCAGCCCGATCTTTTTCACGGCGTCCTTGCTGGGCCTGGGGTTCGTCATCATGCGCGAGCATTTTTACCTGGCCGCCACCGCCCTGTTCGTCGCGCTGGCCGTGCACGCGCTGCGCTCGGCCACCTTGCAAAGCCGCTACATGCAAAGCGAGAACGACTTGCGGGCCGCGCTCGACAAGCTGGAAAAGCTGTCGCTGACGGACGGCCTGACAGGCATCGCCAACCGGCGCTGCTTCGACCAGACCTTGCAGCTGGAATGGCAGCGCAACAACCGCAACGGCACCGGGCTGGCGCTGTTGATCATCGATATCGATTTCTTCAAGAGCATCAACGACGAGCTGGGCCATCCCTACGGCGACACCTGCCTGGTGAAAATCGCCGCCGCCCTGCAATCGGCGCTGCCGCGCGCCAGCGACCTGGTGGCACGCTACGGCGGCGTGGAATTTGCCGCCATCCTGCCCGCTACCGGCCAGCCTGGCGCGCTGGCGGTAGCGCAAAAAATGCAGGAAGCCATCGCGGCGGCTGCCGTCCACCATGCGCCCACGCGCGGTGGCAAGGTGACGGCCAGCATCGGCCTGGCGCTCAGCACGGTCAGTGGTTCCGCTCACGCGCCGGAGCAGCTGCTGGCCGCCGCCGACCAGGCACTGTACCGGGCCAAGCACAATGGCCGCAACCGTATCGAGCAAGAGCTGATGGAGTGAATCACTTTGATGAGCACAACGAGGCGCAAGGCATGATCTTGAAATAATTTTTTCCAAATTTGAAAAATTAGAAAATCCTTTTCATTTTCGGCATTCGATTCTATAATTTACTCCGGGCCGACGCCCGTGCCCTTGCCTTGCCAGGCAAGGTGCGACACCAGTCACCCTGACAAGAGAGTAAAGAGATGGCACAAGCAGCCGCAATCGACCAGTTAATGCAGCAAATCGTCGATGAATACGACAGCCTGTCGCGCCAGTTGAAACTGATCGCCAAGCATATCGAACAAAATCGCGCCAGCCTGATGCTCGAGCGCATCAGCGACATCGCCGCCGCCTGCGACGTGCAGCCGTCGGCCATCGTGCGCTTCGCCCAGCGCTTCGGCTTTTCCGGCTTCAGCGAAATGCAGGACGTGTTCCGCCAGGCCTACACCGACCAGGCGCGCGCCGCGCCCAATTACCGCCAGCGCATCCGCAAGCTCATTTCCTCGCGCGACAGCAAGGTGCGCACGGGCGACCTGACGCGCGAATTCATCGGTGCGAGCCGCAGCGGCCTCGATGAACTGGCGGCCGGCCTTGATGACGAACAGCTCGACGCGGCCGTCACCTTGCTGCAGCAGGCCGACAATATCTATGTGGTCGGCGTGCGGCGGGCGTTTCCGGTGGCCTCGTATATCGCCTACGCCCTGCAGCACACCAGCAAGCGCGTGCACCTGGTGACAGGTTTGGGTGGCGGCCACCGCGACCAGATGCGCAGCGTGCGCGAAGGCGACGTGGCGATTGCCATCAGCTTCGCGCCGTATGGCAAGGAAACCCTGGAGTGCGCGCGCATGGCACATGACAATGGCGCCAAGACGCTGGTGATCACCGACAGCACGCTGGCGCCGCTGGCGCGCAGCGCCGACGCCCTGCTGACAGTGACCGAGGGCAGCGCCTTTGCCTTCCGCTCGCTGACCGGCACCATCTGCCTGTGCCAGGCGCTGTTCATCGCGCTGGCCTACCGCATGGAAATCGATATCGAGGAAGTGGGTACGCAGGCGCCCGACTAGTCTTCCAGGCGTGCCTGGATGGCTTTCCACTGCGCCGGCGTGACGGGCGTGATCGACAGCCGGCTGCCTTTTTTCAACAGCAGCATGTCTTCCAGCGCCGGCATCTGGCGCAGTTCGGACAGCGGCAGCAGCGCCGTCTTTTTCAGGCCGCGCACGTCGACGCTGACCCAGCGCGGCTGCTCCTGGGTGGCTTTCGGGTCGAAGTAATGGCCGTCTTTTTCGAACTGGCTGTGGTCGG
This sequence comes from Janthinobacterium sp. PSPC3-1, assembly GCF_049896105.1. Taxonomy (NCBI): domain Bacteria; kingdom Pseudomonadati; phylum Pseudomonadota; class Betaproteobacteria; order Burkholderiales; family Oxalobacteraceae; genus Janthinobacterium; species Janthinobacterium sp. PSPC3-1. Next base: position 71,913 of record NZ_JAFCTQ010000019.1, on the reverse strand, counting down.
GATAGGCCGTGCTGGCCACTTCGGCCACGCCCACCACGCCCGGCTGCGCACAGCTGGAGTGATAAAACAGCACGCCGTCGCCTACACGCATGCCGTCACGCATGAAGTTGCGGGCCTGGTAGTTGCGCACGCCGAACCAGGGCATGGTGTGCTGCGGCGCGGCCATCAGGTCATCGATGCTCACTTCGGTGGGCTCGGATTTCATCAACCAGTATTGCTTCATGTCTTCCCCTGAACACTGCGGACGTAAAAAAACGGCTGCGCATCGTCATGCCGCAACCGTTTTTTCTGTATTAGGCCCCGCCTGTGCCGCTATGCCGGCATCCCGAACCAAACGGTTCAAGGTGGTCACGTTAGTTCAATTTCGGGTTCGTCGAACGAGCGACGCTCACTCCCATCAAACAAAATTCGCAACCGATGCGCATAAATGGTTCAAGGAATATATGGCAATCGCGAACACCGCAGGGTAGGCCGAAGTTTACTCCTTAGTCCGCGCATCGCAAAGGGAATTCGTACAGAAAACGCGGCCCGGGCACTTAAGCGCTGCTTAAAATAAATTTTCCTGGGGCGTCAACGCGCTGTCCAACACCATGTGCATGGCCGAGATTTTTTGCTTCACTTCCATGATGGTCAGCTCCGACAGCGGTCCTTGCGGCGACTTGACGGACAAGAATTCCGCCGCCACGCCCAGCGCCGCCAGCACGGCGATGCGGTCATTGCCCTTGACCTTGCCCGCGTCGCGGATGGCCTTCATCTTGCTGTCCAGATAAATGGCCGCTTCGCGCAGCGCGCGCTCTTCGCCATCGCGGCAGACCATGCTGTACGACTGGCCCATGATATTGACATCGACACGCGACATTACGCTTCCTTCCCGTTGTCAGCCGCCTGGGCCATGGCTTCGGAGGCGGCCTGTTCCAGGCCCGCCTGCACCAGTTGCGGAATGTTTTCCAGCAGCGCCTCGACCCGCTCCTGCGCCTCGCGCATGCGTTGCACGTACAGCGCATTCTCCGCGGCAAGGGCGGCATTGTCCTTGCGCAGTTGCGCGTTTTCACGACGCAGCGCATGGGTCATTTCGGCCAGCAGGCCGATTTTGTCGGATAATTCGTTGAATTCGGAAATCATCCCGCCACTATAGGGCGCAGGTCATGCGGGCGTCAATCGAATCACGTTGCTGACACACATAATTACATCAATACGCGTAGTTGCCGGTAAATACATGCTTTTTATCATCACGTCACTATTTCTGATGTATTAACGACCACTTTGCGCAGGCTCTTCGTAGTCCGGTTCGATGTCCAGCGTGCCATAGCGGTTTTCGCAGGAACGGCGGCGCAGTTCCTGCTTGCCGTTTTTACCATCGAACACCATGGTCAGGTCGCGGCAGGTGGTGAAACTGCCGGGCTTGGTCCCGGTGTCGGACGGCGTCAGGCTGACCCGCAGGGGAATATTGTTGCCCAGCCCCTGGTTGCTCCACTGCCGGCGCTTGCCATCCTCTTCATCCTTCAGGGTGCGCACGGCCGCATTGAGCAGATCCTTCTTTTCCTGCGCGTTCAGCATGGCCACCGTGACGTCGGACAGGAAGGGCGGATAAGTGACGGGCGGCGCATCCTTGCCCTGGATATCCCAGCGTCCGCTGTTTTGCGAGCAGGTACGCCGGCTCAGGTCCTGCGTCTTGCCGCCGGCCGTGACGACGAATTTCAGGTCGCGGCACACATGCGCCTTCAGGCTGTGTTCGGTCATGCCGGAATTGCTGAAGCTGTAGACGGCTTGCATGGTGGCCGCCTTCGCGCTCGCGTTGTCCCATACATGCGCTTCCTGGTCGTCGTCATCCTTGTTCAAATCGTTGAACAGTTCATTCATCAGCGCCTCCTTGTCCTGCGGCGACAGGCTCACCACCGTCAGTTCGTCGAGAAAAGTTTGCGCGGTGGCATGGCCGGAACAGGCCAGGCTGAAGGCGGCGAAGGACAGGCAAAGGGCATGACGGGAAAACAAGCTGGGCATGATAGTGAAGTGTTTGATAAGCAATACTGATCATCTTAGCAAATTTGATCGCGATGCAATGTTTCCTGCGTGTACAGGAACAGCCCTGCCGCCCAGGCCATGCTAGAGTCGCATCCGCCGCTGACGCCCGGGAAGATGGCTTGCGCCAGCGCAAACCTCAGCCCGAATGCCACTTGCACGGATCGTGTATATATATGTTCCCCTTGAATAAGCCCCCTGCCGTCCCTATAATTAGCACTCGTTAGTAGAGAGTGCTAACAAACTCTTTCGTAGCAATCCTCATGACAGACCGATGCTTGCCAGCTTTCGGCAAGGAGTACGCGCGGTGGGCGACGCCGCAGCGCATTCCCGCCAGAGGCGGACAGGCACGGGACGATCGAGGTTTGCTTGATTCGTTGCATGCCGTTATTGATTCCTCGATACGGCGGTCGGTCGACAGCGGGCCTGGCACGATGCCGGGCTGGCCAGGATCGAGCAACACTTATCCATTGAACTTTAAGGAGTTTTGTATGAATCTGCGCCCATTGAACGATCGCGTCATCGTCAAACGCCTCGACCAGGAAACCAAGACTGCGTCCGGCCTCATCATTCCTGATGCAGCTGCTGAAAAACCGGATCAAGGCGAAGTCCTTGCCGTAGGCAATGGCAAGATTCTCGACGATGGCAAAGTCCGTCCTCTGGATGTCAAAGTAGGCGACCGCGTCCTGTTCGGCAAATACGCCGGCCAGACCGTCAAGGTCGATGGCCAGGAACTGATGGTCATGCGCGAAGAAGACATCATGGCGATCGTCGTTCAGTAATTCGTTTCCACGTTTTAAATAGATCTATTCCGAAATTTCTGGAGAATTGAACATGGCAGCTAAAGAAGTAGTATTCGGCGACGCAGCGCGCGCCAAGATGGTCGAAGGCGTGAACATTCTCGCCAACGCAGTCAAAGTGACCCTGGGCCCGAAAGGCCGCAACGTGGTCCTGGAGCGCTCGTTCGGCGCCCCTACCGTCACCAAGGATGGTGTATCGGTAGCGAAAGAAGTCGAACTCAAAGACAAGCTCATGAACATGGGCGCGCAAATGGTCAAGGAAGTTGCTTCCCGCACCAGCGACAACGCCGGCGACGGCACCACCACCGCGACCGTGCTGGCACAAGCCATCGTGCGCGAAGGCATGAAGTTCGTTGCCGCCGGCATGAACCCGATGGACCTGAAGCGCGGCATCGACAAGGCTGTCGCTGCAACGGTTGAAGAGCTGGCAAAAATCGCCCGTCCTTGCACCACCACCAAGGAAATCGCCCAGGTTGGCGCGATCTCGGCCAACTCGGACTACTCGATCGGCGAGCGTATCGCTGAAGCGATGGAAAAAGTCGGCAAAGAAGGCGTGATCACCGTGGAAGACGGCAAGTCGCTGAACGACGAGCTGGACATCGTGGAAGGCATGCAGTTCGACCGCGGCTACCTGTCGCCGTACTTCGTCAACAATCAAGAAAAGCAAGTTGCCATCCTGGACAATCCATTCGTCCTGCTGTGCGACAAGAAAATCTCGAACATCCGTGACCTGCTGCCGGTACTGGAACAAGTCGCCAAAGCTGGCCGTCCACTGCTGATCATCGCGGAAGACATCGAAGGCGAAGCACTGGCGACCCTGGTTGTGAACAACATCCGCGGCATCCTGAAAACGTGCGCAGTGAAAGCACCAGGCTTCGGCGACCGCCGCAAAGCCATGCTGGAAGACATCGCTGTCCTGACCGGTGGTCAAGTGATCGCCGAAGAAGTCGGCCTGACCCTAGAAAAAGTCACGCTGGAAGAGCTGGGCCAGGCCAAGCGCATCGAAGTGGGCAAGGAAAACACCATCGTCATCGACGGCGCCGGCGAAGCTGCCTCGATCGAAGCACGCGTGAAACAAGTGCGTGTGCAGATCGAAGAAGCGACCTCGGACTACGACCGTGAAAAACTGCAAGAGCGCGTGGCCAAACTGGCTGGCGGCGTTGCCGTGATCAAGGTTGGCGCAGCCACCGAAGTCGAAATGAAAGAGAAAAAAGCCCGCGTTGAAGATGCACTGCACGCGACCCGCGCTGCCGTCGAAGAAGGCATCGTGCCAGGCGGCGGCGTAGCCCTGCTGCGCGCACGCGCCAACATCACGGTCAAGGGCGACAATCCTGACCAGGACGCAGGTATCAAGATCGTCCTGCGCGCGATGGAAGAGCCACTGCGCATGATCGTGCAGAACGCCGGCGAAGAAGCGTCGGTCGTCGTGGCAGCCGTACTGGCTGGCTCGGGCAACTACGGCTACAACGCCGCCAACGGCACCTATGGCGACATGGTCGAAATGGGCGTGCTGGATCCAGCCAAAGTGACCCGTTCGGCGCTGCAAAACGCCGCTTCGATCGCTTCCCTGATGCTGACAACCGACTGCATGGTCTGCGAAATCGCTGACGACAAAGCAGGCGGCGGCATGGGCGGCGGCATGGGTGGCATGGGCGGCATGGGTGGCATGGACGGCATGATGTAACCCCTGCGGCCCGGCGCGCAGGCGACGGCGTCGCCGGGCCGCATCGCCGCATGATCACTGGCAGGCCAAAAGCTGCTCTTTTATCTGCGGCAACCCCGAGAGCCATCTTCCACGGAAGGTGGCTTTTTTTCGCCTCGTCAAAATGAAGCAAGGGCATGATCATGGCCGCGCCGCCAGCGCCGCGCTGACGATTTCCCATTCGGCCATCCAGGCCTCGGTATGCGCGCAGCGCAGCTTGAGCAGGCCTTGCATGCGAGCGTGAAGTGCCATCAGCGGATAGCCGATGACCGGTTCATGATGCGCGATGCGGTTGCGCAAGCCACGCAGTGCCTCCAGGTCGTCGTAGATTTTCTGCCGGCTGGCCGCGACCGTCAGCGGTAACGGAAGATGCGGAAACACAGCATGCATGTGCGCATTCCAGAGATGCTGGTCCTGACCTGCCGTAAACATCTTGCACCAGAATGCAAATTTCAATTCGGCAATGACCTTGCCGGTCGCCCCAAGCGGGATACCCTGCCTGGCCGATTGCAATTCGCCCTTGGCCCATGCGGCCAGCGAACGTTCAAATCCCGGATGCCAAGGCCAGTTGGCCCCATATTTCAGTTCAAGTGCATGGGCTGCCGCGTTGCGGATCACGACTTCGCAAATATGCAGCGTCGAAAAAAATGCACACGATACCAAGGCGTTCCAGACATAAATATCGAGCGCCGTCGCAGCTGGCCCGAAGCCTGCGGCATTGATATACGTGCCCATCCTTGTCGGCGAAATGGCGGCCGTGACGGCCGCAGTTTGTTGTGCTGACAATGCCATATAACGTCCACTTCAAAAGTGATGCGCTCTTTTCAAAACGGTATATAATGGATTTGCGTGTTCCGGGACTTGTTGGCGCAAGCCTCCCCCCGGAAACAAGAGAGTTAGAATGGCCCACTTCGGTGGGCCATTCGCGTTTATGGCCGCATGATGTTGGCTGATTCATGCTGCCCCTTTCGCAGCCTACTCCCTGTACTCGCCCCGTTCTTGGGGATACGCAAGAAGCCGCCAGCGCGATTGCCCGCGCCCCGGTTTTGCTTTAGCATGGCCGCCATCATCCACCTCTTGTTCGCCACCATGCCGCCACGCGCCTCGTCTTCCAAAACCGCCATTACCGCCGGCATCCTGGCCGGCCTGCTGGCCGCCGCACTGGGCGCTTATTATGTGTATCAGCCGCCGGCAAGCTCGACAGGGCCGGCGATGCAGGAGGCGCCCGCCGCACAGGCTGACGACAAAGCGGTCAATGCGCTGTTGGCGCTGCCGGAAATCCGCGCCTGGTCGGCGCATATCGAAAAAGCCTCGGGCGGGCGTTCACATGGCGCGGTGATGGAAACGGCGCCCGAACAGCGCCTGGTCGATGGCCAGACCTATTTTCAACTGAGCTTTTTTGAAAACGCGCCCGATGCGGCGCACCGCTGGGAGAGCTTTCTGGTCACGCCAGACGGCAAGCGCATCCTGGTGGAAGACACTGCCGAAGGGGAATTGCTGAGCCTGGAGCGCTGGCGCAAGGAAAGCGCGCCCATGAAACGCGTGCCGAACTAGGCTTTCGCCGGCACTACTTGGACCGCGCCACTGACGCGCGCCGCCCACCACACCGTCAGCAGCGACAGGCCCGCCGCGATCCAGCCATTGATGCCATAACCGCTGATATGGCCGGCCGCGTCGGTATGCAGGCTCAATCCGCCCAGCCAGGCCCCCAGGCCATTGCCCACGCTTTGCAGCGCCGAATTGGCGCTCAGGAACGCGCCGCGCTGCTGCGGCGCGGGGATGGTCGTCAGCAGCGCCTGCAACGGAATGGTGCGCCCTGAAACAAACACCATAAACAGCGGAAACACCAGCATCAGCGCCAGCAGCGGCAGTTGCGGCAAATGCGTGATCAACAGCATCGGCACGATGGAGAACAGGGCCATCCAGCGGTAGACCGTCTGCTTGCCGGCCCGGTCGGCCCAGCGCCCGACCATGCGCGCCGTCACCAGCGTGGCGCAGCCGCCCGCCAGGTACACCCAAGTCACGTCCAGCGGCGCCAGGCCCTGGTTACCCACCAGCACCGGCGAAATGAACGGGATCAGCAGCATGCCGGCCGCCATGTTGACCACCGATAAGGCAAACGCCTGCACATGGCGCGGCTCGCGCAACAGCGCCAGCAGGTTCGGCAGCACTTCGCGCAGCGGCGCCGGAACGCTGGCCAGATGCGCCGTCAACGAGGGCAGTACGCGCGCCGCGCCCAGCCAGATCAGCAGCGACAGCAGCACCAGCAGGAAGAACGGCGAGGCCCAGCCGAAATGCGCGGCCAGCACCACGCCGATCGGCACGCCACCGATGGCCGCCATGGCAAACGAAGTCATCACCACGCCGGTGGCCGCGCCGCGCCGCTCGGCCGGAATCACGTCGCCGATAATGGCCATGGTGATGGCGCCCAGCACGCCGCCGGTCAGGCCGGCGAATGCGCGCGACCACAGCAGCACATGAAAGTTCGGCGCCAGCGCGCACGCCAGGTTCGATACGGTAAACAGGCAGAACATGGCCAGCAGCAGGCGCTTGCGGTCAAAGCGGTCGATATAGGTGGCGGCCAGCAAGCCCGATAGGCCGGCGCACCAGGCATAGGCCGAGACGGCGCCCGACACGGCGGCCGGGCCAATCTTGAAAGCCTGCATCAGCTGCGGCGCCAGCGGCATCATCACCATGAAATCCATGATCACCGTGAATTGCGTCAGCGCCAGCAGCCACAACATCCAGCGTTCGCGCGCCGGGCTCAAGACGGCGACAGGGAGAGACGTCATGCCAGGATCCAGATATATCATAAAAGATATATCTTGGAGAAACAGCGAGCCCAGCGCAAGGTTTACTTTCCCGCCGCAACATCCGATACTCGGCGCATGCCATCCTTCCATCGCCTTGTCCGCCCGCTCACTGCCGATGACGCGCCCGCCTACCGCGCGCTGCGCCTGGCCGGCATCGCCGAACTGCCGGCCGCCTTTTGCACCACGCATGCGCTGGAAAGCAGCGTGCCGATGGCACAGATGCGCCAGCGCCTGCTGCCCACTTCAAACCAAATAATATTTGGCATTTTTGATGATGCGCAATTGATCGCCATGGCGGGCCTGCGCCGGGAAGCGATCGCGGTGGTGCACGACAAGGCCAGCCTGTGGGGCGTGTATGTGGCGCCACAGGCGCGCGGCCAGGGACTGGGCCGGCAGCTGGTGCAGGCGGCCATCGACCATGCCTGCGCCATCCCGGAGCTGGCCACCGTGCGGCTGGCCGTGGCGCAGGACAACCAGGCGGCGTTGACCTTGTATCTGGCGTGCGGTTTCGCGCTCGATGGCGCCGCGCCGCAGGACGGCATGCTGCACCTGCAATTGCGGCTGCCGCGCCCTGCCATGCCTGCCGCGAAAGTGCCACAAAGTAGTGTCTTTCTGAAAATCAAACCCTTACGAATCCCTGCGAAATAGGGCTGAAGCCGTTTTTTCTGTTGCCAGCAAACGCGGCAGGCCTTAGCATCGCGGCTTACAAAAAAACTACCTGGGAGAGCCAATGTCAACGGCCGAGACACAAACCGCCACCGGCAAGATGCCGCGGCAGATTCCGTACATTATCGCCAACGAAGGCTGCGAGCGTTTCAGCTTTTATGGCATGCGCAATATTCTGACGCCGTTTCTGATCAGCACCTTGCTGCTGATGATACCGATCGACCAGCGTACGGGCGAAGCCAAGCATGTGTTCCATACGTTTGTCATCGGCGTGTATTTCTTCCCGCTGCTGGGCGGCTGGCTGGCCGACCGTTTTTTTGGCAAGTACAACACCATCTTCTGGCTCAGCCTCGTCTATTGCGCCGGCCATGCCTGCCTGGCCATCTTTGAAAGCAGCGTCAACGGCTTCTATTTCGGCCTGTTCCTGATCGCCTTCGGCTCGGGCGGCATCAAGCCGCTGGTGGCCTCGTTTGTCGGCGACCAGTTCGACCAGACCAACAAGCACAAGGCCAAGCTGGTGTTCGACCTGTTCTACTGGATCATCAACTTCGGCTCTTTCTTCGCGTCCTTGCTGATGCCGATGTTCCTGCGCGACTACGGTCCGTCGATCGCCTTCGGCATTCCCGGCATCATGATGCTGGCCGCCACCGTCGTCTTCTGGATGGGTGCCAAGAAATACGTGCACGTGCCGCCGGCGCCGCCGAATCCCGATTCGTTCACCCGCGTCGCCCGCACCGCCCTGCTGGCCCGTGTCGAAGGCGGTTCGCGCCCCGGCCTGTATGTCGCCTATGTCGGCGTGATCGGCGCCCTGTATGCGTTCTACAGCATCCCTGAATGGGGCTTCGTGATCTCGGCCTGTACCGCGCTGGTATTGCTGCTGGCTTTCGGCAGCATCGGCACGGCGATGCAGCTGGAACGCGCACGCGGCATCCACCCGGACGAAGCCGTCGAAGGCGTGCGCGCCGTGCTGCGCATCCTCGTCATCTTTGCGCTGGTCACGCCGTTCTTCTCGCTGTTCGACCAGAAAGCCTCGACCTGGATCGTGCAGGCCAACACCATGGAAAAACCGAGCTGGTTCCTGCCGGCGCAAATGCAGGCGCTGAACCCGATGCTGGTGATGCTGCTGATCCCGTTCAACAACCTGGTGCTGTACCCGATGCTGAACCGCTTCGGCCTGGAAGCGACGGCCCTGCGCCGCATGACGGCCGGCATCGGCTTTTCCTCGCTGGCCTGGATCGTCATCGGCCTGCTGCAACTGGCCCTGGACAGCGGCAGCGCCGTCTCCATCATGTGGCAGATCCTGCCGTATGCGCTGCTGACCTTCGGCGAAGTGCTGGTCTCGGCCACCGGCCTGGAATTTGCCTACAGCCAGGCGCCCGTGTCGATGAAGGGCGCCATCATGAGCTTCTGGAACCTGTCGACCACGGTGGGCAACCTGTGGGTGCTGATCGTCAACCGCAGCGTGATGAACGAAGGCGTGATCGGCAAGATCGCCGAGAGCGGCATCAGCGTCACGGCCTTCCAGATGTTCTTCTTTGCCGCCTTTGCCGCGGTGGCCATGCTGGCCTTCGGCCTGTATGCGAAGCGCTACAAGATGGTCGACAACTACCGCCAGGCGGTGGTGCCGGGCAAGGCGTAATCAAGCACGCAAGCCCTTGAAATGAAAAGGCGCCCTTCCGGGCGCCTTTTTTTACGTCGTCACCGTCGGCGCATCGCGCCCCGTACGCTGCCTGATCTGGGCCAGCTGCTCGGCAATCGCGATCAGCCCGGCCAGCGCCTGCTGGGTCGGAATGTCGTGCTGGGCAACATCGGCTTCATAGCGCTCCAGGTACAGCCGCAGGGTGGCGCCCTGGGTGCCGGTGCCGGACAGGCGCAGCACGATGCGCGAGCCGTCCGTCATGATGATGCGCAGGCCCTGCTTGTGCGAGACGGACCCGTCGACCGGGTCGGTATAGCTGAAGTCGTCGGCCAGGGCCACCGTGTACTCGCCCAGCTGTTGGCCCGGCAAGGCGGCCAGCTGGGTGCGCACGGCGTCCATCAGTCCGGCGGCGGCGGCGCTGTCGATATCCTCGTAGTCGTGGCGCGAATAGTAGTTGCGGCCATACGTGGCCCAGTGCGCGCGCACGATCTGTTCCACCGATTGCTGTTTCGCGGCCAGCAGGTTGAGCCAGAACAGCACGGCCCACAACCCGTCTTTTTCGCGCACATGGTTCGAGCCGGTGCCGTAGCTTTCTTCGCCACACAACGTGGCCATGCCGGCGTCGAGCAGGTTGCCGAAGAACTTCCAGCCGGTCGGCGTTTCAAAGCTGGGGATGCCCAGCGCGGCGGCCACACGGTCGGCCGCGCCCGAGGTCGGCATCGAACGGGCGATGCCCTTCAAGCCGGCGCGGTAGCCGGGCGCCACGGTGGCGTGCGCGGCCAGGATGGCCAGGCTGTCGGACGGCGTGACGTCGAAGCGCCGGCCGACGATCATGTTGCGGTCGCCATCGCCGTCCGAGGCGGCGCCAAAGTCGGGCGCGTCGTCCTGCGACATGCGTGCGATCAGTTCGTGTGCATTGACCGGATTCGGGTCCGGGTGGCCGCCGCCGAAGTCTTCCAGGGGCAGGCCATTGATGACGCTGCCCTTCGGTGCGCCCAGCATGCCTTCCAGGATGGCGGTGGCGTACGGGCCGGAGACGGCGTGCATGCCGTCAAAGCAGATGCGCAGGCCGCCCGCGAACAGGGCGCGGATGGCGTCGAAGTCGAACAGTTCCTGCATCAGTTCGGCGTAGTCCGCCACAGGATCGATGACTTCGACCACCATCTGCTCGATGCGCACTTCGCCCAGCGTATCGAGGTCGATGTCGGCCGCGTCGCTGATGCGGTATTCCGTGAGTTCTTTCGTGCGCGCAAAGATGGCGTCGGTGATTTTTTCGGGCGCCGGGCCGCCATTGGCGATGTTGTACTTGATACCGAAGTCACCGTCCGGGCCGCCCGGATTATGGCTGGCCGACAAAATCAGGCCGCCGCTGGCGCCGCGCTTGCGGATCACGCAGCTGACTGCCGGCGTCGACAGGATGCCGCCCTGGCCCAGCAGCACGCGCGCGTAGCCGTGCGCGGCCGCCATGCGCAGCACCGTCTGGATCGCGGTGCGGTTGTAATAGCGGCCATCGCCGCCCAGCACCAGGGTTTGCCCGTGGCAGTCGCCCAGGGTATCGAACACGCTCTGCACGAAATTTTCCAGGTATTTCGGTTCGCTGAATACGCCCACTTTCTTGCGCAGGCCCGAGGTGCCCGGCTGCTGGCCGGCGATCGGTGCCGTATTGATCAGTTGAATAGCCATCTTGCCTCCTTAATAACCGGTGATGGTAGCGCATGCGGAGAAGCTGGCAAAGCGTTGTACGCTTGCCACGGTGCGGCAATGCGCATAACTGGCCTCGCGTATCATCACACGATCCAATATAATGAGAATCATTCTCATATGCGGCGCACCGGGCTGCAGATTTTTTCATCGGATGCCGTGGTTGCTCGCTATTACCAAGAACTGCTCAATTTCTGCTGGCGCAGCCTGCGCAACCGCGAGCAGGCTGCCGACCTGGTGCAGGAAAGCTATGCGCGCGTACTCGGCGCGCAGGACAGGCATGCGCCGCACGAAGGGGATGAGCGCGAACCACGGGCGCTGCTGTATCGCACGGCGCGCAACCTGATCATCGACAATCACCGCCGCGCCAGCGTGCGCCAGCATGAGGAGCTCGAGACCTTGCCCGAAGGCGAACACCCGGCCGCGCCCCTGCATTTGCAACCGGAACAGGCGCTGGCGGACAGCCAGGACTGGCAAGCCTGCGTGGCCGCCATCGACGCCCTGCCGCCGCGCTGCCGCGAAGCGCTGGTGCTGCATCTGTTCGAGGAACTGCCGCAGGCGCAGATCGCCGCGCGCATGGGCATTTCCGTGAGCATGGTGGAAAAACATATCGCGCGCGGCCTGCTCAGTTGCCAGGCGCAATTGCAATCGCTGCGGGAATCCGCATAATGCCGTCCATGACCACGCCACCGCCCCGCCACGACTTCGGCCCTTCCGCCCAGGAGCAGGCGGAGTTGCGCGAGTACGAACGCTTTGCCGCCACGCAAGATCCGGTGGCGCTGGCGGCCGCCAGCTGGTTCAACCGGCGCGGCCAGCTCGATGCGCGGCAACAGGCCGCCTTCGATGCCTGGCTGGCCCAGGATGCCGGCCATGCGCGTGCGTATGCCGCGCTGCAGGACACGGCGCGGGCCATGCGCACCATCCCCGCCGACGTGGCCGCCCGCTGGACCACGCCAGCGGCCATGCCAGCCGTGCGCGCGCGCCGCCACTGGCTGCGCGCACTGCCTTATGCGGCGGCGGCCATGCTGGCGCTCGGCGTCGGCACGGGCGGTTACCACTGGTGGCAGCAGCAAGCCATTTTCAGCGCAAGCTATGCCACGCAGCGGGGCCAGCAGCTGGCCATCGACCTGCCTGACGGCAGCCGTTTGCAACTCGACACGGCCACGCGCGTTCAGGTTGCCCTGTACCGCCAGCGGCGCGAAGTGCAACTGTTGCAGGGTGCGGCCCTGTTCACGGTACAGGCCAGGCAAGGCCAGCCTTTCGACGTCGTCAGCGGCCCCTTGCGCGTCACGGTGGTAGGGACGCAGTTTTCGGTGCGCAATACCGTCGCCCATGACGGCCAGCTGGGCGTGGCCGTGCAGCATGGCCATGTGCGTGTGGCGGGCGCGCGGCAGGCCCGCGTGGACCTGGCGGCCGGCCAGGGCGTGACGGCCGATGCGGCCGGCAGGCTGTCGAGCGTGGCCAGCCTGCCCCCCGGCAGCGTGGCCGCCTGGCGCGAAGGCAGGATCACCTTCGACAATGTGCCGCTGGGCCAGGCCCTGGCCGAGTTCGATCGCTATGGCGACAGCGGACTGGTGATACGCGATCCGGCCGTCGCGCGCCTGCGCATAGGCGGCAGTTTTACCTTGCAACGCCTCGATGGCTTTGCCGGCGCCCTGCCCCAGTTGCTGCCGGTGACCCTGGTGCAACAGGGAAAAATACGCGAAATCCGCCTGGCTGAAAATAAATCAAAATAATTCGCATTCGCAGGTGAGGATTGCTACCGCTGCTGCGTATACCTCGTTAATCAGCACGCAATACTCATTAACCTGGAGAACGCAGCATGTGGCACCCGACTTTCACACTTTCCCTCAATCCCCTGCCATTCGCCCTGGCCGCCATGCTGGCGCTGGGCACCGCCAGCGTCGCACAGGCGCAGGCGCTGCCGACCGTCAGGCTGGCCATCGCCGTGCAGCCGCTGGGCCAGGCCCTGAATGAACTGGCGCGCCAGGCCGGCGTGCAGTTGCTGTTCGCGCCAGAACTGGTGGCCGGCAAGACGGCTCCCGCCATCGGCGGCGTCTACAGTCTGCAGGAGGGACTCGAGCGTTTGCTGGCCGGCAGCGGCCTGGTGGCCGCCATCGATGGCAATGCCGTCATCATCAAACCGGCGCCCGCCGTGTCGGGCAAGGTCGCCACCCTGGCCGAAATCACCGTCAGCGCCAGCGCGGATGCGGGTGCCGACAGCGAGCAGACAGCATCGTACAGGGCGCACGCGGTCAGCATCGGCAAGGGCCAGCAAACGCTGCGCGAAATTCCCCAGTCGGTATCGGTACTGACGCGCCAGCAATTGAACGACCAGAACCTGCTGAGCCTGGACGACGCCATGCGCGGCGTGACCGGCATCACGGTCGAAGCGAGCAGCACCGGCGGCAACCACGGCAATTTCTATTCGCGTGGCTACGCGCTCGACTCGGTGCAGGTCGATGGCGTGATGACGCCGGCCAGCACCGGCAACGACCTGTCGGCCGGCTTCGGCCTGGCCATCTATGACCGCGTGGAAGTATTGCGCGGGCCGGCCGGCCTGCTCCAGGGCGCCGGCGATCCGGGCGGCACCATCAACCTGGTGCGCAAACGCGCGCGCGACACCTTTGCCGCCAGCGGCGTGCTCAGCGCCGGCTCCTGGGACCGCTATTACGCGGAAGCCGACGTGACAGGGCCGTTGACGGCCGACGGCAGGGTGCGTGGCCGCCTGGTGGCCGCCCACGAGCACCGGCGCTCGTTTGTCGACCACGTGTACGCGGAAAAACCGCTGCTGTACGGCACCGTCGCCGTCGACCTGGCGCCGGGCACCGTGCTGACCGGCGGCATCACCTACCAGCAATACAAGGGCCGCCCCGCCTTCGGCCTGCCCGCCTACGAAGACGGCCGCCTGCTCGACGTGCCGCGCTCGACCTACCTCGATCCGGGCTGGAACCACATCACGGAAAAAGTCACCGAATACTTTGCCGAGCTAGACCATAAACTGGCCAATGGCGGCCAGTTCAAGCTCAGCGCCATGTATCGCGAGCAGGATGAACCGTCGCGCCACTTCGGCTGGTCCGACTGCTCGGCCGATCCCGTCACGGGCGACAGCTGCCTGGTCAGCTGGAGCTATCGCAGCCACTGGACCACGCAAGGCGCCGACGCCTACGTGGCCACGCCTTTCGACGCCTTTGGCCGCCGGCACGAACTGGTGGTGGGCGCGGACTACCGGCAAGTACACAAGAACTTCCAGTATGGCGGCGGCGACACGGCGCCGATCAATATCTTTAACCCGGACAACAATCTGCCGCAGCCCGCCTACGTTTTTTCAAACGGCAATGACAATCGCACGAAACAGCTGGGACTGTACGCACGCACGCGCCTGCAGGCCAGCGACAGGCTGGCCGTCAACCTGGGCGCGCGCGTGACCCACTGGGACAACCATACCGTCAACCGCAATGCCTATTTCAACCAGTTCACCGATGTCAGCAACAAGATCAACGCCAAGCTGACGCCCTATGCGGGGCTGGTCTATGAACTCGACAAACAGGTGTCGGCCTACGGCAGCTACACGCGCATCTTCTCGCCACAGTCGACCACGGATGCGGCCGGCCAGACGCTCAAGCCGCGCAAGGGCCAGCAATTCGAACTGGGCCTGAAAGCCGAACTGTTCGAGCGGCGCGCCAATGCGCATGCGGCCCTGTTTCGCATGGAAGATGAAAACCGCGTCATGCCCGATCCGGCCAATCCGCTGTTTTCCATCGGCGCCGGCAAGATGCGCAGCCAGGGCGTGGAAACGGAACTGAGCGGCAGTCCCCTGCCCGGCTGGGACCTGACGGCCGGCTATTCCTACACCAGCACGCGCACGCTGGAAGGCAGCGCCGACCAGAAGGCCCAGCTGTACACCTTTATCGCACCGCGCCATCATCTCAACCTGTGGAGCAAATACCGGCTGGCCGGCGCACTCGACAAGGTCAGCGTGGGTGGCGGGGTGCGCAGCGTCAGCAGCATGTACCGCCTGAACGGCCCGGTGAAATTCGAGCAGGCGCCGGTCACCACGGTCGCGCTGCAGGCCGGCTACCGCCTGGGCCCGAAACTCGATCTGTCGCTGACAGTCAACAACCTGTTCGACAAAAAATACTACCAGCGCGTATGGGCCGCCTATGGCTCCAACTTTTACGGCGAGCCGCGTAACGCGACCCTGACCCTGCGCGGCCAGCTCTGATCGCTGCAGGTCCCCCTGCTTGCCCCCTCGCGCAGCCGGATTTCTTCCGGCTGCCGTGTGCAATTGCCTCACTCCTCCCTTGCATGTCTCGCAACGCCACAATATAATAAGAATCGTTCTCATTACGATTTGTGTTTCAACAAGCGTTTCCGTCCCCATGCCGCATATCTTGCCTGGTACGCCAGGCAAGTACGCTGAACTTGCGTTACCAGTACTGATGCTGCTGGCCGCCACTCCTGCGGGACGGCGGCCGTTTTACGACAGCCATAACAACTACACCAAGGGATACACCATGACCATCACCTCCATCGCGCGTTTGTCCGTCCTCGCCACCGCCTTAGTCAGCGGCGCCCTGCTGTCCGGCGCGGCCGGTGCCCACCAGATCTGGCTGGAACAGAACGACAAGGCCGCCAGCGTGTACTTCGGCGAATTCGGCGACAACCTGCGCGAAGCGTCGCCGGGCCTGCTGGACAAATTCACCCTGAAAAACGTCACCTGGATTTCGGCTGGCACCAGGAAGCCGCTGCAGGCGAGCAAGACGGCCGGCGCCTTCGTGCTGAACGGTAAAGTGGCTCCTGGCGAAACCATCATCG
Organism: Janthinobacterium sp. PSPC3-1; assembly: GCF_049896105.1. Classification (NCBI taxonomy): domain Bacteria; kingdom Pseudomonadati; phylum Pseudomonadota; class Betaproteobacteria; order Burkholderiales; family Oxalobacteraceae; genus Janthinobacterium; species Janthinobacterium sp. PSPC3-1. The sequence continues at coordinate 55,755 of NZ_JAFCTQ010000019.1, read as the reverse complement.
CCGAAGAAAACAGCTATCCGGGCTGGGAAAGCAAGAAGGATGGCAAGGTGCTGTTCTCGATCTGGACCCCGGCCGCGCGCATTGTCGCCGACCACAGCGCCCAGGCGCCGGCCCTGACGCTGGACCTGCTGCCGACCGGCACGCCGGGCCAGTTCAAGGTGACCTACCAGGGCAAGCCGCTGCCGAAAGCCAAGGTCGGCGCCGTGGTGCAATCGGGCTGGATGCGCGAAGCCTACAGCGACGAGCAGGGCCTGGTCAGCTTCCCGCTGCCATGGCAGGGCGGCTATGTGCTGGAAGTGCACCATGAAGACAAGACCGGCGGCGAGCGCGACGGCAAGAAATATGACAACGCCAGCTACGTCACCACCCTGAGCCTGGTGCAGGCGCAAGGCGTGGCGCCATTGCCGGCACCGGCTCCCGTCGCACCAAGCAAAGACCACGGCTGATCATGCAAGCGCCCGCCACCACACCCAAACCGCCGCGCCTGCGGCTGTCCGCCGGGGCGATCTACCGCCTCGGCGTGGCCTCGCGCGGCGTGGCCGCCATCGTCGGCGGCTATGTGCTGGCGGCGCTGGTCACCATGCTGCTGTCGGTGACCCTGCCGATGGCGCGCTCGGAAGCCGTCATGACGGCGACCCTGCTGTCGTTCACCATCTACACCTGCGCCGTACTGTGGGTCTTCGCCACCGGCAGCGCCCTGCGCGCCTGGCTGGGCCTGTTGATACCGTGCGCCGTCCTCGCCGCCATCCTGCAAGCGATGGGCGCCCTGTCCTGGAGTCTCGCATGAAAGAAGGTTTCCGCCAGTCGATGGCATGGCTGCATACCTGGTCCGGCCTGCTGGTCTGCTGGGTGCTGCTGCTGGTATTTTGCGGCGGCACGGCCAGCTACTACCGCAACGAAATCACCTTGTGGATGCAGCCCGAACTGCACGCCGTGGCGGCCAATCCGGTCAGCAGCGAAGTCGCCGCCAGCGCCGCCCAGGCCGCGATGACCGACCGCGCGGCCGGCGCCACGCGCTGGTTCATCAGCCTGCCCGACGAGCGCACGCAGGCGACGCAGCTGGGCTGGAGCAAGCCGTCGAAACCGGGCGAAAAGAAGAAGGGACGGCGCGGCAACTTCCATAGCGAGAAGACCGATCCGGCCACCGGCGACGTGCTGTCCAAGCCGCGCGACACGCGCGGCGGCGAATTCCTGTACCGCCTGCATTTCGACCTGCACTACATGTCCGCCATCTGGGCCCGCTGGATCGTCGGCTTTTGCGCCATGTTCATGCTGGTCTCCATCATCAGCGGCGTCATTACCCACAAGCGCATCTTCAAGGACCTGTTCACCTTCCGTCCGAAAAAAGGCCAGCGCTCGTGGCTGGACGCGCACAATGTGACGGCCGTGCTGGCCCTGCCCTTCCACCTGATGATCACCTACACCGGCCTGGTCACCCTGATGTTCCTGTACATGCCGTCCGGCGCCACCGCCGCCTACAAAGGCGACCAGGACACCTTCTTTGCCGAAGCGTTTCCGCGCGCGCAAGAACGCAAGGCGGCCGGCGTGGCCGCGCCCCTGACGCCATTCGCGCCGCTGGTGCGCCAGGCCGAGCAGCAATGGGGCGGCAAGGTCGAACGCATCTCCGTCAACGCGCCCGGCGACGCCAATGCCGTCATTACCCTCAGCCGCTCGTCGGGGCGCGAGATGTCGACCCGCCAGCCGTCGATGGATTTCGATGGCGTGACCGGCAAGCTGCTGTCGTCGAACGGCGAGACGGTGCCTGGCGCGGCCGCCACCCAGGGCGTGATGATCGGCCTGCACGTGGCCCACTTCGGCGGGCCGCTGCTGCGCGCCCTGTTCTTCCTGTCCGGCCTGGCCGGCTGCGCCATGGTCGCCACCGGTGCCCTGCTGTGGGCCGTCAAGACGCGCCAGAAGCAGGCCAAGGCGCTGGCCGCCGGCAAGCGCGCCAGCTTCGGCCTGCGGCTGGTCGAGGCGCTCAATATCGGCGCCATCGCCGGCATCCCGATCGCCTTCGGCGCCTATTTCTGGGCCAACCGCCTGCTGCCGGTGGTGATGGAAGAGCGCCCGAAAGAAGAAATCGCCTGCTTCTTCGGCGCCTGGGCGCTGGCCGCCATCGTCGCGCAGCTGCGCCCGACGCGCGCCATGTGGCGCATCCAGCTGACGGCCGGCGCGATCCTGCTGGCCGGCCTGCCTGTCCTGAACGTGTTCACCACCCAGTCGCACCTGGGCGTGACCCTGTTCCTGGGCCGTGGCCCCGTGTCGGTGGCCGCTTTTGATCTGGTGGTGCTGGCGCTGGGCCTGCTGCTGGGCTACGCGGCGTACAAACTCAGGCCGCTGGCGGCGAAGGCAAAGAAAGCCGCGCCCGCCCCCGCTGCGCCGACCAACACCACGCTGCCGGGAGCCGCATGATGGAGATCCTGTCGAACTTCCTCGTCTTCGCCCTGTGCTACGCGGGCCTGTCCTGCCTGTGCCTGGCGATGGACCGCCACTACGCCGACCTGCATGGCCGCGGCGCGGAACCGCCGCCGCAGCTGCGCCGCCGCCTGCAGTGGGGCGGCGCTCTGGCGCTGGCCTTTGGCCTGGCGTGGGCCATGCATATCGCCGGCGCCGGCTACGGCACCGTGTTCTGGGTCGGCAGCCTGACCGGCTGCGGCCTGCTGCTGATCTGGCTGCTGCCCTACGCGCCGCACCAGGCGATGCGCCTGGCGCGCGTGACCGGCGTGGCGGCGGCGCTGGCGGCGGTGCTGCTGGCCGTGCTGTAATGCAACTGGAGCACTGCTACAGCGCCTACCACGGCTGGCTGGCGCACTGGCTGCAACGGCGCCTCGGCAACGCGTTTGACGCGGCCGACCTGATGCAGGACACATTTGCACGCCTGCTGGCCGGCGCGCCGGCCCAGCCGCAAACCCCGGCCCTGCGCGCGCCCAGGGCCTACCTGGCGACCATCGCCAAACACCTGCTGATCAACCATCTGCGGCGCCAGTCGCTGGAGCACGCGTGGCTGGCCACCCTCGCCGCCCTGCCCGAACAGCAGGTGCCGTCGGCGCAGCAGCAGGCAGAGATGCTGCAGGCGCTGCAAGCGGTCGACGCCATGCTCGACGCACTGAAACCGAAGGTACGCGCCGTCTTCATCATGGCGCAGATCGAGGGCCATGCCTATGCGGACATCGCCGCAACACTCGGTATCGGCGAACGCTCCGTCAAGCGCTACATGGCCGAGGCGCTGACCGAATGCGTGCTGCTGGCATGAATGCCACCGGCCTGCCCGCGCCATTGACGCCGCCGCTGTCCCGCAAGATCGCGCGCCAGGCCGTCGAATGGTTTCTGATCGAGCAGTCGGGCCAGGCCACGCCGGAAGATCTGGCGGCCAGCGCACGCTGGCGCGCACGCGACCCCGAACACCTGCGCGCCTGGCACAAGGTGCGGCAGGTCAGCGGCCAGCTGGAGCACGCATCGGCCCTGCTGCCAGCCAGCGTGGCCGCGCCCGTGCTGCGCCGTCCGCAGCGCCATCGGCCAGCGCCGCGAGCTGTCCCTGCCCGATGGCGGCCGGCTGGTGCTCAATACCGACAGCGCCGTCGATGTGAACTATACCGGGCACGAGCGCCTGCTGACGTTGCGGCGCGGCGAGCTGCTGGTGGAAACGCGGCCTGACCATGCGGGGAACCGTCCCTTTATCGTCGCCACCCGGCATGGCCGCATCCGCGCGCTCGGCACGCGCTTTATCGTGCGCCTTGATGACGACAGCAGCCGCGTGACGGTGCTGGAACATGCGGTACAGATCGCGCCGCGCGCGCCCTCGGCCACCGTGCGCCGGGTCGAGGCCGGCTGGCAAAGCCGCTTCGACGCCGACCACGCCAACCTGCCCGTGGCAGCAACGCCGCAGACGGGCGCCTGGACGCAGGGCATGCTGATGGCGCAAGACATGCGCCTGGACGCCTTTGCCGCCGAACTGGCGCGCTACCGCCCCGGCCTGCTGCGCGTCGAACCTGAGGTGGCAGGCCTGCGCCTGACGGGCGCCTTCCGTCTCGACGACACGGAGACGGTGCTGGACAGCCTGGCGCGCATGCTGCCGGTCGACGTGCTGTACCGCAGCCGCTACTGGGTCACGATTGCTCCCCACGCAAAATAATTGCGTTTTTTTGGCCCCTTTTTCACGCCTCGCCTGTCCTGTGGATGTCTGTCACTTAACTACACCGGAAAGGCTCTCTCATGCACCTGCATCCTCCGCACCCCACTCCCCTCGCACGCGCCGTTGGCGGCGCCCTGTTGCTGCTGTCGCTGGCGCATGCGCCGGCGATGGCCGCCGATACGACTGGCGCCGCCAGCGCCGCGCCAACGCATTACAGCGTGCCGGCCGGCGAGTTGTCCGCCGCGATCGCCGCCTTTGCCATCAACGCCAGGGTCAATGTGGGCGGCGCGGCCGAACTGCTGCAGGGCGTGCGCTCGCCGGGCCTGCAGGGCAGCTATACGGTGCCGCAGGCGCTGGCGCAACTGCTGGCCGGCACCGGACTCGAAGCGGTGCCCGGCGGCGCCAACAGCTATGTGCTGCGCAAAAGCGGCGCCGGTGCCAGTACCGGCGCGCCGATCGCCACCACCCTCGGCGAAGTGGCCGTCAGCTCCAGCGCCCTGCGCGACGGCACCACCGAGGGCAGGCGCAGCTACGCGGGCCTGACCAGCGCCACGCGATTGAACCTGTCGCTGCGCGAAACGCCGCAGGCCGTCAGCGTCATCACGCGCCAGCAGATCGAAGACCAGGGCCTGCGCACCTTGCAGGACGTGCTGGTGCAGTCGCCCGGCATCACGGTCGACCGCTCGTCGAGCACGCGGGAATACGACCAGGGATTCTCGCGCGGCTTCGAAGTGACGTCCTACATGGTCGACGGCATCCCGACCAGCAAGAACCTCGAAGCGCGCACCTATGACGCGGCCATCTACGACAGGGTCGAAATCATCCGCGGCGCCACCGGTTTGATCAGCGGCACGGGCAGCCCGTCCGCCGCCGTCAACCTGGTGCGCAAGCGCCCGGGCCGCACATTTGCCGCATCGGCCGGCGTGCAGGCCGGCTCGTGGGACCGCTACCGCATCGATGGCGACATCTCGAGTCCGCTGAACCAGGACGGCAGCGTGCGCGCCCGCCTGGTGGCGGCGCATGAAGACCAGCATTCCTTCATCGAGCGCTACCGCCAGAAAAAGGACGTGCTGTACGCGATCGTCGAAGCCGATTTGTCGCCGTCCACGGTGCTCAGCGCGGGCGTCAACTACCAGAAGGAAAAACTGGGTGGCGCGGGCCGCGAATTTCCCGTCTTTTACAGCGATGGCTCGCTGACCCATTTCAAGCGGTCGATGAACGGCACGGCGGCGTGGAGCACGTACGACCGCGAACAAAGCATGTTGTTCGCCACGCTCGACCATTATTTCGACAACGACTGGATCGCCAAGCTGGCCGTCAGCCGCAGCAGCAATCAATATGATGCGCTGCAGGGCTTTGCCGGCAACGGCTATGCGGACCGCGTCACGGGCGCCAACCTGAAACTGTGGCTGGCCAACTGGCACAGCAAGCCGCAGCAAACCTCGCTCGACGCCTATGTCAGCGGGCCGTTCCAGGCCTTCGGGCGCAAGCATGAACTGGTGTTCGGCGTGAGCAGCTCCGAACTCGAGACCAACAGCCCCATCTATCCGGGCTGGCGGCTGGACGGCTACGACTACAGCATCCCCGACATCAACGCATGGAATGGCGCCATGCCGGTGCCCGACTATCGCGGCACCCGCATGGGCACCTCGTACGACAAGGAGCGCGAGAGCGGCGTGTATTCCACCTTGCGCCTGCGCCCGACGGATGCGCTGTCCGTGATCCTCGGTGCGCGCCTGTCGTACTGGAAGCGCGATATCCGCAGCGATTACGATGCCGACACGGATCTCTACGACGCGATGCGCGAAAGCGGCAAGATCACGCCGTATGCGGGCCTGGTCTACGACCTGGGACGGCACTGGTCGGCCTACGCCAGCTACACCAGCATCTTCACGCCGCAAAGCCAGCGCGACATCAACAGCCGCTTCCTGCCGCCACTGGAAGGCAAGAACTACGAGGCCGGCATCAAGGGCGAATTCTTCAACGGCGCCCTGACCACCAGCACTTCGGTGTTCCAGCTGCGCCAGGAAAACCTGGCCGAAGCCGATCCGGGCAATATCTGGATCATCGGTACCGGCGGCGGCTCGTACGCCTATCACACGGTGAAGGGCGCCACCACCTGCGGCCTGGAGACGGAAGTGTCGGGCCAGCTGCGCCCGGACTGGCAACTGACGGCCAGCTATGCCTACAGCCGCATCCGCAACGCGGCCGGCGAGCGCATCCAGACCAGCCAGCCGCAGGCCATGGCCAAGCTGTGGACCACCTATCGCCTGTCGCAAGGCGTGCCAGGATTGATGCTGGGCGCCGGCGTGAACTGGCAGAGCGGCATCTACATGGACGACCGTGGCCCGAACGGCGAGCGCTTCACGCAGCCAGCCTACGCGGTGGCGGGCCTGATGGCGCAATACCAGTTCGACCCGCGCCTGGTGGCGACCGTCAATGTCAATAATGTGTTCGACAAGCGCTACTACTCGACCGGCATGGGCGGCTACTATGGCGACCCGCGCAACGCCATGCTGTCGCTGCGCTACAGGTTTTAACGGCACTCTTTGCCGGCACATCTGCTACGCTCACGGCTTGTCATTGACCGAGGCCCCAGCAGATGCGCCAGCAAATCCGGCAAGAAGTTGCCACCATCGTCCCGCTGGACGAACTCGAACGCGGCCAGCTTGCCGACACGCTGGCCTGGATCGATAGCGGCGCCGAGCTGTTCCGCCTGGCCAAGCCGGCCACCCCGCCGAAGCACCTGGTCGCCTACTTTGTCGTCGTCGATGAGGATCACGTGCTGCTGGTCGACCATCGCAATGCCCAATTGTGGCTGCCGCCCGGCGGCCATGTCGATCCCGGCGAGCATCCACGTACCACCGTGCTGCGCGAACTGGCCGAGGAACTGGGCCTGGCGCCCGCGCATCCCATCGCAGCACCGCTGATGCTGACCGTGACCACCACCGTGGGCCTGACCGCTGGCCACACCGATGTGTCGCTGTGGTATGTGCTGCATGCCGACCGCCGGCAGCAGATCATCCATGATGAAACAGAATTTTCGTCAATACGCTGGTTTGCCTTTGACGAGGTACCCTTCGAACGCGGCGAGCCGCACCTGCGGCGCTTCCTGGCCAAGCTGCGTCAGCAGGCGGCCGGGGCGGCGCGCGCCTTGAGCAGCGCCTCCACCCCATCCGGCGCCATCGCGCGCCCCAGGTGATAGCCGAAGGCGGCGTCGCAGCCCATGGCCGCCAGCAGTTCCAGCTGGCGCGCGTTTTCCACGCCGCCGGCGATCGCGCGCAGTTTCAGGGTGTGGGCCATCGCCACCATGGCGCGCACCATGGCGCCGTCATCGGCTGATTCGCCCAGTTCGTCGATAAAACACTTTTCAATCTTGACGGCGTCGACCGGAAAACGATGCAGGGAATGCAGCGGGCCGTCGCCGGTGCCGAAGTCGCTGATGCAGATCGTCATGCCCAGTTGGCGGAACTGGCGCAGGATCGCCTCGCCATCGTGGCTATGGTCGATCAGGGTGCCGGCGGCGATTTCCATTTCGATGCAATGGCCCGGCACGCCGGCCGCATCCAAAGCCGCGCCGACATTGCGCGCGATGTCGCGCTGGTAGAACTGGCGCGCCGACAGGCTGACGGTGACCGTCAGCCTGTGGTCCTGCGCGATCCAGCGTTTCGCCTGCTCGACGGCGGTGGCCAGCACCCAGGCGCCGACCGGCAGGATCAGCGCGCTCTCCTCCAGTACCGGTAGAAAGTCGAGCGGCATCATCAGCCCCAGTTCCGGGTGCTTCCAGCGCAGCAGCGCCTTCACGCCCGTGATGGCACCGGTCGCCAGGTCCATGCAAGGCTGGTACTGCAGCACGAATTCATTGCGCTCGAGCGCATGGCGCAGCGCCGTCTCCAGGATGGTGCGCGAATACGATTGCGTCTGCATGCGCGGCGCGTAGCGCAGGCAGGTACCGGACGCATGCCGCTTGGCCGCATACATGGCGAGATCCGCCTTTTCGATGAGCGCATCGACATCGTCGTCGTCGTCCGGATACAGCGCCACCCCCACGCTGGCGGCCACCGACAGGCTGTACTGGTCGATCACGAACGGCGCGGCGATGGCGGCGATGATTTTCTCGGCCACGCGCGTCGCATCATGCGGATCGTGCAGTTCGGTCAGCAGGACGATGAATTCGTCGCCGCCCTGGCGCGCCACCGTGTCGACCTTGCGCACGCACTGCTGCACCCGGCGCGCGAATTCCGCCAGCACCTGGTCGCCCACGTCATGGCCCAGGCTGTCGTTGATGGCCTTGAAGCGGTCGATATCGACGAACAGCACCGCCAGCAAGCTCTGGTGGCGGCGCGCATAGGCGATGCCGTGCTCGAAGCGGATCTGGAAGTGCAGGCGGTTCGGCAAGCCGGTCAGGCCGTCATGGTGGGCGATGAATTCCAGTTGCTGCTCGGCGCGGCGGCGCGCCGACACGTCGTGCAGCAGCAGCACCGCGCCGTCGTGCGCCAGCGGTGCGCAGCTGTAATGCACGTCGATGCGCTTGCCGTCGCTTTCGCGCAGCAGTACCGCGCCGCGCGCCACTTCCAGCATGGCCTGCTGCGCCACGCAATCGCGCACCTGCTGCGCCGCATCGATGGCGGCGCCGTCATGGAACAGCGGCAGCAGCTGCGACACGCTGGCACCCACCCCGTGCGCCGCCGGCAAGCCGCCCATCGCCAGTGCGCGCGCATTCAGGTAGCGCACCACGCCATGGCGGTCGGTGCCGATCACGGCCACCGGCAGCGCCTGCAGCAGCGCCAGCATGGGCGCCTGCGCCGCCAGCCGTGCCTCACCGTGCGCATGGCGGCCGCGCCACTGCCGCTCCCCCCAGCACTGCCCCGCCAGCAGCGCACCGAGCATGGCCAGCAGCAGGCACAGCGCCAGCAGCAGCGCCATCATGGATCACCAGCGGGACAAAAGAGTGGGCTCATGGCGTTCCTCGCAACGATACCGGCCAAAAAGATTCCGAGTGGAAATAGTATAAGAATCCCTCCCCACTTTTTTGCCTGATGGCGCCCCGCTTGATGGCGCTCAAGCGGCTGATGGCCCCCATGGTTGTTGTAAACGCCCAACAAGGTAGCGCAACATTCTCACCAAATTCCACAAAAAATTGCTGCAATGACAGTACCCACCTTAAAATGAGAATAATTCTCATTCTTGAGATGGTTCATCGCCGCGTTTCCACAGCTGGTCCAGGATACGGCGGCAGGGCCATGCCAGCCAGGCGCAGCACCACCCCAGCGACGCACACGACAGCGGCGGGCACAGGCCTGCTTTTCAGACAGCGATACGGGGAGTTCCAATGACAATCACTAACAAGCGCGCCATGCTGGCGCCGAAGATCATGGCCGTGGCCATCCTTGCCGCCTTAGCCGCACCAGTCCAGGCGCAGACGCAGGAACAGAGCCTGCCGGAAGTCCAGGTCAGCGCGCAGGCCGCAGCTGGCGCCACCACCGAAGGCAGCGGTTCCTACACCACCGGCAGCATGAATGCGGCCACGCGCCTGAACCTGTCCGTGCGCGAAACCCCGCAGTCGGTCAGCGTGGTCACGCGCCAGCAGATGGATGACATGAATATCCGCTCGGTGGAAGACATCGTCAATATCACGCCGGGCTTGACGCTGAACAAGGGCGCCACCGAACGCGCCAGCTTCTATTCGCGCGGTTTCGCCATCAGCAATTTCACCGAAGACGGACTGACCATGTCGGGCGACGGCGACACGCTCGGTTTCGCCACCCTGGCCATGTACGACCGCGTGGAAGTGCTGCGCGGCGCGGCCGGCATGCTCAATGGCGTGGGCAACCCGTCGGGCACCATGAATTTCGTGCGCAAGCGCCCGACGGCCGACAATGAAGTGTCGGTCACGGGCAGCGTCGGCCGCTACCACGACTACCGCGGCGAGGTCGATGCGCGCGGCGCGCTGAACGCCAACGGTTCCGTGCGCGGCCGCGCCGTGGCCGCCTACCAGGACGGCGACACCTTTATTTCGAACTACGGCCACAAGCGCGCCCTGCTGTACGCCACCGTTGACGCCGACATCACGCGCGACACCACCCTCGGCGTGGGCTTCCACGTCAACGACGAGCGCAATCCCGGCTCGACCTGGTATGGCTTGCCGACCGCGCTGGACGGCAGCTTCCTGCCGCTGGACCGCTCGGCCAGCAATGCGCCCGACTGGACTTTCTGGAACAAGAAGAACACGCGGCTGTTCGCCGAAGTGGAACACCGCCTGGCCAACGGCTGGAAGCTCAAGATTGCCGCCCAGGCGCTCGACGATGAACTCGATTCCATCGTCACCGGCGTGGCCCGCGTGCCGCGCACCAACCTGTTCCGCCTGAGCGCGGCCAACGCCTTTATCTATGACCGCCAGCAGCGCATCCTGGACGCGCAGGCGTCCGGGCCATTCAGCCTGCTGGGGCGCCGCCATGAAATCGTCTTCGGCGCCAACTACCGCACGCGCGACACGGAAGACAAGGGCTACAAATCGGTGCCCGATTACAGCTATGCCTTCGACCCTGTCAGCTGGAATACGGCGGCCCCCGTCAAGCCCGTGATCGGCACGTTCTACTACGGACAAAATACCGAAACCACCCAGAAAAGCGTCTACACGACGGCCCGCTTCAGCCTGACCGACCCGCTGGCCCTGCTGGTGGGCGGGCGCGTCGACTGGTATGAATACGGCGCCCTCAATCCCCTGACCCAGGTGCGCTCGGGCTACAAGGTCAGCCAGGAAGTAACGCCTTACGTGGGCCTGGTGTACGACTTCGACGCCCACCACTCGCTGTACGGCAGCTGGACCAGCATCTTCAATCCGCAAAGCGCGCTCGACAAGAATGGCGTGCTGCTCGACCCGGTCACGGGCACCAATATGGAAGCGGGCGTGAAAGGCGAGTACTTCGGCGGCGCGCTGAACGCCTCGGTCGCCGTGTTCCGCATCGTGCAGGAAAACCTGGCCACCTCGCTGCCGCTGGCGCAGTGCGGCCCGGGCCTGCTGTCGTGCTCGGAAGCGGCCGGCGAAGTGCGCAGCCAGGGCGTGGAACTGACCATCGCCGGCGCGATCACGCCACGCTGGCAGGTGAGCGCGGGCCTGACCTACAACACGGCCGAATACACCAAAGCCCAGGGCAGCAACCAGGCCGGTGCGCGCTATGCGGCCGAACGCCCGAGCCGTTTGTTGCGCCTGTCCACCAACTACCGCCTGCCGGGCGAATGGAGCGCCTGGCGCGTCGGTGCGGCGCTGCGCGCGCAGAACCAGATCTACAAGACCAACAGCGCCATCCGTCAGGGCGGCTATGCGATCGCCGACCTGAACGCGGGCTGGCAGGCCAGCAAGCAGCTGGACGTGCGCCTGAGCCTGACCAATCTGTTTGACCGCAGCTACTACCAGGCCATCAGCGGCATCGACAGCGGCAATGCGTTTGGCGAACCGCGCAGTGCCGTGCTGACGGCGAAATATACGTTTTAAGCGAGGACGTGGCGCGCGACCACGGGCATACCGACCGCTGCCGGCGCGTCCGGCGCCGCGTGCAGCTTGAAAATGCTGACGGCGTCGGCCAGGCTGGCAGCCTGCTGCTGCAAGGCGTCCGCTGCGGCGGCCGCCTGTTCCACCAGGGCGGCGTTCTGCTGCGTTACGCCATCCATCTGGCTGACGGCCATGCTGATCTGCTCGATGCCGTCGCGCTGCTCGACGCTGGCCAGCGCGATTTCGTCGATGATGGCGTTGACGCGCTGCACGCTGGTCACCACCTCGTCCATCGTCTGCCCGGCCTGGCCCGCCAATGCACTGCCCGCTTCCACCGTGCGCACCGAGTCGCCGATCAGCTGCTTGATCTCGCGCGCCGCTTCGGCGGAACGCTGCGCCAGGCTGCGCACTTCGGTGGCGACCACCGCAAAGCCGCGTCCCTGCTCGCCCGCGCGCGCCGCTTCCACCGCCGCATTCAGGGCCAGGATATTGGTCTGGAAGGCGATGCCGTCGATCACGCCGATAATGTCGACGATGCGCTTCGACGACGCATTGATGCTGCCCATGGTCTGCACCATCTGCGCCACCGCCGCACCGCCGCGCTGGGCCACGTCCGAGGCACTGCCGGCCATCTGGCGTGCCTGGTCGGCATTGTCATGATTCTGCCGCACGGTGGTGGTCAGCTCGATCATCGAGGCGGCCGTCTCTTCCAGCGAACTGGCTTGCTCCTCGGTGCGCGAAGACAGGTCCATATTACCTCTGGCAATTTCGCTGGAGGCCGTGGCAATCGCGTCGGTGCCGTCGCGCACGCGCCCGACAATGGCCGCCAGGTTGCCGCTCATGGCCTTCAAGGCACGCAGCAGGTCGCTGATTTCATTACGGCCGCCATCGGCCACCACCGCGCGCAGGTCGCCCTGCGCCACTTGCTGCGCAATGCCGACCGCCGCGGAAAGCGGACGCGTGATGCTGCGTATCAGCCACCAGACGGTGACGCTGCCGATCAGCAGGGTCAGCAACACCGTGGCCAGCATGGCGATGGTGGCGCTGCGGTGCGCGGCCTCGTCCTCTTCCTTCATCTGCGCCATCAGGCTGTGCGACTGCTTGCCGATGGTGGCGACGATGGCGTCGATCTGGCGCGTCGGCTCGCGGTCCTTGCCCTTGACCAGCGCATCGACAAGCTGCGCGCTGTCGGCGCGCGCGCCATCGTATTGCTGCAAGGCCGCCAGGTAGGCGACGCCCAGCGCATCATGCGCCTGCACGGCCTGTTCGACAGGCTGGGTGTCGAGCCGCAGGCCGGCCATCAGGGTGTGCAGCTGTTTCAGCTCCTTGCGCGTCTGCGCGCCGCTGACGACAAAGGCCTCGCGGTAGCGCCGGAAGGCAGCCGCGTCGCCGCCGCGCAGCAGGATGTTTTTCCATTCCTGCACCTGGATCTTGAATTCCACCTGCGCGCTGCGCGCCGTGTCGATGGCTTCCGTCAGGGCGACGGCCCGCTGCATGGCGTGTGCGCTGCGCGCGCTGGCCGCGTCGAGCGCGCTCCAGCCGCGCAGGCCGACGACGACCAGGGCGAGAAAGAAAAAGGCGCCCAGCAAGGCGAGGCGGGCGGATATTTTAAGATTGATGAATTGCATGGCATTCCTTTGTGTGACAGTGAAAAACTATCCAATTCTCACCGGACACAGAAATGATGCAGTGCACACAGCCAAAAACCAAGCAGGGTTTAATCGGCTTAAATATTTTCAGCGTAGAAACAACAAATTACATAACAAGGTTGACTGGATGGCCATGCTCTTCCGCTGCGACCATGACGATCCAGGCAAGCTTGCCAATCAGGACATCAAGGCAGCATGCGGCGCAACACGTCATCCTTGCGCACGCGGTGGTGATACAGGGCCGCCAGCACATGCAAGCCCACCACGCCCCAGGCCACCCACTTGCCCAGGAAGTGGTGCACGGCGTCCACCGGCGGCTCGAAACTTTCCCACGTCAGGCCGAAGATGGACGCCATCGCGTCGAACAGCGCGGTATCGCGAAACGACGGCACGGCAAACAGGCCGAAGTCCGTGTGCAGGCCGGTACCCGCGTAGCCGGTCAGCGGCAGCACGATCAGCAGGCCGTACAGCCCCCAGTGCGCGGCATGCGCCAGCCTGTGCTCCAGGGCGGAGCCGGGCGGGTCCAGCGGCTGCACGTCAAGCACCCGCCACGCAAGGCGCGGCAGCGCCAGCGCGCCCACCAGCAGGCCCAGCATCCAGTGCACGTTCAGCACCGGCAGCGTGCCGGGCGCTTCCTCGTCCAGGAACCAGATCACATAATAGACAACGAGATAGGCGCCGATAAAGGCGGCGGCGCTGGTCCAGTGAAAGAACTTGGCCAGCGCGCCAAACCGCTGGCGGTTATTTTTCCATTGCATGTGGGCGCTCCTGGGCGTTCGGAAGGTTGGCCTGGCGGACCAGCAGGCCGTTCAGCAGATGGTCGAGCGCGGCCTGCGATGCGGCCAGCCGCGCCGGCGGATCGCCATCGGCTTCGGCGATCCAGAAGGCCGCTTCGGTGACGGCGCCATACAGCATGCGCGCCGTCACGCCCGCATGCACGGGCCGCGCCACGCCGTCGTCGATCAGCCCTTGCAGGGCCGCCTCCAGCGCGGCGATGCCGAGCCGCTGGTGCGCCTGCTGCACGTCGCCGAACATGGCGCGCGCGTCCTGCAGGATGATGCGGCGCAGCTCGGGCACCAGCGCCAGCTCCAGGTAGCCCTGGCAGCGGCGCCGCAACGCTTCCCGGGTGGTGGGCGCGCTGTCGGCAATCGCCTGCAGGCGGGCGCCGACCTCGCCTTCGAGCTGGTCGATGACGGCCAGCAGCAGCTTTTCCTTGCTGCCGAAATGGTGGTACAGCGCGCCGCGGGTCAGGCCGGCGGCGGCCGTGAAATCGTCCATCGAGGTATGTGCATAGCCCTGTTCGGCAAAGGCAAGGCGCGCCGCGGCCAGCAGCCTGGCGCGGGTTTCCTCGATCATGGTGCTGCGGCGACGGCGCGGGCTTGCTACGGTGGATACGGTGGATACGGGCATGGGAATTCCTTTCACATACGCAGCGTATGTTATTCACATACGCCACGTATGTCAATATTGGAATGCCCTGCCGGGAGCGCCTCGGCTCCCTCTGGTCAGCGCGCCGCCGCCGTCGCGCCCGCAAACTCCTCGCGCAGCAGCGGATACAGGCGGCGGTAGCGGGCCAGGCGGTCGGCCAGCACGTTTGACGCCTGTGGCGCGATGGTTTCCTGTATTGCGGGACGGGTGCAGACCTCGGCGGGCGCGCGGCCGGTGACGGCCATCTGCGCCAGGCGCGCCGCGCCCATGGTGCCGCCGGCCACGCCATGGTCGTGGCGCAGCACGTTCAGGCCCGAGGCATTGGCGCACAGCTGCGCCCAGAAGCGGCTGCGCGAACCGCCGCCGACGAACGACGCTTCGCTCAAATGCGTGCCGGCGCTGCGCAGCGCCTCGTTGCCGTCGGCCATGGCAAACGCCACGCCTTCCATCGCCGCATATGCCAGGTCGGCGCGCCCGTGTTCGGTCGACAAGCCGAAAAACACGCCGCGCGCGGTGGCGTCGTTGTGCGGCGTGCGTTCGCCGCTCAGGTAAGGCAGGAAGATCGGCGCCTTGCGCGCGTCGACTTTTTCGGCCAGGCTGGCCAGCTCGCCGATATCGGACGATTGCGTCAGCTGCGCCACCCAGGACAGGCTCGACGCGGCGCTGAGGATCACGCTCATCTGGTGCCAGCGCTCGGGCAGGCAATGGCAGAAGGCATGCACGCCCTGGCCGGGATTCGGCGCATAGCCGTCGCTACCGGCAAACAGCACGCCCGAGGTGCCCAGCGACAGCAGGCCGGCGCCCGGCTCGACCACGCCCAGGCCGACGGCGGCGGCCGCATTGTCGCCGGCGCCGCCGGCCAATATCACCGGGTGGCTGATGCCCCATTCCTGGCACAGCGAAGCGCGCACCTGGGCGGCGGCGGCGCTGCCTTCGACCAGGCGCGGCATATGCTCGCGCGTGAGGCCGGTGGCGGCCAGCATGCGGTCGGACCAGTCGCGTTTGGCCACGTCCAGCCACAAGGTGCCGGACGCGTCGGACATGTCGGACACGCAGTCGCCCGTCAGCCGCAGCGCCACGTAATCCTTGGGCAGCAGCACGGTGGCGGTGGCGCGGAACAGCGCCGGCTCGTATTTTTGCAGCCACAGCAGCTTCGGTGCCGTAAACCCCGGCATGGCCTGGTTGCCCGTGATGGCGCGCGACTCGGGCACCAGCGCTTCGAGTTCCACGCATTCGGCAAACGAGCGCGTGTCGTTCCACAAAATGGCGGCGCGCAGCACGTGCTGCTGCTTGTCGAGCAGGGTCGCGCCATGCATCTGGCCCGACAGCGCAATGCCGCGCAGGCCCGAAAATGCCACCGGCTGGGCGGCACGGATGGCCGCGATCACGTCCAGCGTGGCGTGCCACCAGTCCTCGGGATTCTGCTCCGACCAGCCCGGATGGGGGCTGGCCACGCGCAGGGTCACGCCGCTGCTGGCCAGGATGGTTTGCGCGTCATCTGTGAGGATGGCCTTGACTTCGGAAGTGCCGATATCGATACCAAGATAAGTCATGTGATTCCAAAAAGTGATCTAGGGGCCGTCAGGCTGACGGGTCGGACATATTCATCAACAGGCAGGAGCGAAACTTCGATGGCGACATCTGCTTGTGCGCCAAAAACTGGCGGTTGAAATTGGACAGATTGTTAAAGCCGGTGCGGTAGCAGATATCGGTCACCTTCAGGTCGGTGTTCATCAGCAGCTCGCAGGCCAGCGCAATGCGTTCCTGGTTCACGTACTGGATGAACGAGGTGCCGGTGTGCTTGCGGAAGAAACGCGTGAACTTGAGCGTGTTCATTTCGGCCACGTCGGCCACGTCCTGCTCGCAAAAGTCCAGCGTGATGTTCTGCTTGATATACGCCAGCACCTGGTTGATGGTGGACGACATGTAGCGCCCCGCCTGCGCCATATAGGTGACGCTGGCCAGCGGACGGCGTTCGCGGCACTCGCACAGGGTGCCGAACAGGCGCGCGAACAGCTCGACCCGGCGCAGGCCCTGCGCCGTCGTCAGCTCCTGCATCAGCGGCACCAGGCGCAGGCCCAGCGCATCGGGAAACTGCAAGCCGCGCGACGCCTCGCCCATCAAGGACTTCAACGGCGCCAGCTCGGGAAACAGCAAGGTGCAGCGCTCGATGAAATCGCTGGAAAACTGCAGCACCAGGTCCCGCTCGGGCAGCACCATGCCTTCGGGCAATTCGCTGACCCAATTGTGCGGCAAATTGGGCCCGGTCAGTATCAGGTTGCCCGGCCCGTAGCTGCCGATATGGTCGCCGATAAAAAACTTGCCGGTCGAGGTGATGATGAAATGCAGCTCGTACTCGGGGTGAAAATGCCATTTGGCCACCGTGTGCGGAAAGCCGTGCGCCCACGCACGAAACGATTCGTACGATGGCTTGTAGATCACTTCCAGGTCTGGTGTCACGGCGTCTCCCCTGCACGGTCTCGATGGCGGTATTCTAACGGTTTGCCGCCAGCGCCAAGCCGTTTTCGGCGTCGAACAGGTGGATATGTTCTTCGTCAAACGCCAGCGCCAGCGACTGTCCGATTTGCGCCACGCTGTTGGCGGCATTGGCCGGCAGCAGCGCCGATAAAGTCAGCTCGCCGCACTGGAAACTGGTCAAAGCTTCCGCGCCCAGCAATTCCACCAGGTCGATGGTGCAGTCCAGGCCGTGGCTGGTGCTGCCCTCCTGCCGGTCCTGCGCGGTGGCGGTGCGCAAGTGGTTCGGGCGCAGGCCGAACACCACCTTCGTGCCGGCCACCAGCGAGGTAAAGCGGCTGGAGGTCAAGCGCCAGCGCCGGCCGGCGCACGCCAGCACCGGGTCAGTCCCTTCTTTTTCGATCACGCCATCGATGAAATTCATCGCCGGCGTGCCGATAAAGCCGGCCGCAAACAGGGTGCGCGGATGGTTGTAGAGTTCCGCCGGCGTGCCGATCTGCTCGATATGGCCGCCCTTCATCAGCACCACGCGGTCGGCCAGCGTCATCGCTTCGAGCTGGTCGTGGGTGACGTATAAAGTGGTGGTGCGCAGGCGCCGGTGCAATCGCTTGATATCGGCGCGCAGCTGCGCGCGCAGCTTGGCGTCCAGGTTCGACAGCGGTTCGTCGAACAGGAATACCTGCGGCGTCTTGATCATCGCGCGCGCGATCGCCGTGCGCTGCTGCTGGCCGCCCGACATGGCGCGCGGCTTGCGCTCCAGCAGCGTATCGAGGCTGAGGATGGCCGCCACCTCGCGCACGCGGCGATCGATCTCGTCGTTCGGCACCTTCAGGCGGCGCAGGCCGAAGGCGATATTGTCGTACACCGTCATGTGCGGGTACAGCGCGTAGTTCTGGAACACCATCGCCACGTTGCGCGCGCGCGCCGGCAGGTCGTTGACGACGGCGCCGGCGATATGCAGCTCGCCGCCGCTGATGTCTTCCAGGCCCGCGATCATGCGCAGCAGGGTCGATTTGCCGCAGCCCGAAGGCCCCAGCAGGACGATGAATTCGCCGTCGGCTATGTCCAGGTCGAACGGCTGCAGCACGGCCGTCTTGTGGTCATAGGTCTTGTACAGCTGCCTGCAGGCGATATTGGCCATATTATTGTCTCCGTGATGACTGGCTCAGGCCAGTTCTATCTGTATCTTGACGTCGCCGGGCAAGGCCTTGGCCGCCTCGTCGAAGGCCTGCACGCCGTCGGCAAAGCCGAAGGTGCGCGAGATGAAAGGCTTGACGTCGATCTTGCCCGAGCCGAGCAAGGCGATCGCGCGCGGGAAGATGTTCGCGTAGCGGAACACCGACTCGATGCGCACTTCCTTGGCCTGGATGGCGACAATGTCAAAAGGGACTTTATCGGGCGGCATGCCGACCAGCACCAGGCAGCCGTTGGGGCACAGCAGGTCGATGATGTTGTCGTAGGCGCGCATGCTGCCGCTGGCCTCGAAGACGATATCGGCGCCCCAGTCGCCGGTCAGCTCGCGCACCGTGTCCGCCAGGTTCACCTGGCGTATGTCGACCGTGGTGACGGCCGGATTGTCGGCAAACAGCGCCAGCTTTTCCGCCACCAGGTCGGCCAGGATCACGCGCGAGCAGCCGCCCGCCAGCGCCGCCAGCGCATTCATCGCGCCGATGGTGCCGGCGCCGATCACCACCGCCACGTCGCCCGGCTTGATGGCCGCCTTCTTGGCCGCCTGCAGGCCGATCGCCAATGGTTCGACGATGGCGCCTTCGCCGAAGCTGACGTTGTCGGGCAGCTTGAAGGTGAACGCGGCCGGATGCACCACGTAGGGCGTGAGGCAACCGTGGATGGGCGGCGTGGCCCAGAAGCGCACGGCAGGGTCCAGGTTGTACAGGCCGCGCATGGTGGCCGGCGAATCGAACTGCGGCACGCCCGGCTCCATGCAGACGCGGTCGCCCACCTTCAGGTGCGTCACTTCCGCCCCCACTTCGGCCACCACGCCCGACGCTTCATGGCCCAGCACCATCGGCGCTTCGACCGCGAACGGACCGATGCGGCCATGCTTGAAGTAGTGCACGTCGC
This sequence comes from Janthinobacterium sp. PSPC3-1, assembly GCF_049896105.1. Classification (NCBI taxonomy): domain Bacteria; kingdom Pseudomonadati; phylum Pseudomonadota; class Betaproteobacteria; order Burkholderiales; family Oxalobacteraceae; genus Janthinobacterium; species Janthinobacterium sp. PSPC3-1. Next base: position 36,497 of record NZ_JAFCTQ010000019.1, on the reverse strand, counting down.
TGCCGCAGATGCCGACCGTGTGGATCTTGATTTTCACGTCGCGCGGACCGACGGCGAGGGCAATGTCGATGTCGCGCAGGGTGATGGAATGCGCTTGTTCCAGTACGAGAGCTTGCATGATTGAAGTCCTTTGTCTATTTGTGTTTGAGCATGGAGTTGAGCAGCCGGCCCAGGATGCCGACGAACAGCAGCGGCGGCAGCGCCAGCAGCACGGTGGAGGCGTTGACCACGCCCCACGGCACTTCCTGGCCCATCGAGGTGAAGGCCGAGGCGATCACCGGCAAGGTCACGCTTTTCGATGACGTCAGCGCCAGCGCGATCATCAGTTCGTTCCAGACCAGCACGAAGCTGAAGACGATGCCGCCCATCAGGGTTTTCGAGGCCACCGGCAGGGCCACCTTCCAGAACACCTGGTAGGGGCCATAGCCGTCCAGCGCGGCCGCTTCCTCGATCTCTTTCGGGATGCGCGCAAAGGCGGGAATCGACAGCCAGATAATGGTCGACAGGGTCACCAGCAGATACGTCACCACCATCGACAGGCGAGAGTCGTACAGGCCCAGGTCGATCCAGATCGAGATCAGCGGTATCGCCACGGCCACCGGCGGCAGGAAGCGCAGCGAGAGCAGGAAGAACTGGATATCCTTCTTGGCCGGCACCGGATAGCGGGCGATCGCATACGCGGCCGGCACGCCCAGCACGGCGCCGAGCAGCACGGCGATGCCGACGATGGCCACGCTGTTGCCCAGGCCCGTGAGGACTTCGGGGCTGGCCAGCACCTGCCGGTAATTGGCCAGGGTCGGGCTGAAGATAAAGCGCGGCACCGGCGTGACGATGTCCATCAGATCCTTGAAGGAATTGAGCACGGCCCACAGGATGGGGAACAGCGCCACCAGCACGATGGCGGTCGTGATGGCGGTGGTGGCAACGCGGTCCGCGCCGCGCGTCAAAGTCAGTTTTCCCATTTGGCGACCCGTTTCCACAGCAAGGTAAAGATGATGGTGGTGGCGATCATCATCAGCACGGCCATGCTGGACGCATACGAGATCTTGCCCATCAGGCCGATCCCCTGCGCATACGCATACATGTCCAGCGTTTCGGTGGCGATGCCGGGGCCGCCCTTGGTCATCACGTAGATCAGGTCGAACGAACGCAGCGACTCGACCATCTTGATGAACACCAGGCTCATGATCGGCACCTTGAGCATGGGCAGCGCGATATACGCATATACCTGCAAGGTAGACGCGTAATCGAGGCGGGCCGCCTCCAGCGGTTCGGGCGGCAGCGTTTCCAGCAGTTTCAGGATCACGGCGCCGAAGAACAGGCCCCACTGCCAGATATCGACCAGCGCCACCGCATACAGCGCCGTGGCCGGATCGGACAGCAGCGCCGTGCCGCCCAGGCCCACGCATTCGAGCATCCAGTTGAGGATGCCCATCAGCGGCGAGTACATGAACTTCCAGATAAACGCGGCCGACACGCGCGGCAGCAGCACCGGCACGATCAGCAGCAGCGCGATCACGTCACGCGTGCGGCCCTTCACTTTTTCGAACAGGAACACGGCCAGCAGCACGCCGACAATCAGCGAACCGGCGACGGTCACCACTTCCCACACGGCCGAGACCTGCACGGCGTTCATGAAGCGGCGGTCGCCAAACAGGCGAATGAAATTGGCCAGCCCCACGTATTCGCTGTCGCGGTAGCGCAGCACGCGGTTTTGCAGGGCCAGGTTGATGGCGGCAATGGTGGGCACCAGGCCCAGCACCAGCAATACCAGCAGCGGCAGCGTGAGGAACACCGCTGGCAGCCAGGTATGGCGTTTTTTTCGGATGGAGTGCGGCATAAGTGGTGACTTTCAGGCGAGAAGATGCAAGCGCTGGCTTTAGCACAAACGCAAGAGCTGGGGTCAGACCCGCCGGGTCTGCCCCCTGATTTCAGCTGCTGGGGATCGTCAGCGCTATCGGCTTATTTACGCTTCTTCGCCCGCGCCATCACATCGGTCGCATACTCGTTCGCCTCGTCGAGCGCGCTTTGCACGTCGCCGCGGGTGCCGGTAAACACTTCTTCCAGCACCACGCCCAGGTTGTCGCCAATGTCCGGCCACTCGGGGCTAGGCCAGATGGTGACGCGCGAGACCGGCGTGGTGTCGGTCAGGCCGGCCTGGATCTGCGGCTTGACGTGCTTGCGGAAGTAGTCGCTGTTGATGGTGCTGCTGCGGTTGTAGTCGCTGAAGACGTTGTCCTTCAGGCGCGCCTGTTCCTGCTCCTTGCCGGTGGCAAACGCGATGAACTTGCCGGCTGCCTGGCGCGTGCATTCGTCTTTCGCGCCCGAGGTGGAAATGGCCAGGCCGTGGCCGTAGGCGGCCGAGGCCAGCGGCGCCGGCGGGCGCACATAGCCGACCTTGTCGACCACCGAGGATTTTTTCGGGTCTTCCATCCAGTCGGCGAACGGCGTCGACTCGATCATGAAGGCGACCTTGCCCGACCTGAACGCTTCGAGCGCATTGCTCCAGTCATAGGTGGCGCCACCGGGCGGCGCGTACTTGAACAGGTCGCGATAGAGGATGGTGGCTTTCACGGCCTGCGCCGAATTGAAGCTTGGTACGCCATTGTTTTCCCACTTGCCGCCGGCAGCGAGCATGAACGGCGCCCAGCGCCAGACATTCATGCCCGAGCCGCGCTGGCCACGCGCGGCCCAGCCATAAACACTCGGAGGACTATGCATTTTTTTCACTGCCGCCACCAGTTCGTCGAGCGTCTTCGGCACGGCGATGCCGGCCTTTTCCAGCAGGTCGCGGCGGTAGAACAGGAAGTCGCTGCCGCCGATCAGCGGTGCGAAATAGGCCACGCCGTTGTACGAAGCGACGGCGCGGCGGCCCGGCAGGAAATCGTCGTAGTCGGCCTCTTTCGGCAGGTATTTGAGCAGTGGCACCACCCAGCCGGCGGTGGCAAATTCGGCCACATTGGCTTCGTCGATGTAATACACCTGGTAGGAGCCGGCCTTGGTGGAAGCGTCGAGCCTGGCCTTGGAGCGGCGGTCGTTCTCGCCGAAATAGCTGATTTGCACCTTGGTGCCGCTGGCCTTTTCATAATCGGCCAGGGTCTTTTCCATCACGGTGAGGCCCAGGCTTTTTTGCGCCAGTACCTTGAGCACGGGCACCTTGCAGCTTTGCGCCGAGGCGTCGGCAAACCCGGCGGACATGAGGGCGCCCCATGCGATAGCAGTCATGATTTTCATAACACGTCTCCATTTTTATAGTCCGGCGGTTTTCCACCGGTGACACCACTATAAAAACAAAGACGGCCCGCCACCACTGCAAAAGCGGCCAGTTTTCAAATACTATTTTTCAGCAAGACGACCTCCATGCCGGCCGCGCCGTACTGATATTTTTCGGCCAGAACAATATATAAATCCGCTTGATTTATCAATTAACCGAGAGTATATTTGCCTCGGGTACCGCCACTTGGCGGCCGCCCCCAGGCCGAGGCACTCGCCCTCCCGGTAAAAAACAAGAGATTCTGGAGACAACACAATGAACGTCAAACAATGCATCGCGCTGGCTATCCTGACGGCAGCCGGCGGCGCCGCCATGGCCGAAGAACCGATCGTCGGCCTGATCACCAAGACCGATACCAACCCCTTCTTCGTGAAGATGAAGGAAGGCGCGCAGCAACGCGCAAAACTGAAAGGCGCCAAGCTGTTGACGGCGGCCGGACGCGCCGATGGCGACAACGCCGGCCAGGTCACGGCGATTGAAAACATGGTGGCCGCCGGCGCCAAGGCGATCATGATCACCCCCAGCGATTCGAAAGCCATCGTGCCGGCCATCAAGAAGGCGCGTGCCGCCGGCGTGCTGGTGATTGCCCTCGACAGCCCGACCGAGCCGCAGGACGCGACCGACGCGCTGTTCGCCACCGACAACTACAAGGCCGGCACGCTGATCGGCCAGTACGCCAAGGCGGCCTTCGCCGGCAAGCCTGCCAAGATCGCCATGCTGGACCTGTTCCCGGGCCATCCGGTGGGGATTGCCCGCCACAACGGTTTCCTGGCCGGTTTCGGCGCGCCGGGCATCAGCGCCAAGACGGTCGCACCGGCGAAAACCGCCGACGTGGTGTGCATGGCCGACAGCTTCGGCGACCAGGGCAAGGGCCAGACGGCGATGGAAAACTGCCTGCAGAAAAATCCTGACATCAATCTGGTGTACACCATCAACGAACCGGCCGCCGCCGGTGCCTACAAGGCGCTCAAGGCCCTGGGCAAGGAAAAGAACGTGATGATCGTCTCGGTCGACGGCGGCTGCGCCGGCGTGCGCGACGTCAAGGCAGGCGTCATCGCGGCGACCTCGCAGCAGTATCCGCTGAACATGGCGGGCCTGGGCGTCGAAGCCGGCGTCGAGTACGCCAAGAACGGGAAGAAGGCCAGCGGCTACGTCGACACCGGCGTCACCCTGATCAGCGACAAGCAGCAGCCGGGCGTCGCGAGCCGCGACACGGCGTTCGGCCTGAACGCCTGCTGGGGTAAATAAGCCCACGCCGGCGGCCGCGTTCGGCAAGGCTGCGTGCCTTGCCGGCGCGCGGCCGCCTGCGCGCCCTCTTTTCCCCTCTTGAATATGGATAACAGATGAGTTCCACCGTTCCAACATTTATGCCGCCACTCTCGAAACTGGGCCCGGTCATTGCCCTGCTCGCCGCCTGCGCATTCTTCGCGTCGCAAAGCGACCGCTTCCTCAGCAGCCAGAATTTTTCCCTGATTTTGCAGCAGGTCATGGTCGTCGGCATCATCGCCATCGGCCAGACCCTGATCATCCTGACCGCCGGCATCGACCTGTCCTGCGGCATGGCGATGGCGCTGGGCTCGGTCATCATGACCAAATTCGCCGTCGACCTCGGCATGAACCCGTATCTCGCGGTATTGTGCGGCATCGCCGTCACCGTGCTGATCGGCTTCATCAACGGCGCGCTGGTCACCTCGATCAAGCTGCCGGCGTTTATCGTCACGCTGGGCACGATGAACATTGCCTTCGCCGTCACGCAGTTGTACTCGCAGGCCCAGACCGTCACCGGCCTGCCGGAAGCGATGGGTTTTTTCGGCAACACCTTCCAGCTCGGCCAGGCCACCTTCACCTACGGCACCGTGCTGATGCTGGGCATGTACGTGCTGACCTGGCTGTACCTGCGCGAGACGGCGCCCGGCCGCCACCTCTATGCCGTCGGCAACAATCCGGAGGCGGCCCGCCTGACCGGCATCGCCACGAATAAAGTGCTGCTGGGCGTCTACATGATCGCCGGGATGTGCTACGGCATCGCCGCGCTGATGTCGGTGGCGCGCATGGGCGTGGGCGACCCGCAGGGCGGCCAGACCGACAACCTCGACAGCATCACCGCGGTCGTGCTCGGCGGCACCAGCCTGTTCGGCGGGCGCGGTTCGATCATGGGCACCCTGGTCGGCGTGCTGATCGTCGGCGTGTTCCGCAACGGCCTGACCTTGATGGGCGTGTCCTCGGTGTACCAGATCCTGGTGACGGGCATCCTGGTCATTCTGGCAGTGGCAACCGATCAACTGACACACAAGAAAGGTTGATGAGCATGACGACACATGTACAACCCGTATTCCAGGCCCGCGGCCTGGTCAAGCGCTACGGCAGCGTGACCGCCCTCGACGGCACCGATTTTGATTTGCTGCCGGGCGAGATACTCGCCGTGATCGGCGACAACGGCGCCGGCAAGTCCTCGCTGATCAAGGCCCTGTCGGGCGCCCTGGTACCCGACGCGGGCGAGATGCTGCTTGACGGCAAGCCGGTTCATCTCAAGTCGCCGATCGACGCCCGCCGCTACGGCATCGAAACGGTGTACCAGGACCTGGCGGTGGCGCCCGCCATGACGATCGCCGAGAACCTGTTCCTCGGCCGCGAACTGCTGCGCAAGGGCATGCTGTCACGGTTCCTGCGCCTGATCGACAAGAAGCGCATGCTGGCCGAAGCGGAAGCCCATATGCGCGATTTGAAGATCGGCATCCGTTCGATGAAGCAAGCCGTCGGCACCCTGTCGGGCGGCCAGCGCCAGGGCGTGGCCGTGGCGCGCAGCACGGCGTTTGCCAAGCACGTCGTGATCCTCGACGAACCAACTGCCGCGCTCGGCGTAAAGGAGGGCAATATGGTGCTGGAACTGATACGCAATGTGCGCGACCGCGGCCTGCCGGTGATCTTGATCAGCCACAACATGCCGCACGTGTTCGAGATCGCCGACCGCATCCACGTCCAGCGCCTGGGCAAGCGCGTCGCCGTCCTCGACCCGAAGCACATCAGCATGTCCGACACGGTGGCGGTGATGACGGGCGCGAAGAGCGCCGAAGACTTTCCGGAGGAAGCCCATGCTTAAGGGAATCGATCCGCTGCTCAGCCCGGAATTGCTGAAGATCCTGTGCGAAATGGGGCATGGCGAGGAAATCGTGCTGGTCGACGCCAACTTCACCAGCCAGACTTTGGGCCAGGGCAAGCCGCTGGTGCGCCTGCCCGGCATCGACCTGCAGCGCGCCAGCGCGGCGCTGCTGTCGGTGTTTCCGCTCGACGCCATGGTCGACCAGCCGGTTGCCTTCATGAAGGTATGCAACACCGCCGACGGCTATCTGTCGGCGCTGCAGCGCACCATGCTCGAGCAGATCGCCGCCACCGGCGCCGCCACGCCGGCGCAATGCGAGGCGGTCGAGCGCTTCGCCTTTTACGAACGCGTCAAGGGCGCCTACGCCATCGTGCAGACCGGCGAAATGCAACCGTACGCCAATTTCCTGTTCAAGAAGGGCGTGATCAGCGAGGCGCTGGCGGCCTGATTCCGGCTGGCTGCGCGCTTTACACCTGTTTCACTGGCGGGGCGTCGGATCTGTAATAAAATATCCTTCTTACGCCTGTAGAAATCGGACCCACCCCCACCATGTCAGACAGCTTTACCGTATCGTCCGCGCCGCCGGCGGCCATCGACGATGTTCAATGGCTGCAGCCGCGCGGCTCGAACCAGATGGGCATGAGCCAGTTCAACGAGCGGGTGGTGCTGCAGGCGGTGCGCTTGCACGGCAGCATGCCCAAGGCCGACCTGGCCCGGCTGACCAACCTGAGCACGCAAACGGTTTCCCTGATCATCAACCGCCTGCTCGGGGAGGGCCTGGTCAGCAAGCGCGCGCCGGTGCGCGGCAAGGTCGGCCAGCCGTCGGTGCCGATCATGCTCAATCCGGACGGCGCCTTCTCGATCGGCATCAAGATCGGCCGGCGCAGCCTCGACGTGTTGCTGGTCGACTTCGTCGGCAAGACGCGCGAGCGCCTGTCGCTGTCCTATCCATTTCCCGTCGCCGACACCGTGTTCGGCCAGATCGCGTCGGCGCTGCACAGCATGGCCGCGCGGCTGGGACCGAAGTTGCTGCCGCGCCTGTGCGGCGTCGGCATCGCCGCGCCGCTGGGCCTGGGCGGCTGGCAGAATCTGCTCGAGATGGCGCCGGAGCAAGCCAACGAGTGGGACCACATCGACATCCGCCAGCGCGTGCAGGCGATGACGGCGTTGCCGGTCGAGTTCGCCAAGGACACGTCCGCCGCCTGCGTCGCCGAACTGGTGCTCGGGCGCGGGCGCAGCATCAAGAACTTCCTGTACGTCTTCGTCGACATCTTTATCGGCGGCGGCCTGGTCATCAACAGCCATTTGCACGGCGGCCTGCACGGCAACGCCGGCGCGGTCGGCTCCTTGCCGCTCGGCATGGCCACGCCCGGCGCCAAAAACCCGCCGGGCCAGTTGCTGGGCGACGCCTCCCTGTTCAACCTCGAGCAATTGTTCACCCTGGCCGGGCTGGACCCGGCCGCCGCCCACGACGGGCGCGCGCTGCAGGAACCGTTCGTCACGCACACCGCGGCCTGGCTCGACGACGCGGCGCGGGCGATTGCGCTGAGCATCAACAGCGCCACCTGCCTGCTCGACCTGGAGGGGGTGATTATCGACGGCTCCTTCGACCGCGGCCTGCTCGATCAGTTGCTGGCCCAGGTCGAACGCGCGCTGGAATGCTATAGCTGGGAGGGCATCGCCCGGCCGCAGGTGCTCGGCGGCACCGTCGGCTCCGACGCGCGGGCCGTCGGCGGCGCCTTCCTCCCCCTGTACGCGCATTTCGCGCCGGACCGCGACCTGTTCCTCAAGTAAAGGCTCTGTCGCGTTGCTCCCCAGGCGCTCTTGATCTTGAACACCTCGGTTTACCTGATCGGCCTGCCGACGAGCGCCAATGCGACAGAACCACCTGAACAAACTAGTCCGGCTCGCGAGGCTTCAACTTCAACACCAACAACCTGCCGGTGGCTTGTGGTACTTTTCAAGCGGTCATTTGAGGAAAAAACAGGGTGATTGCATGAAGGCAGGACGAGTGGCATGAAAGGGGACAGCCATGGATTGCGAGCACGTTTGCAAATGGCGTAAGCAGTGCCGTCCGCCAGTTGCGGCGAATTCGAACCGGTACCGAATGCGGGCATGCCCGTTTTCAAACGCAAATCACTCCGCTCAGTGCTGAGCAATACGCGGCGATTGGTTTCAGATTGGAATGATCTTCACTATCATTTGCTTTGATGTCTGCAAATCGAGAGCGTACGCATACACTTCCTGGTTCAATGTGTCACCACAAAAAACGCCGGAGGCACCCATCCCGCCTTTCAAGGATTGCAGTTTACCCAAATCGGTCGCGGACAGGCCCACTTCCGAGGTGCTAAGGTAAGAGCGCGGAGTCGGCGCGGGTCCGCTATCGATGTCCATATACGCCATACCATGCGAGGTGAAGATGTCGTTCTTGCTGAGGCAGAACAACGGCCCCAGAACAGCAGAAATTCCCCCGCTTACTTGGGCATAGGTGGACAGCGAATCGTTGTTGAGCCGGTAAATGGTGTTACCAGCGCCTACCCAGATCGAGCCCAATCCTGCCTTGATGACGGTAATGCGGCCGGGGAGTGTCCAACTGGTGACCTGGCCCTGCGGTGTCACGCGCACTAGGTCGCTGCCGCTGCTGGCGAACAGCACGACATCATCGTCCATCGACGCGGCGGCGGTTTCACCCAAATAGGCCATCTTCGTTTGCGCTATCAGACGATAGCTGGCTTTTGCATTGCTGGCGCTGCTGCTTGTCGATTTGAGCCAGACGTCACCGGATAAGGTAATGACCCAGTTTAGCGCACTGGTGCTGCGTGCGCCGGCGGGAACAATGGCTTCGATACCGATGTCGTCGATGCCCTTGATATTGGCGAATCCAAACATATTCCTGACCGTGGAACGGTCAAAACCTGCCCAATAGACGTCCGAGCCAGCGGTGGCCCCATTGAGGGGCGGCGCGAAGACCGCCCCGGTGACTGAGAGTGCTCTACTCAGCCAACCGGCGGTGCCGGAACTTACTTCATATTTTTCGATTGTATCCATCCCATTCTCAGAATTCTTGCGTAGATATAGCCCGCTCGATGTCGCGAACAGATCCGAACGGTCCGCGGCTTCGGCGATATAGTCGATCTGCGCGATGCGCCCCGCTGCCGGCGTGGCCGGCGAGGTCACCGTTGGCGATGACGTGCTACCGGTACCGGCTCCACCGCCGCATCCGGTCATATTCAATCCCAGCCCGAGGGAGAGCAGGAAGGCAAGCGTAGAGTGTGAGCGCATGGTCTTGTTCGCAGTCTAAAATAAATTTCGATAGGCTACTTTAATGACAAATTTTTAGAATCTCGTCCCGTAAATGGGGTATGTCGTTCAATAATCACTGGCAGCCGAGATGTTTGCGGACTTGGCACTTATCGGGCTTGTCCAGATCGCACATGCACGTCCTGACTGGTCGCAGGCAGGCGCAAGGCCAGGTCGAATACCGCAAGATAAACGGGAGCCTGGAACGCCAAGGCAGAACGGCTGAAGAACATGGAAAGAATACCCACATGATGGCGTTAAAAGTGTATATTTAACAACCCCAGAATAGCAATGGTGCCATATGCAAGCTATAGACTTTGATGCTGTTGTTGGTACCATCTATGATGCCGTGACGTCCGCTGCGGGGTTCCAGCAATGTATCGACAAGCTTGTCGATACATTTGAACTGAAGGCGGCCATGCTCTTTACACACAACATCCTGAATGGTGATTCAAAGGGTATGTGGCAGAGGGGCATGGAGCGCCGATGGCTTGAGAACTATGCGATTGAATTTGGCAAAGAAGACATGCTCGCAAGTCACCTTGCCACATCAGATATTGCCAAATTTTATGCTACGAATGTTCACCTGTCCGCTGCGGACTATACCAGTACCCGTTTCTTTCGCGAGTGGGTTATGCCTCAAGGGATTGCCTGCGCAGCCGGAGCAATCGTTCTGAAGGAAGGAGTATGGTGCACACAAGTCGTGATGCAACGCTCACGACTTCAGCCGCCGTTTAGTCAAGTTGAGCTCGATGTTTTCAACCGTATTATCGTCCACTTGCAGCGTGCTGTGCAAATGCGTCAGCGCTTCATTGAACTGCAGATCGGACAGAGCTTGTTCACTGCCGGTCTTGATATCCTTGCCATGCCATCAATTATGTTTGATGAGTCCGGCTGCGTCGCATATCACAATCAGGCGGCAAAGGCGATGCTTGACCAGCGAACGTGGTTCTGGATGGAGGAGCGCCATCTTTGTACCAATAATTTGGCACTGACGAAGCAAATTAACCTGGAGGTGATAGTCGCCGTGAGCGCAAGCCGCGGCAGCGACAACGCCGTCCCGGGGGTGGTAATTGTTCCGCGCCATCGATTGCCATCCCTGACACTGATGATCACGCCGGTCCTGCCAGTCGCTTCGGGCCTGCGCGGCGCGGCCATCTTGTTTATTTATGACTCAATGAGCATCCCACAGGCCACGGCGAAAATGGTAGCACGCCTGTTTTCGCTGACTGTTGCCGAATCAGAATTGGTCGTCGCGCTATGTGCGGGCAATACCTTGGAAGAGGCTGCTTCAGGTCGCGACACCTCAATCCATACAGTACGCAGCCAGCTGAAAAGCATTTTCAACAAGACGGGCACCCATCGCCAAGTAGACTTGATGGCCTTGGTGTTATCGAGCCCGGCGTATTTTATCGCTCATTCGCAGCATCGGCATTGCTGATGCGGTGGGCCAGCCATCTTTTGCAAATCGAAAATATGCTTTCGAGAGGATAACTTCCTTTTACTTGTGGACATCTACATCCTTCTCAGCGCCTTATCCCTTCAATATTTGGTGTTCCCCACAGCATGCAGGAACTAAAAAAACTCTTGCGATAGATATTGATATCCTTGCCAGCGATGGGCTGGCGCGAAAAACGTTCGAAGCGCAAACCGAGCTTGTTGATCAGATTGATCGAGGGCTGGTTCTGCGGCGACACCAGGCCATACACCGCAGGCAGGCGCAGCACCTCGCGTGCATGGCGCAGCACGCCGGATGCCGCTTCCCAGGCCAGGCCCTGGCCGCAATACGCGGGCAGCAGGGCGTAGCCGATATCGGGGCCGGGCATGGTGGCGCGCTTGATCAGGCCGCACATGCCGATCGCCACGCCGTCAGCGCGGTGTTCGACGATGTAGAAGGAGTAGCCCAGCTCGCGCTGCTGCGTGATCGGGCCCTGCTCCAGCGCCGCGCGGGCGGCGTCCACCGTATGGATGTGGCGGTCGCCGATGGTGGCCAGCCACGTCGGCTCGTTGACCAGGCCGAGGAAAAATGCCGCATCGCCGACGCTGGCGGTGCGCAGCCGCAAACGCGGTGTTTCCATGATCATCATGCCGGCCACTGCATCGGATCGCTGAGCAGCTGGTACATCACATACGCGTCCACATAGCCCAGTTGCGCGTGGCGATACGCCATCGGCAGGGTGCCGACCACCGTAAAGCCCAGCTTTTTCCACAAGGTGACGGCGGCCAGGTTGGTGCTGACGACAAAGTTGAACTGCATCGCCAGGAAACCGGCGCGGCGCGCTTCCTGCATGCAGTGCACGCCCATCATGCGGCCCACGCCCACGCCCTGCGCGGCCGGGTCGACCATGAAGGAGGCATTGGCCACATGGTTGCCGTGGCCAATCTGGTTGGCCACCAGCTTGTACATGCCCAGCAGGCGCTCGCTGCCCATCACGGCAACGAAGCTTTGCACGCCGGGGCCGAACCAGTAGGCGTGGCAGTCCTCGCGCGTGGCGCCGGCATCGAAGGTATAGGTGTCGCCGGCGGCCACCAGGACCTGGAAGATGGCCCACATGGCGTCGAAGTCGGCCTCGACGGCCGGGCGGAGTTCAATTTCTTTCAAGGTGCTGCTCCCGATAACAAGTCATGGCCGATTGTATCAGCGCCCCAGGCGGAAGTTGACCGTTTCGGGCCGGCCCGGCAGTTGCAATCTAGCGCCGGCGCGCGGCGACTCGCTGATGACCTGCCCGCGGCGCAGCACCAGCCGGCGTGCCGCGCGCAGGCGCAGCGCTTCCACGGTGGAGCCGCAATCGAGGATCACCAGGTCGGCATGGCAGCCGGGCGCGATGCCGTAACCGTCCAGGCCCAGGATGGTGGCCGGCGTTTCGGTCACCGCCAGGAAGCAGTCGTGCATGGCTTGCTGGCCAGTCATCTGCGCCACGTGCAGGCCCATGTGCGCCACTTCCAGCATGTCGCCCGAACCCAGGCTGTACCACGGGTCCATCACGCAGTCGTGGCCGAAGGCGACCGGAATGCCGGCGGCCAGCATCTCGGGCACGCGCGTCATGCCGCGCCGTTTCGGATAGCTGTCGTGGCGGCCCTGCAGGGTGATGTTGATGAGCGGGTTGGCGATCGCCGCCACGCCCGCTTCGCGGATCAGGGGCAGCAGCTTGCTCACATAATAATTGTCCATCGAGTGCATGGAGGTGAGGTGCGAGCCCGTCACCCGGCCCTGCATGCCGAGGCGCTGCGCGTGGAAGGCCAGGGTTTCGATATGGCGCGACAGCGGGTCGTCCGATTCGTCGCAATGCATGTCGACCATCAGCCCCTGCTCGCAGGCGTATTCGCACAGCAGGCGCACCGACTCGGCGCCGTCGGCCATGGTGCGCTCGAAATGCGGGATGCCGCCGACCACGTCGACACCCATGGCGATCGCCCGTTTCAGGTTATCGAAGGCGTTCGGGCTGCGCAGGATGCCGTCCTGCGGAAACGCCACCAGCTGCAGGTCCAGATACGGCGCCACCTGGCGTTTGACGTCGAGCAGCGCTTCGACGGCCAGCAGGCGCGGATCGCAGATGTCGACGTGGGAACGGATGGCCAGCAGGCCGCGCGCCACGGCCCAGTCGCAATACTGCAACGCGCGCTCGACCAGCGCCTGCTGGGTCAGCTCGGGCTTCAGCTCGCCCCATAGCGCGATGCCCTCCAGCAAGGTGCCGGACGCGTTGACGCGCGGCAGGCCGTAGCTGAGCGTGGCGTCCATATGGAAGTGGGCGTCGACGAACGGCGGCGTGACGAGGTCGCCCTGCGCATCGATTTCGCGCCCGCCCGTGATGGGCAAGGCGGGCCCGACGGCGGCGATGCGGCCATGCTCGATGGCGATATCGATCGACTTGCGCCCATCGGGCAGGCTGGCGTTGCGGATAACGAGGTCCATGGTTTTCCTGGCAAGAGAGTGGCGGGATGAGGCGGCGGCAGAGCACGATGTTGCACTGCACGAATATAAATTAAAACCAAGGCAACAGCATAAACATAAAACAAGCATCTTGCGCGGCCGCAAATATCCCTGAATAAGGCAAAAGCCGATGGATAGTCATGTGGCACGGCCACCGCACCATTCGAAATAGCTTTCAACCAACACGAATCACCGCTAGAATATTCATATTGCGTTGCATCAAAACAGGCAGGCACAACGCTTAATCATCATCAAAACTCTACAAAACGCGGACAGGATGTGACCAGCGTTTTGCCAGCATTTTAATCCGGACCAAGGAGTAAATATGTTTCCGCTTCCAGAACAGTTATCCAGCGCGGCGAAATCGCAATGGGAAACGCAGTTGCAACTTTTCAATACCCTGAGCCATCAGGCCTTCGATGGCGCCGAAAAAATCATCGCCCTTCACCTCGATGCGAGCAAGGCCGCCATCGCCAGGACGGCGGACACGGCGCAGCACCTGCTGGCGGCGCACGATGCGCGTGAATTCCTCAGCTACAGCACCAGCCAGGCCCAGCCCGGCATCGAGAGCGTGCTGGCCTACAGCCGCCAGCTGTTCGGCATCGCCTCCGGCACCCAGGCGCAATTGCTGGAAGCGGCCAAGGCGAGTATCGCTGGCGCCAGCCCGCTGGCAGCAGCAGCGGCCGCGCCCGCGAGCGCGCCGGCACAGGTCGAGGTGGAGGCCATCGTCGAGGTGCCCGCCGCCGTCGCAGCGCCCGCTCCTGAACCGGTCCCGGTCCCGGTCCCGGTCCCGGAACCAGCCCCGGCCCCGGCCGCCCTCCTGGCCCCCGTCGCCGAGCCGGAAGCGGCCGCGCCAGCGCCATTGCCACTGGCCGCCACCTTGCCGATCGCCGCCTCGGCGCCGGCCGCCATCGCAGCAGCGCCCGCCAAAGCGCCTGCCGCCGTGAAAGCCACGGCCAAGGCGGCGCCGGCACCGGCAAGCAGCAAACCGGCCGTCAAGCAAGGCGGCCCCAGCAAGGCCGTGGTCCAGCCTGCGCCGAAAGGCAAGCGCAAGTAGTCACCAGTCAACCCTGGTGCAGGACCGCAACGGGCTACGGCCCGTTTTTTGCGCGCTTTTGTTGTGTTTTTTGCACGCTACATGCGCCTTGGCGCGCAGCGCGTTTTCCCGCCTTGTTGTATCCTGTGCGAACTTTCCGTCCGCGCGCCTCTTCCGTCCGCCCCGCGACACCCCGCTAACAAACCAACACAAGACAAAGGTAACCATGAGTTTATCGAGGCTCATCGCCGGCTTCGTGCGCCAGCATTGGCCGGCCTACGCCGCCGCCGCCGTCATGCTGACCGGCGTGGCCACATTGACCGTCTGGATACCGCGCCGCATCGGCGCCATCATCGACGCGCTGGCCGCCCACCAGATGAGCATGTCCCAGCTGTGGCTGGAATTGCTGACCCTGCTCGCGGTCGGCGTGGCCATCTATTTCCTGCGCGTGGGCTGGCGCATCACCCTGTTCAAGGCCGCCTATCAGCTGGGCGTGATGCTGCGCACGCGTTTCTACACGCGCATGTCGCAGCAGGGTGCCTCGTTCTACCAGGGCCAGCGCACGGGCGACCTGATGGCGCTGGCCACCAATGATATCGACGCCATCGAAATGGCGGCCGGCGAAGCGATGCTGGCCGGCTTCGACGGCACCCTGACCTTGCTCATGGTACTGGGCATCATGCTGCTGGGCGTGGACTGGCGCCTGGCCTGCATCGCCCTGTTGCCCTTTCCGCTGATGGGACTGGCCTTCTGGCGCATTTCCAGCCATATCCATACGGCATCGACCGATTCGCTGCAACGTTTTTCGGCGCTGAACGACCATGTGCAGGAGTCCTTGTCGGGCGTGCGCACCTTGCGCGCGCTGGGCCTGGAACAGCGCAGCAGCGCGCAGTTTTCCACCCTGGCCGGCCACGCGGCCAACGCCAGCCTGACGGCGCAGCGCTGGGAAGCGGCGTATGAACCGGCCGTCGGCCTGACCCTGACCGCCGCCACCGCCCTGACCCTGGGCCTGGGCGGCTACCTGGTCTGGCACGATCAATTGACCATCGGCGCGCTGACCAGTTTTTCCATGTACCTGGGCCAGCTGATCTGGCCAATGTTCGCGGCCGGCTGGGTGCTGTCGCTGATCGAACGGGGCCGCGCCGCCTGGCAGCGCCTGCAGCCGATGCTGGACGCGCCGCTGGCCATCGACGACCACGGCACCATCGCCACGCTGCCACCCGGCCCCTTGCTGCTGGAGCAGGTCGGCTTTGCCTATGCGGGCCAGACCACGCCCGCGCTGGCCGACATCGCGCTGCGGCTGGAACCGGGCCAGACCCTGGGCCTGGTGGGCCCCACCGGCAGCGGCAAGTCGACCCTGCTGCGCGTGCTGCTGCGCCAGGTCACGCCGCAATCAGGCCAGGCCACCTGGAGCGGGCAGCCGCTGGCCGACTATACCCTGCATGCGCTGCGCGCGGCGATCAGCTGGGTTCCGCAGGAATCGTTTTTGTTTTCGGCGACGATCGCCGACAATATCGCGCTGGCCCGCCCCGGCGCCACGCGCGCCGAAGTGGAACATGCGGCCGAACTGGCCGACATCCACACCGATATTCTGCAGTTCCCCGACGGCTATGAAACCCATGTCGGTGAAAAAGGCATTACCTTGTCTGGTGGCCAGCGCCAGCGCGTGGCGATCGCCCGGGCCCTGTTGGCCGACAACGACCTGCTGCTGCTGGACGACGCCCTGTCGGCCGTCGACACGGGCACCGAGACGCGCATCCTGCAGCACCTGGAAACACTGCGGCGCGCACGCCCCGAGCGCAGCGCCATTATCGCCAGCCACCGCCTGAGCGCCGTCGTCAACGCCGACCTGATCCTGGTCCTGCGCGACGGGCGCATCACGGAAGCGGGCAACCACGAACAACTGCTGCAGCACGATGGCTGGTATGCCAGCCAGTGGCGCTATCAACAACTGGAGGCCAGCCTTGACGCCAACTGACACCGTGCAAGCCAACCCGCAGGACAATGTGCGCCGCCAGGCGATGCAGGCGATCGGCCTGTTGCGCCGCGCCGCCGCGCCCGACCTGCGTCACCTGTACTGGGCCACCTTCTGGCTGATCATCGCCGCCGCGCTGGAAGTGACGGGCCCGATCCTGGGCAAGGCCCTGATCGACCAGCACCTGCTGCCGCGCAACCTGGACTGGACCCGCATGTCGCTGCTGCTGGGCGGCTGTCTGCTGACGGGCTGGATCGCCTCCGGCCTGCGCTACCTGCAGCTGGTGCGTTTGTCGGGCCTGGCGATGCGCTCGGTGCAGCGCCTGCGTGTAACCGTGTACCAGCACGTGCTGCGCCTGCCGATGGCGTTCTTCGACCGCGCCATCACGGGCCAGCTGGTCAGCCGCGTCACCAACGACACCGAGGCCGTGAAGTCCTTGTACGTGCAGGTGCTGTTCGTGATCCTCGACAGCTCCATCGTCCTGATCGGCACCATGGCCGCCATGGCTTTTCTCGACTGGCGGCTGATGCTGATCGTGCTGGCGCTGCTGCCGGCGGTGCTGGTGATCGTCTTCCTGTACCAGCGCTGGAGCGCGCCGGCCGTGACCCGTGCGCGCGCCCTGCGCAGCGAGATCAACGGCCAGATCGCCGAATCGATCGGCGGCATGAGCGTGCTGCAGGCGAACAATGCCGAGCGCCGCTTCGGCCAGCGCTTTGCCGGCATCAACCAGGACCATTACGCGGCGCGCATGCACGAACTGCGCGCCAACGCCTGGCTGCTGCGCCCCGCGCTCGACATGCTCAATATCGTGCTGCTGGCGGTGGTCATCTTCAGCTTCGGCCAGCGCGAGATGGGCGCCGTGGAAGTGGGCGTGCTGTATGCGTTCATCAGTTATATCGCGCGCGTGATCGAGCCGCTGATCCAGATCACCATGCAGTTCAGCCAGCTGCAGCAGTCGGTGGTGGCCACCGCCCGCGTCTCGGCCCTGCTCGACGAGCGCCAGGCGCTGGAACATGCGCCGGGCAAGGCCGCCGGCACAGGCGCCATCGCCCCCACCGCCGGCACGCCGGCGGTGGCCATCGAGCACCTGACATTCGCCTACGTGGAAAACCAGCCGGTGCTGCACGACCTGTCACTGACGATACCGCAAGGCGCCTTCTTCGGCATCGTCGGCCACACGGGCAGCGGCAAGTCCACCCTGCTGTCCCTGCTGCTGCGCTTTTACCCGGTGGCGCAAGGCCGCATCGCCATCAACGGCATGGCCCTGGACGCCATCGACAACGAGCGCTTCCGCGCCGACGTGGGGCTGGTGCCGCAAGACCCCTTCCTGCTGGCCGCGTCGGCGCGCGAAAACATCGACATGGGCCGCGGCTACAGCCAGGCGCAGATCGAGCAGGCGGCGCGCGCGGCGCATGCGCACGACTTCATCGCCGCGCTGGAACACGGCTACGACACGCCGCTGGGCGAAGGCGGCTCGCGGCTGTCGTCGGGCCAGAAGCAGCTGATCGCGATTGCCCGCGCGCTGGCCGGCCAGCCGCGCATCCTGCTGCTGGACGAAGCCACTTCGCGCATCGACAGCCAGACCGAACAGATCGTGCAGCTGGCACTGAACGAATTGCGCGGCAAGGTCACCATCATCGCGATTGCGCACCGGCTGTCGACCATCCGCGACGCCGACACCATCATCGTGCTGAACCACGGCCGCATCACGGAAGCGGGGCCGCACGAGCGGCTGATGCAGTTGGAAGGCGGCTTGTACCAGCGTCTTTATCTGTTGCAACAACTGGCACAATAAAGTGTGCACTTTGCGCAAAATGTAGAGAGCGCTCGGAATTTCTTGATTGCAACAGAATATAATTACTTGCAAACAAGTAGCGAGTCGGGAGCGGGCATTGGCAGGCAGAATGAATTGGTCAGCACGGCAAGGCAGCCGGCGCGCAGCACGGTGGCTGCTGGCGCTGGGCTGCCTGCTGCCCGTGGCCGCTGGTGCCAGCCCCCATTTGCAGCAGCGGCTGGACGCCTTGCGCGAGGAAGGCCGCTTCGTGCCGGAACGCGCCCTGCAGCACCTGAAAGAGATCGAAATCGAGGCCTTCAGTGCGCCGCTGGCGCTGCGCGCCGAATATATCACCCAGCTCAGCAATGCCCATATGCGGCTGGGGCAGAACGATATTGCCCTGCAGCTGACCGAAGACCTGATTCTGGATGCCACCAGGCACAAGAATGACGTGGCGCTGGCCAAGGCCATGCTCAGCAAGGCGTATATCAGTTTTGCCCTGAGCGAGCGGCGCGCCTCCCATTTGTTCGCCTTCGAGGCGGAAACCATCGCCAACCGTACCGACGACTTGCAAGTGCGCGTGCAGGCCACCATCAGCGCCGGCCAGTCGTGGGCCGAGGAAGGCAATTTTCCGCCCGCGCTGGCCAAGTTGCAGACGGCGGTCGACCTGGCGCGCCTGAGCAAGTCGCCCGCCACACTGGCGGCCGCCTTGAATGCCCTGACCCTGCTGTACACGCAGATGCGCGACTATGACAAGGGATTCAAGGTGCTCGACGAATTGCTGGCCGTGGCCGGCAAGCTGGAGTCGCCCGGGCGCCTGGCGCAGGCAAAGAATACCGAGTACGGCCTGGCGCTGGACGCCAGCCAGCCACGCCGCGGCCAGCGCGCCCTGCTCGAAGCGCTGGCGCTGGAGCGCCAGCTGGGTGCCAGGACCATGGTGGCGACCACCCTCGTCAACCTGTCGGACAGCTACCTGAAGCAAGGCGATTTCCAGCGCGCCCTGAGCTACGCCAACGAGGCCATCGCCGCTGCGCGCCTGGTGCGCAATGACGACGTGCAAGCGACGGCGCGCCTGAATATCGGCCAGGCCCTGATCGGCCTGGGCCGCCACGAGGAAGGCAAGCGCAGCGTGGAAACCGGGCTGGCCTATTACGATCTGATGGACAACAAGCCCGACCTGCAAGCGGTGCTGCTGGAATACGGCATGGCGCTGGAAAAAGCCGGCGACATGAAGGGCGCCGTGACGGCCTATCACCGCGAACGCAAGATTTCCAGCCAGCTGTTCGAACAGCAGCGGCAAAAAGCCGTGTATGAATTGCAGGAAAAATACCAGACGGAAAAAAAGCAGCGCCAGATTGAACTGCTGAGCCGTGAAAACCAGGTCAAGAGCGCCGAACTGGACAACCGGCGCCTGCAACAGCGCGTGTGGTGGCTGCTGGCGCTGGTGATGGCGCTGGCGGCCGTCATCGTCGGCCTGCTGTACCGCAAGGTGCGCCACGCGAATGTGCGGTTGAAGGAAAAGAACCAGGAACTGGCGCACCAGAGTTCCCGCGACCCCCTCACCGCCCTGTACAACCGGCGCCACTTCCAGGACTTCATGCGCCGCCACGCGGGCGCGCCGCCGGCGCCTGGCGTGCAGAAGGACAGCGACCTGGTGGGCGCCATGTTCCTGCTCGATGTCGACCATTTCAAGCAGATCAACGATGAGTACGGCCATGCGGCGGGCGACCTGGTGCTGACCACCATCGCCGCCACCCTGCATGAGGTGTTGCGCGAAACCGACATGATCGTGCGCTGGGGCGGCGAAGAGTTCCTCGCCTTCCTGCCATCCGTCACGCGCGGCAGCCTGGACCATATCGCGGCAAGAGTACTGGACGGCATCGCGGCGCAAGGCGTGGTCTACCAGGGCCAGGCCATCCATGTCCACGTGTCGATCGGCTTTGCGCCCTACCCCCTGGCGCCGCTGGGCCAGCCGCTGTCCTGGGAGCGCAGCGTCAACCTGGTCGACATGGCGCTGTACCTGGCCAAGGCGCACGGACGCAACCGCGCGTATGGCGTGCGGGGATTTCAGCAAATGGAAGGCACGACCCTGGAAGTGGTGGAGCAAGACCTGGAACGCGCCTGGCGCGACGGCGTGGTCGACTTGAATGTGGTGCCGGGACCGCAGAACGGGCAGCCGCGCGCGGCCGCCTGAGCGCAGCCACGATGGCCGGGCATGCCGGCCATCGTATCAAAGCTTAGTTTTTGGCGGACTCTTGCATCTTTTCGCCCGCGCGTTCGACTTTCTTGCCGACCGCGTCTGCCGCTTCATTCATTTTCGCGCTGGCGTCAGCGCCGACCTGGTCCATCTTGGCGTTGGTATCGGCGGCGGCCTGGCTCATCTTGGCATCGGCGTTGGCGGCGGCGGCCTTGATATCGGCTTCGGCCTTGGCGGCGGTGGCGTCGATTTGCGCGCCAGCCGTCTCGGCAGGGCCCTTGGTCGACATGTCATCCTTCTTCTGGCAAGCGGCCAGCGCCACGACCATCATGCCGGCGGCACACATCGTCATCAGGTGTTTAGTTGCTTTCATGATATTCCCTTTCATTGTTATCAAAACAAACAGATCAGTCTGTAATATACACCCGGGAATTCTTTTCCAGCGTACGCCAACGCACATAAGAATGGGCCTTTTCGCATGCAGTTGTAAGCAATGGTTTCAGTCGTCAACAGGCGCTCAGGGAGGCGTTTCGCCGTCCAGCAGGGCGCGTTCCAGCAACTGCGACAGCGAGGCGCGCAAGACCCTGGTGCGCGCCGCCAGTTCAGGCCGTTGATAACGCTCGGCCGCCAGCAGGCTCTTTTCCATGCAGCGATGGTCGCGCCTGGCCAGGCAGGCATCGGCCGTGTCGAGTTCGCGGCTGGCCAGCGCCACCTTGATGCGGCCGTCAAGTGCCATCGTATCGGCATCCTCACCCCAGCGTTTCACATACGCCGCCAGCCGCGTGGCGGCCTGCTCGGGCTTGCCAGCGTCAAACGCCTGACCGGAAGCCAGCACCACCTGCTCCCAGGCCTGCGCGCGCTTCTCCCGCTTGTCGCAGGTGACGGCTGCACTGGTGATGCTGGCCTGCAAGCGCTTCACTTGCGCGGCCGGCGCCTTGGCGCTTTTCAGCACGGCCAGGGCGCTGCGCGCACCGTCCAGGTCGCACTGCTGCGCCAGCACGGTGCCCGCCTGTACCTGCTCGGCCACGCTGGCCGGCTTGTCGGCGGGCTTGTTGACGAACCAGATACCGACCAGGGCCGCCACGGCCAGCAGCCAGGTGCGCAGGCGCACGGGCGCGCGCGGTGGCGGCACGGAGCGGGCCACGGCGGGTTTGGCGGGGGCTGGCCTGGCCGGCTGCGGCGCAACGGGTGCGGCCGCCGTTACCGGCTCGGCGGCGGGTGCCGGAGTCACGGCGGCGGGCGGCATGGGCCGCCACTGCGGCGGTACCGGCGGCGGCATCACGGCCGGCGCGGCGGGCGCGGCAGCGACCACCGGTTCCGGCATTGCCGCCGACTGGGAAGTGCCGCAAAACGGGCAATAAGCCACGCGCAGCGGCAGTTCCTTGCCGCACGCGGCATCGATACAACGATCATTTACGGGTTCAAGCACGTTACTACCTTTTTAGACATCCATCGTGGCGAACGCTGCGGCCAATACTGTCGCCAGATCCCGGCTGCGCTCCCTTGCAATATTACCCTACGCAGGCATGGCGGCGACGCCACCACTGCACCAGCCCGCACCCTGCCGCGCTTTGACACTGATCAATCGCCACCCGGCGTTGCGGCCTAAGCTGGTAGCACTCGGACAAGCAGAACGGGAGAACGCCATGCCAGCCCACCTGATCATCGAAGACGGCCAGCCCTGGTGGTGGGACAGCGCCGATATCTGGGTCGTGCCCGGCAACGACCCGAACGGCGCGCCCGGCGCACCGGTGGCCGGCGCCAATAACTTCCTGTGGGGCCGCGTGCACAATATCGGCAACAGCAGCTCGAACGGCGTGCGCGTGGATTTTTACTGGGCCGATCCATCCGGCCAGATCGCCGTCGGTTTTGCCACCAGAATCGGCTCGGCGTTTGCCGACCTGGCGCCCGGCGCCACCCAGGAAGTGCTGTGCCTGGTGCCCTGGCTGCCCGTCATCGTCAATGGCGGCCACGAATGCCTGCTGGCCGTGGCCCACGGACCGGGCGACGTCAATCCCCTGCCCGACCCGCTCCTCATCGGCTTCGCCTTCCAGCCGCAGCTGTACGAACAGATCGCCCAGCGCAATGTGACGGTGGTGCAGGCGGCGCGGCGCGCGCAGCTGCTGGCCATCAGCGTGGCGGCCCTGCCGCGCCAGGGCAAACGCGTGGTGCTGCAACTGGAACAGGGCGGCGAGCTGCCCGACGCCGTGCTGGCCACCCTGGGACTGGACAAGTGGCGTCCCGCAAAGGCGGCCAAGATCGAGGCCGGCCTTACGCGCACGCCGTATTGCGACGGCGACCGCCCCGGCGAACAGAAGCTGGAAGTCGAGGTGCCGCGCGGCCGCGCCGTGCCGGTCTACCTGAGCGTGCGCGCCGGCGAACTGGCACCGCGTGAATACGCGCTGCTGCGGGTGCTGGAAACCGTGGATGGCAAGGTGATGGGCGGCGTCACCCATGTGCTGGTCGATGCCGGCGATGACAAACAGGAGACTCCATCATGAGCGACACACCGATGCAGGTCTTGACGCGGCCCTTCGCGATCGAGCCCGTCACCAATATCATGATGCCCGATGGCATCTTCGACAACGCCCTCTACCATCTGCGCATCGCCGCCCACGTCACGAACATGTCCGGCACGGCGCTCACGAACGTCACCGTCTACCTGGAAAGCGTGGGCGACCCCGGCATCGTGCCCGTGGCGCGCACCTTTTTCTTTGCCAGCATCCCGGCCGGCGCCGCCATGCTGGTGATGTGGGACGCCAACTTCCAGCATGCGGCGCCCGGCAAGCGCCTGGTCAGCTTTGTCGCCAAGGCCGACGGCCACACGCCGCGCCGTTCGATCCAGCAGATCTTCGTGTCGCAGACGCGCTTCGACAACACCAGCAATACCTATACCTGCGCCATCGAGGAAGGCACGTTGACCCTGTCGAAGCCGCAGGGCCACCTGCCCGGCAAGGGCTGGGGCGCCTCCGACGGCAAGGAGTGCCGCTGTCCGCCCGGTCTGGGGCCAGTGGTGCCGACCGGCTTTACCCTGGCCTGGGTGCCGAATCCCGCCTATGCGGGCACGCATGGCGAGCTGCCGTTTTCCGATCCGTGGTGGAAGGTGCTGGCGATTATCATCGCCATCATCGCCGCGCTGGTGGCCATCATCGCGGCGGCCCAGGGGGCGGGCCAGGCCAGCTTCAGCGTGGGCGGCGAATTCGAGGAAACCGACCCCAGCGTCAATTGCTGCTCGCTCGAAGGCGCCGGCTCGGGCGAACCGGAGTTCACGGTGGCGGGCGTGGCCTCGGCCATCGCCTCGGGCGCGATTGCGGTGGCCTGCTCGGACGCCGCCGATCCGTTCTGGCGCGGCCAGGAAGCGACGCCACCCGCCACCGGCGAGCTGACCCTGGGCGAACGGGTGGTGGCGCAATGGGTCTTGCCGGAAGCGCCGAACGCGGGCCGGCCCTACACGGCCGACATCAAATGGCAATATGAGCGCTTTACCAGCGGCGGCACCTATCAGCATGCCGTCAGCGAAACCCAGGTCAATATCCATGTCGCCGGCCCGGTGGAAACCGATACGCCGGCCGTGGTGCAGGCGTTCGAGCCGCTATGGCTGCGCGCCAGCTTCCAGCGCGAGAACAACGATTTGTTCCGTGGCAACGAACTGTATGCGTTCGCCCTGTTCCAGGCGCCGCAGGGCCTGTATTTCGTCCAGCCGCTGGTCGACGACGGCCTCGGTTTCGACCCCGGCGCCAACGATGGCGTCTATGCGGCCAGCCTGAACCTGAAGGAAGCGTACCGCCTGCTGTTGAAATACGGCCAGCAAGTGGTCGGCACCTGGCGCGTGTTCGTGTTCGCCCAGGACGTCAACCTGACCAAGCCCGGCACCCCGCCCGAGATCGCCGCCCAGCACATCGGCGGCATGTTCGTCGCCAGCGCCATCGAGCTGACCTTCGACGACAGCCTGCCCTGTCCGCTCAAGGCGCAGGCAAGTATCGTTGTTGTTTAGGGAAACCTAAGCTGCATTATCAAGGGCGCTTGAGAAAATGCTCAGGGCAAGGCGCGTCGCCGAAGACAGTACGCCAGTACGGCGAGGCGAACGCAACGCCGCCATGGGCTTTTTATCAACCGCCCTAGGCTTTGACAACATCAACCTTGGCAATGACCGTTCTCGGCACGATCTCCGTCTCCGGGCAAGACGCCATCGCATCGGAATATTCGAGCCAGCGTTTCAGGCTGTCCATGCGGCGGATGGTGATGCCCTTGCCGTTGATATAGCCGATCTGCTCGAAGTTGGTCTGGCTGGTGGTCAGTTTCGATACCGTGGGCGCGTTCTCGACCAGGCGGTCGTAGGCCTTGCGCGCCTTGTGTTCCCACTTGGCCAGTACCGGGTCGTCGAAGCGGTTGCTCTCGAAATAGACGGTGACGGTACGGTCGTGGTTGGCGAAGCCGACAATGGCGGCGCCCTTGCGTATCGTCATCAGGACATCTTCCTTGACGCCGGTGACGGGCACCAGCAGGGCAGCGCGGCCATCGGTATCGGGCCGTTCCATCGGAATATCTTGTCCAATCAAGCTCATCGCAGCACTCTTAACATTACTCTGTTGATGTCGCACTGCCACCGTCGGCGGCAGGCTGTTTTACAAATAATACATTGCCACTAGGCACTACACAAGGTAATCAGTCGGCGGCCATGGTTCCGATGGCCAATGGCGATACAGACCGCCTGCGCCTTATAATGCGCAGTTCCAGCCTACCTGCCTTGATTTCCCCACCATGACGCTTCCAGACAATGACACCAGCCGGCTAGACGCCATCAGCGCCGCCGCCACCGAAGTGGCCGCGCAAAACGTGGCCGACCTGCTGGCCATGGCCATCTGCCACCGGCCAGACGAACCGGCGCTGCTGGTCTGCGACAAGCGCAGCTGGCTCAACCTGGTGCTGACCGACGCCTACCGGCAAGCCCTGCCGGAGGCGGCCCTGATCGATTTCGACGAGGTCACGCCCGACGCCGTGCTGGCCGCATTTGCCGCGCTGCCGGCCGGCAGCCTGGTGGTGCTGATCCAGTCGACCAGTTTCCGCCTGGAAGCATTCCGCATCCGCATCGAACTGTTCAAGCGCGGCCTGAAGGTGATCGAACACGTGCACCTGTCGCGCATGCCCGGCGTGCAGGGCTTGCACTATATCGCGTCGCTGGCCTACGACCCCGCCTACTACCGCGGCGTCGGCCACGCCTTGAAAGAGCGCATCGACCGTGCCCGCCACGGCATGGTCGACAGCGGCGGCGAGCAACTGGTGTTCGCCTCGCCGTTCGAATCGGCCAAGCTCAATATCGGCGACTACAGCGGCATGAACAATATCGGCGGCCAGTTTCCGCTGGGCGAAGTATTCACCGAGGCGCAAGACCTGGAAGCCGTCAACGGCCGCGTGCGCATCTTCGTGTTCGGCGATACCAAATTCATGGTCAACCGCCCCGATACGCCCATCACCCTGATCGTCGAGAAGGGCCGCGTGGCCGGCACCGAGAACGCCACGCCCGAGTTCCTCGACATGCTGGAGATTATCCGCGCCCACGAAGGCGAGGTCTGGGTGCGCGAACTGGGCTTCGGCATGAACCGCGCCTTTACGCGCGAACAGCTGGTCAACGATATCGGCACGTACGAGCGCATGTGCGGCATCCACCTGTCGCTGGGCGCCAAGCACGGCGTCTACACCAAGCCGCAGTTCAAACGCAAGGACGCGCGCTACCACGTCGATATCTTTGCCGTCACCGAAGCGGTCTACCTCGACGACGAGCGCGTCTATGCCGACGGCGCCTGGCAAGTCTGAGCCGCCCTTCCTGCTCTCCCTTCTTTCGCTTTCCCTGCCAAAAGGCAGGGAAAACCCCTCTTCTGCGCCGATATTCAACATTGATACAACACCTGCATATCAAAATGAGATATTAATTACATAAAATTTTCCGCAGGGAAAATAGTTGATATATATTCTGCGCTCCGCAGTGATGACCCCACCCCCGTCTATCCAGCGCCAGCTCCCATCAGGAGCCGGCAGCCCCACTGCATCCCGAACAAACTCATTTTGGAGTCAGCTGCAATGCGTTCTTTTCTCAATAACATCACCATCGGCAGGCGCTTGCTGCTGGGCTTTGCCGTGGTAATGCTGTGTTCGTTGCTGGCGATCGGCATCGGTATTGCCCGCCTGCACACGGTGGCCGAGTCGACCCGCCAGTTGCTGGACGAACCGCTGGCCAGCGAGCGCCATATCAGCGACTGGTACCGCAATGTATTTGCAGGCGTGCGCCGCAGCCTGGCGATTGCCAAGAGCAGCGACGGTTCGCTCAACGAATTCTTCGCCGCCGATATCGCCGAATCGACGCGCAACTCGTCGGAATTGCAAAAACTGATCGAGCCATCCATCAATACGCCGGAAGAACAAAAGATATGGGGCGAGCTCGGTGAACTGCGCAAGCAATACCTGTCGTCGCGCGACGAAGTGCTGGCGCTGAAAAAACAGGGCGAATCCGAAAAAGCCTCGACCCTGGTCGACAGCAAATTTTCTCCGGTAGCAAAAAACTATGCGGACAAGATCAAAGAGCTGCTGCAATACGAACGCGACGACCTCAACCGCCGCGCGCAGGAAATCCAGCAGATCTATGAAACCAGCCGCAACCTGATGCTGGCCCTGACGGTGCTGATGGTGCTGTTCGTGCTGGTATGCGCGTCGCTGCTGGCGCGCTCGATCACGGTACCGCTGGCAAAAGCGGTGCAGCTGGCGCGCCAGGTGGCCGATGGCGACCTGACCTCCACCGTCACCAGCTCGGCGCGCGACGAAGCGGGGCAACTGCTGCGCGCGCTGGGCGAGATGAACGGCAAGCTATCGGGCATGGTCAGCGAGGTGCGCGGCTCGAGCGACACCATCAATACGGCCTCGCAGGAAATCGCCGCCGGCAATGCCGACCTGTCGAGCCGCACCGAATCGCAAGCCAGTTCACTGGAGGAAACCGCCAGCTCGATGGAAGAGCTGACGTCCACCGTGCGGCAAAATGCCGACAATGCGCGCCAGGCCAATCAACTGGTGATTTCGGCCAGCGGCGTGGCCGGTCGCGGCGGCAGCGTGGTCGAGCAGGTGGTGACCACCATGAACGGCATCAAGGACAGCTCGCGCAAGATCGCCGACATTATCGGCGTGATCGACGGCATTGCCTTCCAGACCAATATCCTGGCACTGAACGCGGCGGTGGAAGCGGCGCGCGCCGGTGAGCAAGGACGCGGCTTTGCCGTGGTCGCCACCGAAGTGCGCAACCTGGCCCAGCGCAGCGCCGGTGCGGCCAAGGAAATCAAGACCCTGATCGGCGACTCCGTCAGCCAGATCGAGCAGGGCGGCGCACTGGTCGACGAGGCGGGCAAGACCATGGAAGAAATCGTCACCAGCGTGCGCCAGGTGGCCGACATCATGGCGGAGATCACGGCCGCCAGCGCCGAGCAAAGCGCCGGCATCGAGCAGGTCAACATGGCCATCACGCAGATGGATCAAATGACCCAGCAGAACGCGGCGCTGGTCGAGCAATCGTCGGCGGCGGCCGAAAGCATGCAGCAGCAGGCGGGTACCTTGGCGCAGGCGATGGCGGTGTTCAAGACCGGTGCCGCCAGCACGCCGGCCTTGCAGCGGCCCACTGCGCCAAGGCGCGAGCGCCAGCGTCTGGCGGCGTAGCTACACAATCCCGGCCGCCGCCAGCTCGCGGTCCCATAGCGGCACCGGCTGGTACTCAAGCACCAGGAAGTCGATCAGGGCGCGCACCTTGGGCGACAACTGGCGGCTGGCCGGATACAGCGCGCTCAGGTAGTTCAGCGGCAGCGACCAGCCGGCCAGCACCGGCACCAGGCTGCCATCAAGCAACGCGCGCCAGGCAAGAAACGTGGTGCTGTAGACGATGCCCAGGCCCTGCTTTGCGGCCTGCTGCAGCACCAGGCCGTTATTGGCCGTAAAGCCCGCCTGCACGCGCACGCTCACCTCCTCACGCTGGCCTCCCTCGTCCCGCTGAAAATGCCAGTTGGTGCCATCGGTCAGGTGGCTGAAATGCAGGCACTGGTGGTGCAATAAATCTTGCGGCGTTTGCGGCATGCCCTGTTGCGCCAGGTAGGCGGGGCTGGCGCACAGCACGGCGCGGCACGGCGCCAGCGGGCGCATGGCCAGCGCGCTGCTGTCGGGAATGCCGCCGACGCGGATGGTCAAGTCGAAGCCGTGGCGTATCGGATCGAGCAGCGCATCGTCGACAAACAGTTCGGCCCGCAGTTGCGGATGCAGCAGGCTGAAGCGGGCCACCGCGTCGGCCAGCCAGGCGCTGCCAAAACTGGACGGCGCCTGGATGCGCAGCGGCCCGGCCAGCGCCGCGCCCGTTTGCACCACCTGCGCCACCGAACGGGCCGCTTCCTGCGCCTGGCTGACGGTGGCCATGCACGGCGCCAGATAAGCCCGCCCCGCATCGGTCAAACTCACTTCGCGCGTCGAGCGGTGCAGCAGGCGGGCGTTGAGCTTGTCTTCCAGCTGCATGATGGTCTTGCTGACCATGGCGCGTGACAGGCCCAGGCGCTGGCCGGCCACGGTGAAGCTGCGCTGCTGCGCCACTTCCACGAAAATTTCCATCGCTTGCAATTGATCCATATCAAAGATTGTCTGCGTTTTGGCGACAATCTGTCAACCGATGATCGATTGTTTGCCATGCACACCCATCCTACAATGGCGTCTTCCATCACCTTCCGGAGCCGCCGCCATGCTGACACTTGAACAAAAAGAACAATACCAACGCGACGGCTACCTGGTGCTGCCCGGCTTCAAGAGCCTCGATGAAATCGCCGCCCTGCGTGCGCGCGCCGAGCAGATTGTCAACGAATTCGATCCCAGCGTCAGCCAGTCGATTTTCACCACGCGCGATCAGGCGAAAAACACCAACGATTATTTTCTCGCCTCCGACAACACCATCCGCTGCTTTTTTGAAGAAGAAGCGTTCGGCCCGGACGGCCAGCTGAAGCAGGCCAAGTCGCTGTCGATCAACAAGATCGGCCACGCCATGCACGACCTGGACCCCGTGTTCCGCGCTTTTTCCGCCGATCCGGCACTGGCGCAAGTGGCGCGCGACCTGGGCCTGGCCGACGCGCAAGTGTGGCAATCGATGTATATCTTCAAGCAGCCCGGCATCGGCGGCGAAGTGCGCTGGCACCAGGACGCCACCTATTTTGAAACCACGCCGATCAGCGTGACCACCTTCTGGTTCGCGCTGGAAGACGCGACCCTGGACAACGGCTGCCTGTGGGCCGAACCGGGCGGCCACCGCGGCCCGCTGCGCGAACGCTTTATCCGCAACGGCGACCAGGTACGCGTGGAAAAACTCGATGCGACGCCCTGGCCCGACGACAGCACCGCCGTGCCACTGGAAGTCAAGGCCGGCGCCCTGGTCTGCTTCCACGGCCTGCTGCCGCACTACAGCGCGCCGAACCGCTCGCCCGTCTCGCGCCACGCCTATACGCTACACGCCACCGACGGCCAGACCGAATACGCGGCGCATAACTGGATACAGCGCGACGCCTCGTTGCCGGTGCGGGGTTTCGAGTAATGCGTATCCAGATTTTTGCGCCGCAGTGGGGCAATAACGAGCTGCCGGCCGCCGTGTTTATCGACAAGGTGCTGGCGGCCGGTTTCGACGGCATCGAGATGTCGCTGCCGCTGGACGTGGCCCTGCGCGAGGAGTGGACCGGCCGCATCGCCGACGCCGGCCTGGCCCTGATCGCCGCGCAGTGGGAGACCGTGTTCCACAGCGATTTCAAGCAGCATCGCGCCGCGCTGGCCGAACTGCTGGAGAACGCCTGCCTGGCGCGCCCCGTGCTGGTCAACACGCACACGGGCAAGGATTACTACAGCCAGGCGCAAAACGCCGAACTGATCGAATTGGCAGCCGCCATTTCGGACAGGCACGGCGTGCCCATCGTGCATGAAATCCACCGCAGCCGTTTCAGCGGCCACCCGATGCTGCTGCTGCCCTACCTGGACCAGTTCCCGCAGTTGCCCCTGACGGCCGACCTGTCGCACTGGTGCTGCGCCTGCGAATCGCTGCTGGCCGATCAACCGCACACGCTGGCCCGCACCCTGCCCCAGGTGCGCCATATCCATGCGCGCGTGGGCCATGCGCAAGGGCCGCAGGTGGCCGACTTCCGCGCACCGGAAGCCAGGGAGGCGCTGGACGCCCACCTGTCCTGGTGGGACCAGATCGTGGCGCTGCGACGCGCGGCCGGCGCCGAACTGCTGACGTTTACGCCCGAATTCGGCCCGGCGCCGTATCTGCAAACGCTGCCTTGGACGCAGCAGCCGGTTGCCGATGCGTGGCAGCAGAATGTGGCGATGCTGCACCTGCTGCGCCAGCGCTACGCCGATTGAGCAAAATTGGCCTGCACGAAATCGATAAACGCGCGCAGCGGCGCCGGCAGATGGCGCCGGCCCGCATAGTATAGAAACGGGCCGGGAAACGGCATCGCCCAGTCCTCCAGCACCGGCTGCAGCTGGCCCGCATCGATATGCGGCTGCAGCCATTCTTCAAACAGATACACCAGGCCATGGCCGGCGATGGCCATGCTGACCGCAAAATCGAAGGCCGTCGGCGTGACGATAATCGGTCCGCCGGGCTCCACGCTCACCTTCTGCCCGTCGCGCTCGAATTCCCACGCCGGAATCGCGCCACTCAAGAATTTCCCCAGCAGGCAGTCATGCTGCAGCAGGTCGCGCGGATGCGCCGGCACGCCGCGCCGCGCCAGGTAGGACGGCGCGCCCGCCACCGCGAAACGCTGCGTGCGCGGGCCGATCGGGATGGCGATCATGTCCTGTTCCAGCCGCTCGCCATAGCGGATGCCGGCGTCGCAGCCGCTGGCGACGATATCGACGAAATTATTATCGACCACCAGTTCCAGCACGATGTGCGGGTAGGCGCGCAGGAATTGGTCAACCATCGGCTGCAGGAAGAAGCGCGCCGCGTTGACCGGCACGTTCAGGCGCAAGCTGCCGCGCGGACTGTCGCGCAAATCGTTCAGCACATCGAGCGCGCCGGCCACCTCGCTCAAGGCGGGCCGCAGGCGCGACAGCAGCAGCGCGCCAGCCTCGGTCGGCGTCACGCTGCGCGTGGTACGCAGCAGCAGGCGGATGCCCAGCTGCTGCTCCAGGCGGCGCACCGCCTCGCTCATGGCCGACGCCGACTGGCCGGACAGGCGCGCGGCCTGGCGAAAACCCTGGTGCTGGGGTACTTGGGCAAAGGTGGCCAGGTCGGCCATGGAAGGACTGGATGGATGCATATGATTGTGCGTAAATGCGCACAGCCTGTGCGCGATTGCCCCGATTATCACACAGCGCCATCGGCGCTACCATGACTGTTCCCGTATCCCGATCCACCCCACAGGAGCAGCCATGACCACCTATTCTCCCAATCAGCACCAGTTCACGCCCGCCGGTTCCGATCTCGTTTTCAACCGCATCGGCTACGGCGCCATGCAGCTGGCCGGCCCCCACGTGTGGGGTCCGCCGAAAGACCGCGCCGCCGCCGTGGCCGTGCTGCGCGAGGCCATCGAGCTGGGCATCAACCATATCGACACCTCGGATTTTTATGGCCCGCACATCACCAACCAGATCATCCGCGAAGCGCTGCACCCTTACCGCGACGGTCTCGCCATCGTCACCAAGATCGGCTTCGTGCGCGGCGCCGACCAGTCCTGGCTGCCGGCCGCCTCGCCGCAGCAACTGCGCGACGCCGTGCACGACAACCTGCGCAACCTGGGCCTCGATGTGCTCGACGTGGTCAACCTGCGCGCACCCGGGCTGGACGGCGCCGACGGCTCCTCGCTGGCCGAGCCGCTGGCCGCGCTGGCAAAGCTGCAGCAGGAAGGGCTGGTACGCCATATCGGCCTGTCCAATGTCGATGCGGCGCAAGTGGCCGAAGCGCAGGCCATCACGCCGATTGTCTGCGTGCAGAATCACTACAACCTGGCGCACCGGGTCGACGACGCGCTGATCGACAGCCTGGCCGCGCAAGGCATCGCCTATGTCCCCTTCTTCCCGCTCGGCGGTTTTTCGCCGCTGCAGTCCGATGCCTTGAGCCAGGTGGCGGCCAGCCTGCAGGCGACACCGATGCAGGTGGCGCTGGCCTGGCTGCTGCAGCGCGCGCCGAACATGCTGGTGATCCCCGGCACCTCGTCGGTGGCCCATCTGCGTGAAAACGTCGCCGCCGGTGGACTGACGCTCGATGCGCCAGCGCTGGCCGCACTGGCGTCGCTTGCAACTTGATTGCAAATCGCTTGTAATTAGATCGCGCGCTATATATACTGTGCAGATGGATACCAACAACCCCCTGCACCAGGTGCCGCGCCTGGACAGCCAGCTGTGCTTCGCGCTGTACTCGACCTCGCTTGCCATGAACAAGCTGTACCGCAAGCTCCTGCGCAAGCTGGGCCTGACCTATTCGCAATACCTGGTGATGATGGTGTTGTGGGAGCGCGACGGCCTGAGCGTGTCCGAGGTGGGCGAGCGCCTGTTCCTCGACTCGGCCACCCTCACGCCCCTGCTCAAGCGCATGGAGCAGGCCGGCCTGTTGAACCGCACGCGCGCCGCCAGCGACGAGCGACAAGTCATCATCACGCTGACGGACGCGGGCAGCGAGTTGCGCGAGCAGGCGGCGCTGCTGCCGGAAGCGATTTTGACGGCCAGCCAGTGCAGCGTGGCGCAAGTTGTAGATATGAAACAACAGCTCGACCAGTTGCGTGCCAGCCTGATGAAAAGTGAGTAAACCGGCGCTTTTTCCAAGCAAAATAAGGCGAATCCCGGCATGCACGGCGCCAGCCAAAAGCTGGCATAAAATTCGCCTTTCTTTATTACAAATCGATACAAGGCCGACCCTCCCCTGCGTTTAGAATAGTCGCCACTATTTCTTTACAACAATATCAGGGTGAACATGCGCATTCTTTCCGGCTCCGCGGCCTGCCTGGCTTTTTGCTTTACCGTTTCCGCCTTTGCCGCCGAGCCCTTCGACGACAAGTTCCGCCAGCTGGAAGAATTGCTGCCCACCCCGAACACCTACCGCACCGCCTCCGGCGCGCCCGGCCACGCCTACTGGCAGCAGCGCGCCGACTACACCATCCGCGCCACGCTCGACGAAGCGAAACGCGAGATCACCGGCAGCGGCACCGTCACCTATCACAACAAGTCGCCCGATACCCTGGGCTATCTGTGGGTGCAGCTGGACCAGAATATCTACAAGCCGGACTCCGACGCGCGCCGCATGGCCACTGCGCCCTCGCGCCAGGCCTGGGCCAAGACGGCCGGCGAAGACACCATGAAATTCGAAGGCCTGCGCGGCATCCTGGCGCGCGGCGACTTCCAGGGCGGCTTCAATATCCGTGCGCTCAAGGGCGCCGATGGCCAGCCTTTGAAGCACGTCATCAACCGCACCATGATGCGCATCGACCTGCCGCAACCCTTGAAACCGGGCCAGGATTTCGTATTCCAGATCGACTGGGACTACCGCATCAACGAACAGAAGGTGCTGGGCGGGCGCGCCGGCTACGAGTATTTTGCCGAGGACAAGAACGCGCTGTTCGAAGTGGCGCAGTGGTTCCCGCGCATGGCCGCCTACTACGATGCGGCCGGCTGGCAGCACAAGCAGTTCCTGGGCTCGGGCGAATTCACGCTGGAATTCGGCGACTACGACGTGCAGCTGACGGTGCCGGCCGACCATGTGGTGGCCTCCACGGGCGAACTGCAAAACCCGCAGGATGTCCTCACGCCGGCCCAGCGCGAGCGCCTGGAAAAGGCGCGCACCAGCGACAAGCCGGTGATCATCGTCACGCAGAAGGAAGCCGAAGCGGCCGAAAAATCGGTCAGCCGCGCGCAGAAGACCTGGCATTTCAAGGCCGCCAATGTGCGCGATTTCGCCTGGGCCTCGAGCCGCAAGTTCATCTGGGATGCGCAAGGCTACAAGAAGGACGGCAGCGACGTGATGGCCATGTCCTACTATCCGAAGGAAGGCAATCCGCTGTGGGAAAAATACAGCACGCAGGCCATCGTCCACACCATCGAACAGTACAACAAGTACAGCATCGACTATCCGTACCCGACCGCGATCTCCGTCAACGGCCCGGTGGGCGGCATGGAATACCCGATGATTTCGTTCAACGGCCCGCGCCCCGTCAAGGATAAAAAGACGGGCGAGCTGACGTATTCGAAGCGCACCAAATATGGCCTGATCGGCGTGATCATCCATGAGGTGGGCCACAACTACTATCCGATGATCATCAACTCGGACGAGCGCCAGTGGACCTGGATGGACGAGGGCCTGAACACCTTCGTGCAGTACCTGGCGCAGCAGGCATGGGAAGAAAATTATCCGGCCTCGCGTGGCGAGCCGCGCGAGATCGTCGACTACATGCGTAGCCGCGACCAGGTGCCGATCATGACCAATTCCGAATCCTTGCTGCAGTTCGGTAACAACGCCTACGCCAAGCCGGCGGCCGGCCTGAACATCCTGCGCGAAACCATTCTGGGCCGCGAGCTGTTCGACTACGCCTTCAAGGAATATGCGCAGCGCTGGAAGTTCAAGCGCCCCACGCCGGCCGACTTTTTCCGCACCATGGAAGACGCCTCCGGCACCGACCTGGACTGGTTCTGGCGCGGCTGGTTCTACACCACCGATGCGGTCGACATCAGCATCGACGGCATCAGCGAATACGGCGTAAGCAGCAAAAATCCGGAAACGGAAAAAGCCTGGAAGAAGGCGCAGAAAGCGGCCCAGCCGGAATCCGTCACCGACCGCGCCAACAAGGGCATGCCGCGCCGGGTCGACGCGCACCCGGAGCTGAAGGATTTCTATAACCAGCACGACGACTACACCGTCACCAACAAGGACCGCAACGCCTACGCCGAAGCGATCGCCAGCCTGGAACCGTGGGAAAAAGAGCTGCTGAAACAGGGCAAGCATCTGTACCTGGTCGACCTGTCCAACCTGGGCGGCATGGTGATGCCCTTGATCCTCGAGATCGAACTGAAAAGCGGCAAGAAATACATCGAGCGCGTACCGGCCGAAGTGTGGCGCTACTCGCCGAAGAAAATCACCAAGGTCGTCATCACGGACGAACCGATAGTGGGCCTGGTGCAGGACCCGTACTGGGAAACGGCCGACATCGACACCAGCAACAACAGCTGGCCGCGCAAGCTGACGCCGTCGCGCCTGGAACTGTTCAAGAGCGAGAAGTCGCCCAAGGAAAACCTGATGCGCGACTTTAATACACCCTTGAAAGCCAAAGGCGCAGCGGGCGACAAGGACGGCGAGTCGTGATCAAGGCTACCCTGCTGGCCCTGACCCTGGCCGTGGCCAGCACGGCTGCCTTCGCCCATAACTACCATATGGGCATCGCCGACATCAGCTACAACCCGTCCAGCGGCAGCACGGAAATCGTCCACACCTATACCGGCCACGACGTCGAGGCGCTGCTGACCCAGGTCTACCAGCGCCAGTTCGACCTGGGCCAGAAAGACAGCGAAGCGGCGCTGCGCCGCTACGTGGAAAAGCAGTTTCATATCACGGCCGCCAACGGCAAGCGCCTGCGCCTGGACTGGGTCGGCATCAAGGTCAATGCCGACAATGTGGTGATCTTCCAGGAGATCCCCCGCACCCGCCTGGCACCCGGCGCCCGCATCCACCACCAGCTGCTGACCGATTTCCTGCCCGGCCAGCGCAATACCCTCAATGTGCAGGACGGCGAGAAGATCCAGACGCTGTTCTTTGACCAGAAAAACGTTGAGTTACCCATCAAGTAGGTCGGGTAGATACTGTTATCCCCGTCAAGCGTTGTGCAAGGTTGGATCAAATATTTTTCCCGACCTGAGCACGCCGAATGCC